>JBAYQE010000088.1:0-11602 GCA_041677345.1 Thiohalomonadaceae bacterium
AGGAGAAGGGATTTTCCCCGTGTTCCCCGTGTCCCCCGTGGTTAATGCTTTTTTTCTTCGACCGGATTTTTGAAAGGCGTACCAATGCTTGACCCGCGTCTGTTTCGTAGTGATCTCGAGGCCACTGCCGCCAAGCTGGCGCGGCGGGGTTTCGTGCTCGACACCGCTGCCATCGCCCGCCTGGAGGCGGAGCGCAAGGACCTGCAGACGCGTACCCAGGAGTTGCAGGCGGAGCGCAATGCCAAGTCCAAGGCCATCGGCCAGGCCAAGGCCAAGGGCGAGGACGCGGCGCCGTTGATGGCGGCCGTCGCCGGGCTGGGTGACAGGCTCAAGGAGGCGGAGGCGCGCCTTTCGGCCATCCAGGAGGAGCTGAACACCATCGTCCTGGGCGTGCCCAACATCCCCCACGAGTCCGTGCCCGACGGCAAGGACGAGGAGGACAACGTAGAGGTGCGCCGCTGCGGTACGCCGGCCACGTTCGATTTCGAACCCAAGGACCACGTGGACCTGGGCAACGGCCTGGGCATGCTGGACTTCGACACCGCCGCCAAGATCACCGGCGCACGCTTTTCGCTCATGCGCGGCCCGCTGGCGCGCCTGCACCGTGCCCTCATCCAGTTCATGCTGGATACCCACACCGGCGAGCACGGCTATACCGAGACCTACGTGCCGTACTTGGTGAACGCCGACAGCCTGCGCGGCACCGGCCAGTTACCCAAGTTCGAACAGGACTTGTTCGCCCTGCGCGGCGAGCAGAATTACTACCTGATCCCCACCGCCGAGGTGCCGGTCACCAATATCGCCCGCGACGAGATCATCGAGGCGGCGAAGATGCCGGTGAAGTACGTGGCCCACACCCCCTGCTTCCGCAGTGAGGCCGGCGCCTACGGCAAGGACACCCGCGGCATGATCCGCCAGCACCAGTTCGAGAAGGTGGAGCTGGTGCAGATGGTGCGGCCCGAGGATTCCTGGCAGGCCCTGGAGGATCTCACCGGCCATGCGGAGAAGATCCTGCAAAAGCTCGGCCTGCCGTACCGGGTGATGGCCTTGTGCGCCGGCGACATGGGCTTTTCCTCCGCCAAGACCTACGACCTGGAGGTCTGGCTGCCGGGGCAGGGCAAGTACCGCGAGATATCCTCCTGCTCCAACTTCGTGGACTTTCAGGCCCGCCGCATGCAGGCCCGCTGGCGCAACCCCGAGACCGGCAAGCCCGAACTCCTGCACACCCTCAACGGCTCCGGCCTGGCCGTGGGTCGCACGCTGGTGGCCGTGATGGAAAACTACCAGCAGGCCGACGGCAGCATCCGCATCCCCGAAGCCTTGCAGCCCTACATGGGCGGGATGGCGGTCCTGTCCCGCTGAGGCGGGATCAAGATTGAACCACGGGGGACACGGGGAAATCCTCTCTCTTGTAGGAGCGGCCTCAGGCCGCGATTGCCCAGGCATGGTGCGATATCGCGGCCTGAGGCCGCTCCTACGGCTGTTTCTCCACACCACAGAGAGCTTCTTGCCCCGTGTTCCCCGTGTCCCCCGTGGTTAAGGCTTTTTTGTTCGCCTCGAATATTAACCATTCCTAATGAGATATAACGCAAAGGCCTCCCCGGGGATACACTTCCGGGCAATGTCGGCTTTCAGGCCCTGAGATTTCCCATGGATTTTCTACCCGTTTTCATGAACGTGCGTGCCCAGCCGGTGCTGGTGGTGGGTGGCGGTGAGGTGGCGGCCCGTAAGGCTGCGCTGCTGCAAGAGGCCGGTGCCAAGGTGGGCGTGGTGGCCCCGGAACTGTGTCCTAACCTGCTCAGCGAGGCGGAAGAACACCGCATCAACTGGCGCCGCGGCCATTTCACCCCGTCGGACCTGGATGGCCGCATGATCGTGGTGGCTGCCACCGACGATCAGGACGTGAACCGCGAGGTCTCCCAGCTTTGCAAGAAGCGCGGCATCCCCGTGAACGTGGTGGACAACCCGGAGCTGTGCAGCTTCGTGATGCCGTCCATCATCGACCGCTCGCCGGTGCAGATCGCCGTCTCCACGGGCGGTGCCTCACCGGTGCTGGCGCGGCTGCTGCGTACCCGCCTGGAGGCCGCCATTCCCTCCACCTACGGCCGCCTGGCCGCCATGGTGGAGCGCTACCGCAATGACGTGAAGGCCCGTTTCAAGGACGTCACCGCCCGGCGCGTGTTCTGGGAAGGTATCCTGCAGGGCCGCATCGCCGAGCTGGTGTTCTCGGGCAAGGACGAGGAGGCCGAGCAGGCCCTGCAACGGGCCATCGCCGAGGGCGAAGAGAAAAATGAAGGCGAGGTCTACCTGGTGGGCGGCGGTCCCGGCGATCCGGACCTGCTCACCTTCCGTGCCCTGCGCCTCATGCAGCAGGCCGATGCGGTGGTCTATGACCGACTTGTTTCCGAAGACGTGCTGAACCTGTGCCGCCGCGATGCCGAGCGTATCTACGTGGGCAAGGAGCGCGACAACCACGCCGTGCCCCAGCACCAGATCAACCAATTGCTGGTCGACCTGGCCAAGCAGGGCAAGCGCGTGTGCCGTCTGAAGGGCGGCGACCCGTTCGTATTCGGCCGCGGCGGCGAGGAGATCGAAACGCTCATGGCCAACGGCGTCACCTTCCAGGTGGTGCCGGGCATCACGGCCGCCCTAGGCACCGCCGCCTACGCCGGCATTCCGCTCACCCATCGTGACCACTCCCAGGCGGTGGTGTTCGTCACCGGCCACCTGAAGGACGGCACCATGAACCTGAGCTGGAAGAGCCTCGCGGCTCCCAACCAGACCGTGGTGTTCTACATGGGCCTCAAGGGTCTGCCGGTCATCTGCGAACAGCTCCAGGCCTACGGCCTGCCGCAAGATACCCCGGTCGCCCTGGTGCAGCAGGCCACCACCCCGCGCCAGCGCGTATTCACCGGTACCCTCGCCAGCATCAACCAGGACATCGCCGGCAAGGAAATCCACGCCCCGACGCTGATCGTGGTCGGCCATGTGGTGAAACTGCACGAAAAGCTCAACTGGTTCCGTTCCGCAGAACAGATCCGCCGCGGCGAACACTAGGGGCCACTAACAGAAGAACAGCACAACGTAAAGACGCAAAGGACGCGAAGGACGCAAAGCCAAACCAATGGTGTTCTTTGCGTGCTTTGCGGCCTTCGTGTCTTTGCGTTGAAATCTTTTTTTGCTCCTTACTTCGGTCGGAGCTGGTCCGGGCGGACACGGGAGGCGAGGGCTTCGTCGGCGGCGTCGACGTCCACGGTGTTGCCGTCGGCATCGACCAGGGGCTGATCGTATTCGTTCCAGCCACGCACACCGGTCTTGAGGGAGACGACGTTGGTGAACCCCATCTGCTGCATCACGTCTGCGGCAAGTACGGAGCGGTTACCGGAGCGGCAGATCACCACGACCTCGCGTTCGTGGCCGGCGGCAAGTTCAGGGATGGTGTCGTCGTAGTCCCAGTCGCAGGAAGACTCCAGGATGCCGCGCGGCACGTTGATGGAACCGGGGATGTGCATGGCCTGGAATTCCGCCGGTTCACGCACGTCGAGCAGGATGATCCCGGGATTCTGCTCCAGTCGTTCGGTCAGGTCCCAGGGCATGATTTCCCGTACGCGTGTGAGGGCTTCTGTGACCAGGTCGGTGTAGCGTTTCATCGTTTACCTTTGGATCATTCGGACGTGGCGCGATTTTAACGCGTACAAGTCCTGTGCAAAAATGCCGGGCCACGGGTCCTGCATTGGAGAAGGTTTCATGAGCCTAGAGAAATTCATTCCCATCGCCAGAGCCGACGAACTTGAACGTGATCCCATGGCCGCGGCCTGCCAGGCAAAGGAGCCCTACGTCCTCATGGTGCTCGGTGACAGCATGGAACCGGAATTCATGGAAGGTGAAGTGATCGTGATCGATCCGGAAGGCGTGGCACGTGACGGTTCCTTTGTGATCGCCTGGCATAATGAGGAATATATCTTCCGACAACTGAAGATCATCGACGAACAGTGGCACATCGCAGCCCTGAACACCGCCTATCCCATGCAGAAATTGTCGGGTCCGGATGCCGTCAAGGGCGTCATCATCCAGAAGAAAACCCCCGGCCGGCGCGGCGCGCGCAAGAGCTACGCGTGATGTAAGACAGAAGAATTCTGGATCAGGGTCGACGAGGTGAGGTGTAGGTCAGGTTGCGCGCAGCGCTACCTGACATCTTCGCCACGATTTCCGAAGAATGTCACCTAGCTTCGCAACGTGACCTACTCGCAGTTCTCACCCCGTGTCCCCGTGTTTCAGCTTTTTTCCTCACAACCACCGAGCAGCTTTTCCACCTCGGCGGGAATCTCAGGTCGGCCGTTGGCATTCATGGCGGTACCGATGACCTTGGCCTTGAGCACGGGTTTCATGTCCGGCAGGCGGTAGATGTCCTGGTGGAAGGCGAAGCGGATGCGGGATTCGCGCACCATGTTGAGGCTCACCACGAAACGTTCCCCGGACGTGAGCGGGTGTTTGTAATCCATTTCGATGCGCACCACCACGAAGTTGATGCCGCGCCGCGCATAGTCGGCGAAGTCCACGCCGATCGACTTGAGGTATTCGTGGCGCACGTGCTCCAGATAGTTCTGGTACACGGCGTTGTTGACGATGCCCTGCATGTCGCACTCGTAATCGCGCACGCTCATTTCCAGGGTGTAGGCGTACTCCTCCATCGAGGTCCTCTTCTCGAGTCGGTTGTCAGCGAAGGGGCGAATGTTAAACCGCATCGGCGGAGGGTGAAAATCCAGGCTTGGCAGCGGGCGTGTCATCATGGCTGACGCGCCTGCGGGGACGGGCAAGTACCGCGCAACCCGGCCTACAGTTGCGTTATGAAACCTGTCGACCGCCGGCACATGGGCTTGTCCCGTGCAGCCTGTCAGCCCTGTAAGAGGGACCCGCCATGACGGGCCGCGGGGGCGTGGTGTTCGTGCTGTTCGGCGCCACCGGGAGCCTGGCGGCCCGGAAGATCCTGCCCGCGCTGTTCAATCTCAAGCTCGACGGGCAACTGCCCGAGCCCTTCGTGTTGCTGGGCCTGGGACGGCGGCCTCTGGACGACGGGGTGCTCGCGGCCCACTATCGCGAGGCCGTGGGGCGTCACTCCCGGCGCGGCGAGCCCGCGCAGGCCGATTGGGATGCATTTGCCGTGGCACTGCGTTACCTGTCCTTCGATGTGCAGGAACCGCAGGATTATGCTCGCCTGGCCGAACTCCTGGAGTCGCAGGCCCGCGCCTGGAATACGCTTCCCGACGTGGTGTTCTACCTGGCCGTCCCGCCCAGTCTGTTCGCCACCGCTGTGCAGTATCTCGCGGCCCAGGGCCTGCACCGGGAGCGGGCGAGGGTGCGGGTGGTGGTGGAGAAGCCGCTCGGATATGACCTGGAATCCTTCCTGGCCATCAATGCCGAACTGTGCCGCCATTTCCACGAGGGGCAGATCTTCCGCATCGATCACTTCCTGGGAAAGGAGACGGTGCAGAACGTGCTCGCGCTGCGCTTCGCCAATCCCATCTTCGAGCCCATATGGAACCGCAACTATGTGGACCACGTGGCGATTACGGTGGCCGAGCGGGAGGGCATCGGCGAGCGCGGCGGCTACTACGAACGCACCGGCGCCCTACGCGATATGGTGCAGAACCACCTGATCCAGCTCCTGTGCCTCACGGCCATGGAGCCGCCGGTGTCGTACGCACCGGAGGAGATCCGCAGCCGCAAGATGGACGTGATGAACGCCCTGCGACGCATTGAGCCCCACACCATCCATCAGGTGGCCGCACGCGGACAGTACCGGGGCGGTTGGCTGGGCGGTGATCGGGTGCAGGCCTATCGCGAGGAGCAGGATGTGGCGCCCGGGTCGCACACGGAGACCTTCGCTGCCGTGCGGGCCTTCGTCGACAACTGGCGCTGGCAAGGCGTGCCGTTCTACCTGCGCAGCGGCAAGCGCCTGGCGGCGGACCTGTCGGAGATCGCCATCCGCTTCCGCTCCGTACCTCACTGCTTCTTTCCCGGCTGCGTGGGGCTGAACGCCGCACCGGCGCAACTGGTGGTACGCATCAAGCCCGATCAGGGGGTGCGGCTGCACTTCGCCGCGAAGGAACCGGGCTATTGCATGTGCCTCAAGCCGGTGCAGATGCGCTTCAACTACCGCGAGGCCTTCGGTACGGACGTGCCGGCCGCCTACGAGACCTTGCTGCGGGACCTGATGGAAGGCGACCCCACCCTGTTCATGCGTGCCGACCAGGTGGAGGCGGCCTGGCGCTGGCTCATGCCGCTGGTCGATTTCTGGACCCACAACCCGCCGCCCGATTTCCCCAACTACAACCCGGGCAGCTGGGGCCCGGAGGCGGCTGACCTGCTCGTGGCGGCGGACGGCAGGGCCTGGCTGTCGCCCGGCGAGGTGGGTTGAAAGCCGCGGCTACACTTACCCCCCGGACCAGGCACAGGGACGGGACGCCATGCAGGAAACGCCTCGGCGCCGGCTGCCCGTGGGAGCGGAGGTGCAGCCCCGTGGCGTGCATTTCCGGGTATGGGCGCCGCGCGCACGACACGTGGAGGTAATCATCGAGGATTCCGGGCAGCGCACCCTGCTGGCGCCGGAGGACGGTGGTTACTACAGCGGTCTGGTGGCGGAGGCCGCCGCGGGTAACCGCTACCGCTACCTGCTGGATGGCAAGCGTGCCTTACCCGATCCGGCGTCCCGCTTTCAGCCGGAGGGGCCCCACGGGCCCTCGGAGATCATCGACCCCACTTTCGCCTGGAGTGACGAGGGTTGGCAGGGCATCGACTGGCGCGGCCAAGTGCTCTACGAAGTGCACGTGGGCACGTTCACCGAGGAAGGCACCTGGACCGCGGCGCGCCAGCAGCTCCAGGCTCTGGCGGACCTGGGCGTCACCTGCATCGAGCTCCTGCCGGTGGCGGATTTCGTGGGGCGCTTCGGCTGGGGTTACGACGGCGTGGACCTGTTCGCCCCCACGCGCCTCTACGGCACTCCGGACGAAATGCGCCGCTTCGTGGACGAGGCCCATGCCTTCGGCCTGGGGGTGATCCTCGACGTGGTCTACAACCACTTCGGGCCCGAGGGCAATTACCTCGGCGAGTTCTCGGCGGCCTACGTGCATCCCTCGCGCACCACCGAGTGGGGCGCGGCCATCAATTTCGACGGTCCCGACTGTGGTCCGGTGCGCGAGTTCTTCATGGCCAATGCCGCCTACTGGATCGACGAATACCACCTGGACGGTTTGCGGCTGGACGCCACCCAGGACATTCACGACGAGTCGGCCGAACACATCATCGCCGCGGTGACCCGCCGCGTCCGCGAGGCCGGACAGGGGCGGCGCATCTACGTGACCGCGGAGAACGAACCCCAGCGGGTGAAGCTGGTACGCAACCCCGAGCAGGGCGGCTACGGTGTGGACGCGCTCTGGAACGACGACTTCCACCACAGCGCCATGGTGGCCATGACGGGCCGCAACGAGGCTTACTACACGGACTATCACGGCAAACCCCAGGAACTGGTGTCGGCGGCCAAGTACGGCTTCCTGTACCAGGGCCAGCGCTACTCGTGGCAGCGCCAGCGACGCGGCACGCCCACCCGCGGCATCCCGCGCCAGCGCTTCATTCATTTTCTTGAAAATCACGATCAGGTGGCCAACTCCGGTCGCGGCTTGCGCTGCCACATGATGACCAGTCCCGGGCGGTTTCGCGCCATGAGCGCCCTGGTCATGCTGGCGCAGCAGACGCCGCTGATCTTCCAGGGGCAGGAGTTTGCTGCATCCACACCGTTTTACTACTTCGCCGATCACCGCGACGGCCTGGCGCGCACCGTGCGTGAGGGACGCGCCAAATTCCTCGCGCAGTTTCGCAGTCTGGCCCAACCCGAGATGCAGTCGTTCCTGCCTGATCCTGCGGACCCGGGAACCTTCATCCGATCCAAGCTCAATCTTGCGGAACGCGAACTCCACCGGCATGTCTACCGGATGTATCGCGACCTGATTGCGCTGCGCCGCCGCGACCCGGTGTTCTCCGCGGAGGACATCACGGTGGACGGTGCCGTGCTCGGGCCGGAGAGTTTCGTGTTGCGTTTTTTCGGCCCGGACGACGAGCGCCTGCTGGTGGTCAATCTGGGCCGCGACCTTCACCTCGAACCTGCGCCCGAACCGCTCATCGCGCCGCCCGAAGGCTGTGCCTGGCACGTGATCTGGTCCAGTGAAAATCCGATCTACGGGGGACGCGGAACTTACCCATGGGATTACGAAGAGAGCTGGTGGATCCCGGGCCATTCAGCGGTTGTGCTGGTGCCGAGGACCTGATCGTGAGCGCGGCCGATCTCGTGCGCAGCATGGCCTGGCCGGCGAGTGGCGGTGACACCGAGGCGTTGCTCACGCGCGAATGGCTGGTAACCAATGGCCTGGGCGGTTACGCCTCGGGCACGGTCTCGGGCGTTACCACGCGCCGTTATCACGGCATGCTGGTGGCGGCCATGCCGGCGCCACTCGGGCGCATGATCATGCTCAAGCACGTGGTAGAGACGGTGCGGCTGCCGGACGGCCGCAGCCTGTGCCTGGGCGGTGAGGAACGCGGCATCGGCGAGCTGGACATGCCGGCGCGCGATCATCTGCGGGAATTCCGCCTCGAGGCCGGGTTGCCCGTGTGGCGCTTCGAGATGGAAGACGTGGTCATCGAGCGCCACCTGTTCATGCCGCACCGGCAGAACACCGTTTATCTGGTCTATCGTCAGCTCGCCGGCCCCGAACCCCTGCGCCTTGAAGTGCGCCCGTCCATGCATTTTCGCTCCCATGAAGGGCGCAACGAGGTCCGCTCCACCTGGCCCTATGAGCTGAAGGTGGTGGGAGAGCATTATGAGATCTCCGGCGGGCCGGAGCTCCCGGTGTTGCGCGTGCTCATGCGGGGTACCCGATCGGCGATGGTGGCCGACGGCGGCATCACCAAGGAGGTGTTTCTGCGTGTGGAAGCCGATCGCGGCTACGACTCGCGCGGCACCATGTGGACCCCGGGCTATTTCGCGGCCGACCTGAGCCCTGGCCGCGACGCCGCCTTCGTTGCCTCCACCGAGCCCTGGCACACCGTGCTGGCCCTGGAGCCGGAGGAGGCGCTGGATTACGAGCGTCGCCGGCGTGAGCGCCTGGTGAACATGGCCGACCCGCGGGTGCGCGACACTCCCGTGGAGGAACTGGTGCTCGCCGCCGATCAGTTCATCATCAAGCCCGCGGGGCGGGCGAAGGATGCTGCGCGCGCCCACGCCGCCGGCGACGAGGCGTGCACGCTCATCGCCGGCTACCACTGGTTCACCGACTGGGGCCGCGACACCATGATCTCCCTGGAGGGGCTCACGCTGACCACCGGGCGGCAGATGGAGGCGGGCTGGATCCTGCGCACCTTCGGCCATTACGTGCGTGACGGCCTCATCCCCAACATGTTCCCGGAGGGCAACGACGAGGGCCTGTACCACACCGCCGACGCCACCCTCTGGTTTTTCCACGCCATCGATCGCTACGTGACCCACACGGGTGATCGGCGCACCCTGCGCGCCCTGCTGCCGTCCCTGGAGAAGATCGTTGCCGAGCACCTGCGCGGCACGCGTTTTTGCATCGGCGTGGACCCGGAGGACGGCTTGCTCAGACAGGGCCTGGACGGCTATCAGCTCACCTGGATGGACGCCAAGGTGGGCGACTGGGTGGTGACGCCGCGCCGCGGCAAGGCCGTGGAGATCAACGGCCTGTGGTACAACGCCCTGCGGCTGCTGGAATCGTGGGTGCGCGAGGAGTACGGCGATGCCGCGGCGGAGTCTTACGCCGCGCACGCAGTGCGGGCGCAGGCGTCCTTCAACGCCCGTTTCTGGTACGAGAAGGGCGGTTATCTCTACGATGTGGTGGACGGTGAGAACGGTGACGACACGGCCTTCCGCCCAAACCAGTTGCTCACCTTCTCGTTGCGCCACCCGATTCTGGTGGAGGAACGCTGGGAACCCGTGCTGCGTCAGGTGGAGAGCCGCCTGCTCACGCCCGTGGGACTGCGCTCCCTCGCGCGCGAGCACCCGGATTACAAGCCGCGTTACTTCGGCGACCTGCATGCCCGTGACGCCGCTTATCACCAGGGGACGGTGTGGGGTTGGCTGGCGGGTCCGTTCGTGGATGCCTGGCTGCGTGTCCATCCGGATGACAAGGCCGGTGCGCGGCGGGCGCTGGAAGGTTTCGTCGCCCATTTCGGGGAAGCCTGCGTGGGCTCCGTGAGCGAGATCTTCGATGCCGAGCCGCCCTACCTGCCGCGAGGCTGCATCGCGCAGGCATGGAGCGTGGCAGAAGTGTTACGCTGCTGGGCAAAGACGGCACCCTAGGACAGAACGGAAGGGGAAGGACGGTCGAACATGGAGCGGCCGGAGCCAGAACAACAACAAGCCGGCATGTACCTGGAAGCGGAGCGCATCCGTTGTCTGGGCCCGTGGACGGCAATGGAACTGGGACGTATCGAGCGTCGGCTGGCGGGCTTCACCGTGCCGGGTACGGGCCCCGTTCACATCGACGTCTCTGCGCTCAGTGCCATCGATTCCGCGGGCGCCCTACTGTTGCATCGCCTGCGTTGCCGCCTGGAGAAAGACGGGCGCGAGATCGTATATGACGGCATGGGGGCGAGCATGGCCTCGCTGCTGGAAATGGTGGCACGCCATGCACCTGCGGAGGCCAGCCTGGCCGCTGCGCCGCGCCGGAGCTATCTGGAACACCTGGGGCATGTGAGTACCGGTCTGCTGGTGCAGGGTACCGGTTTTCTGTCTTTCATCGGCCACACCTCCTTGACCGCTGGCACGGTATTGGTGGGCTCCCGCCAGGTGCGCTGGCGCCCGTTTTTCAAGAGTCTCGAGGCCTCGGGTTACCGTGCCCTGCCCATCGTGGGCCTGCTGGCTTTCCTGTTGGGCGTGGTCATCGCCTATCAGGGCGGCGTGCAGTTGCGCCAGTACGGCGCCAATATGTACATCGCCGACCTGGTGGGCTTGGCCATGCTGCGCGAATTGGCGCCGCTCATCACCGCGGTGATTGTCGCCGGCCGCACCGGCTCCGCCTTCACTGCCGAGATCGGTACCATGAAGGTCAGCGACGAGATCGATGCCATGCGCACCATGGGAATCGATCCGGTGGAGCAATTGGTGCTGCCCAAGCTGGCGGCGTTGATCATCGCGCTGCCGCTGCTCACCGTGTGGGCCGACTTCATGGGCCTGTTCGGCGGCGTCGTCATCGCCAACTCGGTGCTGGGCCTGAGCCCCGCGGTGTTCGTGGAGCGCGTCAGCGAATCGGTGAGCCTCGCCTCCTACGTCATCGGCGTCGGCAAGGCGCCGGTGTTCGCCGCCATCATCGCCGGCATCGGCTGCTTCCAGGGCTTCCGCGTCACCGACAGCGCCGAGAGCGTGGGGCGCCAGACCACGGTGAGCGTGGTACAGTCCATCTTCCTCGTCATCGTGGTGGACGCGGTGTTTTCCGTGGTGTTCAGTGAGATGGGCCTGTGAACCGGGAAGTGGTCGTCGACGTGCGGGAGCTCACCATGCGCTACGGCAGGCGCCTGGTGCACGACCGCATTTCCC
>JBAYQE010000089.1:0-11094 GCA_041677345.1 Thiohalomonadaceae bacterium
ATAGTCCTCTTGTTAGGCCCAGATCCCCAGGCCCTTCAGCAAGGCCCGGCTGCCCGCGAGGAGCAGCATGCCGATGACGATTTTCCGCACCAACGCGGCGTTGGCCACCTTCAGCAGGCGCACTCCTACCAGCGAGCCCAGCATGATGCCGATCACCGACGGGACCGTGATCATGGCGAGTACCGCACCCTGGTTGATGTACACCCAGGCCGCCGACGTATCGACGATGGACAGCATGAACTTGGAAGTCGCCACGGACACCTTGAGCGGTGCCCCCATGAGCAGGTTCAGCACCGGCACGTTGGCCCAGCCGGCGCCGAGGCCGAACATACCCGCCATGACGCCGATGACCACGAACAGGGCCAGGCCGCCGGGCGTGCGGTGGACACGCCAGTCGATATCCTTGCCGGTGGAACCCTCACGATAGATGCCGTGGATGCGCAGGATCGAAGAAAGCGCATCGGCCTTCGGCACCTCCGGGTACTCGGATTTTTTCGCGGCCCACATCAACACCACGATGCCGAGGATGGTGACGCCCAGCGCGGTATTGACCACGTTGGTGGGCAGGGCAAGGCCCATCATGGCGCCCACGATGGCGGAGGCGGAGGCGATGAGCGCCAGCGGCAGCGCCAGGCGCAGGCTGGCCATGCCCGAGCGCAGCAGCTCGGGCCCGGCCGCGAGCGCACCGGCCAGGGCGACCAGCAGACCCGCGCCGCGTACGAAGTCGAGATGGAAGGGAAAGAAACCGCCCACGATGGGTACGAACAGCACGCCGCCGCCGACGCCCCCGAGCACCGCGACGATGCCCAGCACGAAGGTCACCACCAACAGCAACAGCGGCCAGCCCCACCAGGGCAGGCCACCCGCCTCGGCGGGAAGCGCCACCATGCCCTCGGGCGCCGCCGGCACCTGCGCGAGGGCCGGTTCGCTCGCCATGAGCACCAGGAGCGTGAGAACGAAAAAGGAAACGGGCCCTGCCAGACCCGAACGCCGCCCTAATGGCTGTGATGCCTTTTTGCACGACATGCCGCTGCTTCTCCTAACTGGCATTACTGGACAGGCGTGCACCTGGGTGCACGCTGGACCGGGCGGGAACGAGCCCACCGGACACATGGGTGACGCCGAGATCTTGCGCAAGGCTGGAATGGGGTCTGGCGAACGACGGGAACCCGGCCTCCGGGCGTCGGCCTTTACGGACCGATACGTGCCGGAGAACCGCGCTCGCACGGAAGCGACGACACCTTGGATGAACACCCAACAAGAGCACGGCAGCGCGCTAGGGTACGCCTAGCGGACACCGGCAATGACCACCTCTAACGGGGAATGCCTTCGTGGCAAGGGCTGACGGAAAATGGACGGTTTTTTGCGAACGCAGGGAAGCCCGCGACCGCAAGGGTCGGGCGCGTACTCGCGAGCCGGCTGTTTCGGGGTGGCCGTATGACTGTGGCGGGTACCGGCCCCGGGTTCTACGAAGAGACCAGCCTTGCCTCCTGGCTGGGAGATTCCTCCCGCAGGCCTTCGCCGGGGGTTGCGTTCATCTCCTGCGCTTCAGCCCTCCGGGCCTCCTCGACCAGCGACAGGGCAATCCCGTGCTCACCGGCTTCGGCGAAAGCGATGGCGGCGAAACACTTGCTCAGCATGGCGGCATCTCCAAGGTATCGGCCCAACCGCTTTCAATAACCGTGCCATACCGACGCGGGCCGCCAGGGCTTTGCGGCCGGTAACCTTTCACCAACCCGCCCCCCCGCAATCCGTACAAACCGTTGCATTATGCATCAATACATGTTGCAATAAGCAACACCTTGCAACAGTCGCCCTCCATGGCCAGCCCAGCCACCCGCAGCATCGCCAGCAAGATCGTCTGGAGTTACGCCGCCATCGGCCTGGCCATCATCCTCATTGCCGTGGCCACGTTCCTGGAGCTGCAGCGGCTGGAGACCTGGGTCAGTGCCGGCGAGCGCGTCGCCCGCTTTCTCGGCGACACCCTGGAGATGCGGCGCTTCGAGAAGAACTACTTCCTCTACCGTCAGCGCAGCGACCAGGAACAAGGTCTGGCCTATGCCGACGCCGCGCTTGCCGCGCTGAACGATCATGCACGGGACTTCGCGCGGGTGGCCGGCGCCGAGGAATTGCAGCGGCTGCGGGACGTGCTGCGCCGCTACCGCGAACTGCTCGGCCAAGCCGGACCGGACAGCGACACCACGCCCCTGGGTGAACGCATCCGCGACGAAGGCAAGTGGATCGCCACACGCGCCGAGGAAATGGGGGCGGCGGAACGCGCCATGGTGCGGGAAAGCCTGGCCGCTTCGCGCACCCGTTTGCTCGCCGGCGTGGGCCTGCTGGCCCTGTTCGGCATCTTCGCCGCGCGCCTGCTCTCCAACTTGGTGGTGCGTCCCCTGTACCAGCTCCAGACCGGCATGCAGCGGGTGGCCCAGGGCGGCGTGCACCGCATCCACATCGATTCCCGGCAGAAGGAGATCCGCGCGCTCACCGCCGCCTTCAACCGCATGATGGAGGACCTTGAGGCGCAGCAGGCGCAACTGGTGCGTTCCCAGAAGCTCGCCTCCCTGGGCACCCTGCTGTCCGGCGTGGCCCATGAGCTGAACAATCCCCTGTCCAACATCTCCACCACCTGCCAGATCCTGCTGGAGGAGTTCGACGAGCTGCATGACGGCGCGCGCCGGGAAATGCTGGAACAGATCGACGCGCAGACCGAACGCACCCGGCGCATCGTGCAAACCCTGCTCGAATTCGCGCGCGAACGCCCCTTCCGCCACGAACCGGTGGCACTGGACGCCCTGGTCCAGGAGAGCCTGCGCCTGGTGCGCGGTCAGTTGCCGGGCGGGATCCGCGTGCAACTGGGCATCGAACCGGGACTGCACATCCACGCCGACAAGCAGCGTTTGCAACAGGTGCTCATCAACCTGATCAAGAACGCCCAGCAGGCCATGGGCGGCAGCGGCGAGATCTGCATCGAGGGTCGCATGGCGTCCCAGCCGGTGGCGGGTGCGCCCGCGGTGGAATTGATCGTGAGCGACACCGGCGCGGGCATCCCGCCCGACATTCTGCTGCGCATCTTCGACCCCTTCTTCACTACCAAGGCAGTGGGCCAGGGTTTCGGTCTGGGCCTGGCCATCGTCCACGAGATCATCACCGAACACGGCGGCAGCATCAGCGTCACCAGCTCGCCGGGGACGGGCACCCGCTTTCACATCCACCTGCCCCTGCACTCACCTGCCGCGACGGAGATTGCATGAACGGAGACAGCGACGTTGCAACCGTGCTGGTCGTGGAAGACGAGCCGGTCGCGCTGAAAAACCTCGAGCACGTGCTCACCCGCGAGGGATATCACGTGCTGGCCACCACCCAGGGCGCGGACGCCCTGCGCATCCTCGCGGAAACCGCCGTGGACGTGGTGCTCACCGATGTGCGCATGGAAGGCGTCGACGGCATGCAGGTGCTGGCCAGGGCCCGGCAACTGCAGCCGGATACGGAGGTGATCATCGTCACGGGCTACGCCACCCTGGACGCCGCCGTGCAGGCCATGCGCGGGGGCGCGTTCTACTACCTCGCCAAGCCCTTCCGCCTGGAGGAAGTGCGCAAGGTGGTGCGCGAGGCTGCGGAGAAGGTGCGCCTCAAGAAGGAAAACCGGCAGCTGCGCTCGCGGCTGGAGACCCCCGCCGATTCGCCCGTCATCACCCGCGACCTGAACATGCAGGCGGTGCTCGCCACCGCGCGTCAGGTGGCACCCACCGACTGCAACATCCTTATCAGTGGTGAAAGCGGCACCGGCAAGGAACTGATGGCGCGTGAGATCCACGCGCACAGCCGGCGCGCCGCAGGCCCGTTTCTCGCCATCAACTGCGGTGCCTTCTCCGAAGAACTGCTGGCCAACGAACTGTTCGGCCACGATAAGGGCGCCTTCACCGGCGCCACCGGAGGCAAGACTGGCCTCATCGAGGCCGCATCCGGCGGCACCCTGTTCCTGGACGAGGTGAGCGAAATGCCCGCCTCCATGCAGGTGAAGCTGTTGCGCGTCATCCAGGAGCGGGAGGTGCTGCGCCTGGGCGCCACCAAGCCGCGCCGGGTGGACGTGCGGTTCGTGGCCGCCAGCAACCGGGATCTGCGCGCGGAAGTGGACGCGGGTCGTTTCCGCGCCGACCTGTTCTACCGCCTCAACGTGGTGAACCTGCACCTCCCGCGCCTGATGGAGCGGCGGAGCGACATTGCCCTTCTGGCGCGCTTTTTCCTGGAAAAATACGCGCGGCGGATGGAGCGTCCGGTGCACGACATCGAGCTCGAGGCCATGCGCCTGCTCCAGGCCTACCACTATCCCGGCAACGTGCGCGAGCTGGAGAACATCGTCGCCCGCGGCGTGGCCCTGGCGAGCGGCGAACACATCGAGGCAAGCCATCTCCCCGACGAAGTGTACATGCCGGCGACGCCCCGCCCTGAGACAGCGGGCACGGCCACTTCTCTGGCCGAGCGCGAGCGTGAGCACCTGCGCTGGGCCCTGGAACAAAGTGGCGGCAACAAGTCCCGGGCCGCGCGCATGCTGGGCATCGACCGCGTGTCGCTGTGGCGCAAGCTGAAGAAATTCGGCTTGGCATAACTCATGCATTCAAACGGCCCCGGGACACGGCCGGCATGTCTCCCGGATCACCCCTTCTCCCTCATGTGGCATTTGTCATTACCCGGGCGCATGCGCCATACCCCTGGCCGTCCGGCCTTTTCTTTCTGGTGGTAGAGTACGCGCCCTTTGGGCGCCTTGCAGTCGAAAGGAGAATTCATTGGAGCTGACCGTTGAAATGATCTGGGTGCTGGGCTTCCTGGCCTTCACCATCTACCTGTTTGTTTCCGAAATCGTGCGCGTGGATGTGGCCGCCGTGGTGGTCATGGTGCTACTCGGCCTCACCACGGTGCTGCCCGATTCGCTGGTGCCTTCACTGGTCGACACCCGTGACCTGTTCAACGGCTTCGCCAGTAACGCGGTGGTGTCCATCATCGCGGTCATGATCATCGGCGCGGGCCTGGACAAGACGGGCATCATGACCAAGGTGGCCGCCTTCATCCTGCGCATTGGTGGCTCCACGGAAAAGCGCGTGATCCCGATCATCTCCGCCACCGTGGGCTTCATCTCCTCCTTCATGCAGAACGTGGGCGCCGCCGCCCTGTTCCTGCCGGTGGTGAGCCGCATCTCCACGCGCACCGGCCTGCCCATGTCGCGCCTGCTCATGCCCATGGGCTTCTGCGCCATCCTGGGCGGCACGGTAACCATGATCGGCTCCAGCCCGCTCATTCTGCTGAACGACCTGATCCTCACGTCCAACCGCGGCCTCGAGGCCCAGGGCGTAGCACCCATGGAGACCTTCGCCCTGTTCGACGTCACGCCCATCGGCCTGGCGTTGGTGGCCACCGGCATCATCTATTTCGTGCTGGCCGGGCGTTTCGTGCTTCCCGTGAACAAGTCCGAAGCCGGCGAAGGCGGCAGCACGCTGCAGTACTTCCAGAACTTGTACGGGATTAGCGGCGACGTCTACGAGGTGGTCGTCAGGGACAACAGCCCCCTCCTTGGCAAGACCGTCGAAGAGGTGGAGCGCCTGCTCGGTTGCGATGTGGCGATTATCGCCATGCACGACGGCGAGCAACTGCGTATCGCACCGGCCCGTGATCTTGTCATCCAGCGCGGTGCCATGCTCGCGCTCATGGGCCCCCGCCACCTGGTGCAGAGCTGCGCGGAAGGCCACGGCCTGAGCGTGACGCCCGATCTGAGCATGTTCTCCGATGCCCTGAGCCGCAGCCGCTCGGGCACCTCCGAGGTGGTCATTCCGCCCAGTTCGGACCTGGTAGGCAAGTCCCTGCGCGAAGTCCGCATGCGCAAGACCTACGGCCTGAACGTGCTGGCCGTGCACCGTGGCAGCGACACCATCCGCCAGGATCTGCGCGAGCTGGTGCTGCAATCCGGCGACACCCTGGTCACCCACAGCACCTGGGACGACCTCGCGGCGGTTCAGAAGAACCAGCACAAGAACTTCGTCGTCATCACCACCGACTTCCCCCACGAGGAACTGCGCCCGCACAAGGTCAGCTTCGCGCTGGTGTTCTTCCTGCTCGCCCTCGGCCTGATCCTGTTCACTGACATCCGCCTCTCGGTGGCCCTGATGGCCGGCGCCATCGGCATGATCGTGAGCGGCGTGGTCACCATGGACGAGGCCTACGAGGCCGTGAGCTGGAAATCGGTGTTCCTGCTGGCGAGCCTGATACCCCTCGGCCTCGCCGTCGAGACCACCGGCACGGCGGAGTGGATCGCCGTGAAGACCCTGGAGATCCTGGGCGGCGACGTGAGCACCGTGCTCCTGCAGATCGTCATCGCCGGCCTGGCCACGTTCTTCACTCTGGTCATGTCCAACGTGGGCGCCACCGTGCTGCTGGTGCCGCTGGCGGTGAACATCGCCGTGAAGGCCGGCGCCGATCCGGCCATTTTCGCCCTCACCGTGGCCATCGCCACCTCCAACTCCTTCTTCCTGCCCACCCACCAGGTGAACGCCCTCCTCATGGGGCCCGGCGGCTATCGTGTCGCCGACTACATGAAGGCAGGCGGCGTCATGACCGGGTTGTTCCTGGTGGTGATGATCATCATGCTGAACGTGGTGTTCTGATGTTCCGGACCCGCGGGCCTGGCCCGCGGGTCCGTTCTCCTGCGCCTGGTCGTCGCATCCCGACGCCTCGCTCCATTCCAACCCCGTCCATTTCCTGTAGGCACAGGCTCAGCCCGCGATGGGCGGTCTGACAGAGCGCTGCATCGAAGCTGCACACTCCCTGAACCAACACCGCTCACCTCGCGCCCGTAGATGCGTTGTGAACGATGTGCCTGCGTCAGCGGAGCTTGTCGAGTGCGGGAGCATCGGCCGCCGTGGAAAGGCAGCGGCGAGCCGCCTAACCCCAATCGCTTGTACGGGGACTGCGGGGGTTTGCGGAAATCCCGCTGTGCTTTGGACGAGTCACCGGAAGGGGCGCATTAGTCGCATATGCCGGGCTTGATGCCAGAGCCGTGACTTGAGAAACCGCGGCACGACAGGAAGATGGTGGGTCGTGTGAGACTCGAACTCACGACCAACGGATTAAAAGTCCGCTGCTCTACCGACTGAGCTAACGACCCCGGGAAAAAAGAGGGGCTATGCTACCGGACTTGCTGAAAAAGGCAAGTCCGGTAGCCTGCGGGTGAAGCCGGGAATCCTGAAAGCCGGGGATGGCTTCCGCAGGTCCCGCTAGATGGCTTCGAGTTTGCGCATGGAGCCGGGCAGCATGCGCATGTCGACCAGGGCGGTGGCGAATGCCTGCATGAAGCTCGCCTCTTCATACACCATGCGGTAGTAGGCCACCTTCATGGTGAGGGCGCTGCCGAAGACGATGGCGGCGAAGGTGACGAATGAACCAAGTGCCAAGGTGGAGATACCGGTCACGCCCTGGCCGATGGTGCAGCCCATGGCGAGTACGCCGCCGAACCCCATGAGGATGGCCCCGACGAAGTGGTTCAGGAAGTCCTTGAAGGAGGCAAACCACTCGAAGCGGAAGCCGCCGGACACCATGGCCCACAAGAAGGAGCCGAGGATCACGCCGGCGACGGCCATGACGCCGAAGGTGAGCATGGTGGCATCGAAACCCGCACTGGCATAACCCACGGACTGGCCCATGGGGTTGATGAAGGTGAAGGACTGGGCGCTGAGCGGGCGCGAATCGGCAGGCTTCACGTCCTCCTCGCTGGCATACATGTCCCATTGCTCGGCGACGAAATTCTGCAGGCCGAAGCTCTCGTCCTCCGTGCCCACCATGACGTTGCTGCTGATATACCAGCCACCCACCACGGCCGCGCCCACGACGATGCCGCCCGCAATATTGTTGAAGTTGCCGCGGAAATCGGCAGACCTGAACACGAACACCAGCACCGCGAGTGCCAGCGCAAGGCCGATGGCGAGACGGGCGGTGGTGACATTCTCACCCGAGGCGACCAGCGAGCCGAGGTCCTGGCTGGCGCCCATCTGCACGGAGAGGGGGCGGATCCAGTCATAGAACAGCACCGTGAACAGCGTCTGGTCGGAACCCGGGAACGGATTTACCATGAAGTAGGCGATGATGCCGATGATGAGCAGCACCATTACCGATTTGATGTTGCCACCGCCGATGCGGATCAGGCACTTGTTGCCGCAGCCGCTCGCGAGGGTCATGCCGATGCCGAACAGCACGCCGCCGAGCAGGTGCTCGGCCCACAGGAACTGGCCGGCACGGTACGGGGGAAAGGCGCTGTCGGCCTGTACCAGGCCCACGGATTCGAGCGCGACCACGCCGATGAGGGCCACCGCAATGGCCAGCAACCAGGCCCGCATGCGGCCGGTGTCACCCATGTTCACCCAGTCGGACACGGCGCCCATGGTGCAGAAATTGGTCTTATTGACCACGGCGCCCATGACGAACGCCACGGCGAAGGTGGCCCAGAGCAGGAACGACTGAGCCTCTCCGAAAGTCTCGAAGATCATAATCCTCTCCTCCTGTCGGCAGGATAGCCCTACCTTGTTGATACTCCCCGTGTTTCCGGGGTTTAGGGTCAAAAGGATAGAGAAGCATGCCGTGAGCGTCACTTCCCTAAAGGGGGTAGGAATAATCCGGGAGGTTCGTGCTTGCCCCGTCCACCCGGGAAACCGCAGCGCTCACACGGCATCACGCCCGGTGCAGCGTTCGGGCATAAGGCCACCTTTGCAGCAACCCGTCCGCATGCTCGTGCGTCTGAATGGCTCGGTGAGACCGCGGCGCCGCCGGTCCCCTGCAGCGCGATCAGCGGTATCGCGTGGGGTCAGGCACGCCTGCGGTGCGGAATCCTTCGGCGCGCAGGCGGCAGGAGTCGCAACGACCACAGGCGCGGCCGGCGGCATCGGGGTCGTAGCAGGAAATGGTGAGCGCGTAATCCACGCCCAGCTGCGTGCCGGTGCGGATGATGTCGGCCTTGCTGAGGTCGATGAGCGGCGCACGGATACGAAAGCCACGACCCTCCACCCCCGCCTTGGTAGCCAGGTTGGCCATGGTCTCGAAGGCCTGCACGAACTCGGGGCGGCAGTCGGGATACCCGGAGTAATCCACGGCGTTTACGCCGACGAAGATGTCGTGGGCGTCCAGCACCTCGGCCCAGGCCAGTGCCAAAGACAGGAAGACGGTATTGCGCGCGGGCACATAGGTGACAGGGATGCCCGTGCCCGGTGCCCCCTCCGGTACCGCGATGTTCGCGTCGGTGAGTGCCGAACCGCCGAACTGGCGCAGGTCGAGCCGGAACACGCGGTGTTCGCGCACGTCGAGACTCTGCGCCACAGCGGCGGCCGCCTCCAGTTCCACGCGATGGCGCTGTCCGTAGTCGAAACTGAGGGCGTAACCCGTATAGCCTTCCGCACGCGCCACGGCCGCGGCGGTCGCTGAATCGAGTCCGCCGGAGATCAGCACCACGGCCTTCTTCTCGCTCATTCCTACCTGCCCGGGGCATCGCCCCAAAGGATCTTGTGCAACTGCATTTGGAAACGCACCGGCAGCCGGTCGGTGACGATCCATTCGGCGAGGACACGCGCTTCCAGTTGGCCCAGCGCGGGCGAGAACAACACCTCGCAGCGTTCCGCCAGATGCTCCCGTTCGACCAGTTCCCTGGCCCATTCGTAGTCGGCGCGATCGCACAGCACGAATTTGACCTGGTCGCGATGCGAGAGGAAGGCGAGGTTTTCCAGGTGATTCTTCGCCGCTTCGCCGGAGCCGGGCGTCTTGATGTCCATGACCTTGATCACCCGCGGGTCCACGGACGAGACATCCAGTGCACCGCTGGTCTCGAGTGAGACCTCGTAGCCGCCTTCACAAAGCCGGGTCAGCAATTGCAGGCAGGCACGCTGCGCCAGTGGCTCGCCGCCTGTGACGCACACATGCTTCACACCGAATGCGGCCACCCGCTCCAGCACGTCATCCACGGCGAGCCATTCCCCACCGTGGAAGGCGTAAGCGGTGTCGCAATAGCCACAGCGCAGCGGACAGCCGGTGAGGCGCACGAACACCGTGGGCCAGCCGACGCTGCGTGATTCACCCTGGAGGGAAAGAAAGATCTCCGTGACGCGCAAGCGCGTCACGGAGCCGGAGGTTTGCGTCATCCTTCACGCCTTAGCTGCTGCAGCAGGTTGCGCGCCTGGCCGGCCTCCGTGGAGTTCGGATAGCGCTTCACCAGTTCGTTCAGCATGCTCGTGGCGGCGGCCTTGTCGCCCAGTTCGTTGTGGCTGTAGCCGATCTTGAGCATGGCCTCGGCCAGCTTGGGACTGCGCGGATAGTTGTCGAGCAGCTTCTGGTACTCGGCAATCGCCTGTTTGAAGTGACGCTGTGCGTAGCTCGCCTCGCCCAGCCAGTACTGTGCGATGTGCGCGTAACGACCCTCGGGATACTGCTTGAGGAATTCGTGGAACTCCGTCGCCGCCTGGTCATAGCGCAGGTCGCGCAGCAGGTCGAAGGCCTTCTGATAGGCCGCCCGTTCCTGCGCCGTGACAGCGGCATCGGGCTCCGCCGCTGCGGTGCCCGCCGCAGACTCGGGAGCTTGCGCCGGGCCGCTGTCGGCAGGGGGTGTTACGGCCGCACTGCCTTCGCGTTCCATGCGCGAGAGGCGCCGGTCGATGTCCATGTACAAATCGCGTTGACGGCGTTGCAGCCCTTCGATGGTGTGCGCCTGTTCTTCCAGGCGACCATGCAGTTGCTGCACCTCGCGCTGCAGGGCCTCGAGGCGCGTGTGCATGTCCACCAGGGTCTGGTTTTCCAGCAACTGCTCCAGGCGGGTGATGCGCGCGTTCAAGTCCTGGGCGGGAGGCGCCGCAAGGGCGCCACCCGCTGCCAGGAGCGTGGCAAGCGTGAGGCTGAGCCGGACCGCACGCATGGAATCACACCCCCGAGTACAGGAGTTCCACACGACGATTCAGATGCCACGCGGATTCGTCGTGCCCCTGGGCCGCAGGGCGTTCCTCACCGAAGCTGATCACTTCCTGTTGGCCCTTGCTCATACCCTGCAGAAGCAGCAGCTGTTCGATGGCC
>JBAYQE010000090.1:0-10970 GCA_041677345.1 Thiohalomonadaceae bacterium
CTGGAGAACAGCTGGGCGGTGACGCCGGGGAATTCAGCGGCCAGAGTCTTGCGGACCTTTTGCAGGGTGGCCATGGCCGGTCCGCGGTTGAGCTTGTCGGCCTTGGTGAGCAGGGCATGAACCTGCAAGCCGCGGTGGGCACACCACCCCAGCATGATCCGGTCATACTCCGTGAGTGGGTGCCGCACGTCCATGATCAGTATCAGACCTTCCAGGGAGCGGCGTGTGGCGAGATAGCGCTCCAGCAGGGCCTGCCAGTGTTGTTTGACCGCCTCGGGCACACGGGCGTACCCGTAGCCCGGCAGATCCACCAGCCGGCATTCTTCGTCCAACCCGAAAAAATTGATGAGTTGTGTGCGTCCCGGTGTCTTGCTGGTGCGGGCCAGGCCCGTCTGTCCGACCAGGGTGTTGATCGCACTGGATTTGCCGGCGTTGGAGCGACCCGCAAAAGCCACTTCGCGCCCGGTATCCGGCGGTAACTGGCGCAAGGCATTGGCACTGATGACGAAGTGTGCCTTGCGGTAAAAGACCTCAGAATTCATGATATGCAGGCTCGACGGTGCCATTTTCCACCAAGCCCGGTTGACCCGCGGCTTGGCTGGTTGGTATATAAGGGGCCCTTTTGGGGTTGCCGGGGCGTTCTTCGCTTCGGTTGCACATTATAAATCGGTGTGAGGATGACTTTATGAATAAGGTTGTTTTGGCTGCTGCAATCGGTGTGATGGTGATGGTTTCCGGTCAGGCGATGGCTGCCACGGGTGAGCAGGTGTTCAATACCGCATGCTTCGCCTGCCACAAGACCGGCGTTGCCGGCGCCCCCAAGATGGGTGACAAGGCCGCTTGGGCGCCCCGCATCGCGAAGGGCATGGACCTACTGAAACAGCACTCCATCGAGGGGTTCAAGGGCGACACCGGTGTCATGCTGCCCAAGGGTGGCCGTGCTGACCTCAGCGACGCCGACGTACATGCTGCCGTTGAATACATGGTGAACAACAGCAAGTAAGCCTCCGGGCACGGGTAATCGGATGAAAAAGTTAGCCTCTGTCGTCTTCGTTCTGATAGGTGCGGTGGGTGTCGCACATGCCGCTGCACCTGCTGGTGATGCCGCTGCCGGCCAAGGCAAGGCTGCGGTTTGCGCCGCCTGTCATGGCATGGACGGCAACAGCCTGGTCCCGCTGTTTCCCAAGCTGGCCGGGCAGCACACCGACTACATCGTCAAGCAATTGGCGGCGTTCCAGTCCGGTGAGCGCAAGGACGAGACTATGGCTCCCATGGCTGCGCCCCTGAGCGATCAGGACGTAGCCGACTTGGCGGCGTATTTCAACAGCCAGAAGGCCAGCGTCGGTGTCGCCAACCCCGAACTGGCCGAGGCGGGTGGGAAGATCTACCGCGGTGGTATCGCCGGCAAGGGCGTGTCCGCCTGCATGGCGTGCCACGGCCCGTCCGGCGCCGGCAACCCCGCCGCCAACTTCCCCTCGCTGAGCGGTCAGCAGGCTGCGTACGTGGCCAAGGCCCTGCGCGATTTCCGTTCCGGTGCCCGTGCCACCGACCCTGCCGGTATGATGCGTAACCTCGCCGTGAAGATGTCCGATGCGGAGATCGATGCGGTGGCCGAGTTCGTCGCCGGCCTGCATTAATACGCTCTGTTCCGGCAGCACCGACAAAGGGTGGTCTCGGCCACCCTTTGTCTTGTTCAGGTGCGCGAATTCCGGAACTTGCCGCCGTTTTCCCGAGTCGGAGGGAATGGCCCCCACGCCCATTCCCTGAGACAGTCGAGCCGCTGCTCGCCGGTGCCCACAAGGAAACCCATGGCTGGCTTCACAAACACGCCTAATTCCCCGCGGCCGAGGCGCAGCTCCGGCGCCATACTCGTGGAATTCCTCGGTTCCATGAACCTGGCCATCACGCTGCTGGTGGCCATCTCCGTTGCCGCCATCATCGGCACGGTCCTGCAGCAGAATCAGCCCTACCCCGATTACGTCCGCAAGTTCGGCCCGTTCTGGTTCGAGGTATTCGAGCGCCTCGGGCTCTACGACGTGTACAGTGCCGGCTGGTTCCTGGTACTGCTCGGGTTGTTGCTGGTGTCCACGGCGGTGTGCGTGTACCGCAACACCCCCACCATGCTCCGCGACATGCGGCACTTCCGGCTGGACGTACAGGACAAATCGCTGCGTGCCTTCCATCAGCGGGCCGAGTGGCAGGCACCGGGTGATACCCCCGCCGTGGCCGAACGCGCAGGCGCGGTGCTGGCAGCACAGGGCTACCGTGTGCGCGCCAAGGCGCATGCGGAACGCACGGTGGTGGCGGGGATGCGCGGCAGCTGGAATCGCCTGGGTTATCTGCTGACGCATGTGGCCATCGTGGTGATCTGCATAGGCGCTCTGGTCGACGGTAATCTGCCGCTCAAGCTCTCGGAGCGCCTGGGCCACATCAAGGTGGAGACCCGCGACCTCCCGGCCAACCAGATCCCACCGGAGAGTACGCTCGCGACTGACAACCCGGCTTTCCGCGGCAGCGTACGCATTCCCGAGGGTGGCCAGGCCGATTTCGTGTTCTTGAACGTGCGCGACGGCTTCCTGCTGCAGAAACTGCCGTTCCGTGTGGAGCTGGTCGATTTTCGCGTGGACCACTATCCCTCGGGCCAGCCCAAGTCCTTCGAAAGCGATCTGCTGATCCATGACCCGGAGCTGCCAGAGCCGCTCAAGCACACCATTGCGGTCAATCATCCGCTCATCTACAAGGGTTATGCCATTTACCAGGCGAGCTTTTCCGACGGCGGTTCCGAGCTGACGGTGATGGCACGCTCGCTGGATGCCCCGAATCTCGACCCGCTCGAGCTGAAGGGAGCGGTGTACCAGAATCTCAAGGTAGTCACCCCGCGCGGCCCCCTCACGGTGGAGTTCATCGACTTCAAGCCGCATAACGTCTTCCCGTCGGAAGAAGACGGTGACAGATTCACCGATTACGGCCCCAGTGTGGTGTTCAAGCTGCGCAATGAAGCCGGCGAGGCCATGGAATACCTCAACTACATGGCGCCGGTCTCCCTCGAGGGGCGGCACTATTTCATGAGCGGTATGCGCGCAACCCCGGCCGAGCCGTACCGCTATCTGTACATCCCCATGGATGCCAACGGCAGTCTGGAGCGCTTCTTTACCCTGCGCAGCCGGGTGCTCGACCAGGAGCACGTACGCCGTACGGTGGCTGCCCAGGCGGAGGGGCTCATCCCGGCGGACAGCGATGCGGCGACGCGCGCCGGCCTGGTGGACTCCATTGTCCATCTGGTTGGCCTGTTCGGCCGAGGCGGCATGGATGCACTCGTCGGCCAAGTGGAGAAGGCCGTCCCCGAGGCCGACCGCAACCAGGCCATGGAGTCTTACATCACGGTGCTGCAGTCGGTGATCGGCTCCATCTACCTGGATCAGCTGCGCGAGGAAGGGGTACTGGGCGAGCAGGGTGTCAGTGAAGCCGATGCACAGTTTTTCGACGATACCCTGGAGGCCTTTGCTGCCTTGGGCAGCTACGGCTCGCCCCTGCTGATGCAACTAGCAGATTTCCGCCACGTGGAGGCCTCCGGGCTGCAGATAGCCCGCGCTCCGGGTAAGAATATTGTTTATCTCGGTTGCGTTATGCTCATGGCGGGCGTGTTCTTCATGTTCTACCTGCACCACCGGCGTGTGTGGGTCTCCGTGGCCCCGGGTGAGCATGGCGCACGCGTGTTGTTTGCCGGCAGCGGGAACCGGGATCGCGCAGAATTCGCGACCGAGTTCGAAGGTCTGCAGCGCGTGCTTATGACGGCCACCGGCACAGCGGAAGTCGTGGTTCAGAAAGAGGCACAACAATCATGTCAGTGACTTCGGAAGCAATGAAAGACGGGCTCACCAGACCGGCGTGGTGGCGGCGCCTGGGTTGGTTCGACTGGGCATGGGGTGCGCTGGTGGTGCTGGCCTCGCTATACACCTCTGCCCGTTACGGTGCCCTCATGGATGGCTTTGAAATGGTCATCCTCGCCGGCACCGTGCCGGTGACGCTGGGGCTGGGCTGGATGTGGAAGGCCATGCGGCCCTACACCCTGGTCGTCGCGTTGCTGAGCCTGGCCGCCATCGCCTTGTACGGCGGGGAGCTGGCGCGGGGTGACAGCAACTTCTTCCTGAAGTACCTGCTGTCCAGCCAGTCGGCCATCATGTGGATGAGCGCCCTGTTCGTCATGGCCACCGCCGCCTACTGGCTGTCACTCTTCATGCGCTCTGAATTCACCGGCCGTGTGGCCAGCGCCCTCACGTGGTGTGCCTCGACCATGGGTTTCATCGGCCTGATGGTGCGCTGGCGCGAGTCGTATCTCATCGGTCCCGACGTGGGCCACATCCCGGTGAGCAACCTGTACGAGGTGTTCATCCTTTTCGCGGTGATCACCGGGCTCATGTACCTGTACTACGAGGGCCGCTACCGCAGCCGCGCCATGGGTGCCTTCGCCCTCACGGTGATCAGTGCCGCGGTGGCCTTCCTGCTGTGGTACACCTTCGAGCACCAGGCCCACGAGATCCAGCCGCTGGTCCCTGCGCTGCAGAGCTATTGGATGAAGATTCACGTGCCCACCAACTTCGTGGGCTATGGCGGCTTTGCTCTCGCCGCCATGCTGGGTATTGCCTACCTGATCGTGGATCGTCTGGAGCCCGCCAGTGTCTGGGCGACGCGACTGCCCACGCTGGCCCAGCTGGATGACGTGATGTACAAGGCCATCGCCCTCGGCTTCGCCTTCTTCACGGTGGCGACGGTGCTCGGTGCCATGTGGGCGGCGGAGGCGTGGGGTGGTTACTGGAGCTGGGACCCGAAGGAGACCTGGGCGTTGATCGTGTGGCTGAATTACGCGGCCTGGCTGCACATGCGCCTCACCAAGGGCTGGCGTGGCCGGCCCATGGCGTGGTGGGCGATCATCGGCCTGTTCGTCACCACCTTCGCCTTCCTGGGCGTGAACATGTTCCTGTCAGGGCTGCACTCGTACGGCACCCTTTGAAGGGCCGGACGCCAAGCAGTGATGTAGCGGGCAGCGGCGCGGCCGCTGCCCCTCGCGCTTGAGGCTATTTCTTGCCGCCGTAGACGTAATGGGAGTAAGTGGCCACGTCCTGGCTTACGCGGCGGAACAGGCGATCGAGGCTGACGATCGCGTGCTCGAGGATGTTCACGGCGATGTAGGGATGTTCCACGCGCAGGCGTTGGTACATGATGCGCGACATACGCAGCATGCGTGTCTCGGGGCGCATGGCCACCACCCGGATGGAGCGCGGTTCCCGGTCGAAGAACGACATCTCACCCATCAATTCGCCCTCGCGCACCCGCGCCAGTTCCACCGCTTGCCCCTGGTTGTCGTAAACCAGCGCTGCTTCGCCCTTGACCACGAAATAGAGCGCCTCGCCCACTTCGCCGATATCCGCGATGATCTGGGTTTTCTTGAATTCCACCAGTTCCGTGAAGTCGAGCAACAGGTTCACTTCGCGGATCGTGAGAGACTCGCAGAGGTTCTGTTGGTTGAGGAATTCGCTGAGTTCGAGTCGTTTTCTTGCAGCGTCGGTCGTTATTGCCATGGCACATCCTCCGGATAACGTGGGCCATAGCATAGAGCATGGGGTTTCCGCGGCGAAAGCACCCATGAGATAACCAGGGCGCACGGCCGTAGGGTATAGTGTATTTTCGGTGCCGGCCCGCATCGAACAAGGAGAACCTATGCGTTTCAAAAGCTTGCTTTTCGTTATCGCCGCATTCCTTCCCTTCGCCGCCAGTGCGGCCGAACCCTACACAGAAGGTGTTCATTACACCCGGATCGAGCCGCCCCAGCCGGTGGAGGCCGCGCCCGGCAAGACCCAGGTGGCCGAGTTCTTCTGGTATGGCTGCCCGCATTGCCGCGAGCTCGAGCCGTACGTGCAGCAATGGCTGAAGCGCGGGCCCACCGCGGTGGACTTCGTGCGCGTTCCGGCCTCTTTCCGCAAGAACATCTGGCATCTGCATGCGAAGGCCTATTACACCGCTGAGGCGCTGGGTGTGCTCGATCGCCTCCACGAGGACATGTTCACGGCCATGCACGATCGCAACCAGCGCCTGGCCAGCGAAGACGAACTGGCCCGGTTTTTCGCTGATCGCGGGGTGCCGGAGAAGGATTTCCGCGGTACCTTCAACTCCTTTACAGTGGACGCCAAGGTCAGCCGCGCGATGGAACTGGTGAAGCGCTATGGCCTGACGGGCGTGCCCGCGCTCGTGGTCGCCGGGAAATACCTGGTGGAAGGCAGCATGGCGGGCACTTACCAGAACATGCTCCGTATCGCCGAATACCTCGCCCAAACAGAGGCGCGCGTCACGCGCTGATCCATGAAGGCCGCCGAACTCCTCGTCCGTTGCCTGGAGAACGAAGGTACCGAATACATCTTCGGTATCCCGGGCGAGGAGAACCTCGATCTCATGGATGCGCTGCTCGAATCGGGCATCAAGTTCGTCACCGTACGTCACGAGCAGGGCGCCGCCTTCATGGCCGATGTCTATGGCCGGCTTACCGGGCGTGCGGGCGTCTGCCTGTCCACCCTCGGGCCGGGTGCCACCAACCTGATTACCGGCGTGGCCGACGCCAACATGGATCATGCCCCCGTGGTGGCCATTGCCGGCCAGGCCTCCACCAACCGGCTGCACAAGGAATCCCACCAGGTACTGGACCTGGAGCAGATCTTCAGGCCCATCACCAAGTACTCGTCGCGCCTGCTCGCCCCCGAGGTGATCCCGGAGGTCGTGCGCAAGGCCTTCAAGCTGGCGCAGACGGAAAAGACGGGGGCGGCCTTCATCGAATTCCCCGAGAACGTCGCGGAGATGGAGGTGGAAGACGCGCCGCTGCCGGTGAAGAACCCGCACCAGCCGGAGCCGCTCACGGATCGGGTCAAGGCCGCCGCCGAACTGATCTCGAATGCACGCGCTCCCATCGTCCTCGCCGGTAACGGTGTGGTGCGCGCCAAGGCCTGGCAGCAGCTCACCGATTTCGCCGCGCGTCTGAATATCCCCGTGGCCAATACCTTCATGGCGAAGGGCGTGGTGCCCTTCGCCGGCAATCCCCACGCCCTCGGTTCCGCGGGACTGCAGTCCAAGGACTACGTGAACTGCGGCTTCGACAAGGCCGACGTGATCATCTGCGTGGGGTACGACCTGGTGGAATACCATCCCTACCTATGGCATCCCACGCGCGACCGTATCATCATCCACATCGACTCCATTCCCGCGGAAGTGGATGCTTACTATCCGGTTGCCGTGGGCGTCGTGGGTGACATCAAGCACTCGTTGCTGCGCATCGGCGAGCTGGCCAGGCCCCATCAGGGCCTGCACATGCGTGGACTGCGCGAAGCGCTGGTTCGTGAGATGGATGCCTGCCGTGATGACCGGGAGTTCCCGGTCAAACCGCAGAAGATCATCTGGGACTTGCGTACTGCCCTCGATCTGGAGGACATCGTCATCTGTGACGTAGGTGCCCACAAGCTGTGGATGGCGCGCATGTTCCGTTGCGAGTACCCGAACACCTGTATCATCTCCAATGGCTTCGCCAGCATGGGCATCGCCCTGCCGGGGGCCATCGCGGCCAAACTCGCCTATCCCGAGCACAAGGTGGTGGCGGTTACCGGCGATGCTGGTTTCCTGATGAACGCGCAGGAGTTGGAGACCGCCGTACGTCTGGGTACGCCCATCGTCGTTCTGGTATGGAACGACAACGGCTATGGACTCATCAAATGGAAGCAGATGAACCACTTTGGTCGGCCCGCGTTCGTGGATTTCAGCAATCCTGACTTCATCCGGCTGGCCGAATCCTTCGGTGCGCGCGGCTACCGCGTCGAGAGCGTGGATCAACTGTTGCCCACCCTGCAGAAGGCGCTCGCGGACGACACCGTCAGTATCATCGACTGCCCGGTGGATTACGGTGAAAACCTGAAGCTCACCGCGAAGATGGGAGAAATGGTGTGCCCGATTTGAGGGAAGCGAACCCATGATGCTGCCCCTGCGCGAATTGCCGCTGGCCGAGCCTGTACCCGCTTCGGGCCTGCGGCTGCGCCTGCTCAGTTACAACATCCAGGTGGGCATCAACAGTGTGCGGCCGCACCACTATGTCACCCGGAGCTGGAAGCACGTGCTGCCCCACAGCCAGCGCTTCCGCAATCTCGATCGCATCGCCGAACTCCTCTCGGGCTACGATATCGTGGCACTGCAGGAGGTGGATGCGGGCAGCCACCGCACGGGCAACATCAATCTCACCGAATACCTGGCCGCGCAGGCCGAGTTCAGCTTCTGGCACCACCAGCTCAACCGCGATATCGCCGGCATTGCCCGCCACGCCAACGGCCTGCTCTCACGCCTGCGCCCGACGGAAGTCACCGAGCACCGGCTGCCCGGCTTCATTCCGGGACGTGGCGCACTCATGGCACGCTATGGGGACCATCACTCCCCGCTGGTGGTCATCCTCATCCATCTGGCACTCGGCCAGCGTACGCGGCTGCGCCAGCTGGATTACATCGCGGAGGTCATCTCCGATTACGACCACGTGGTCCTCATGGGCGACATGAACTGCGAGCCGGGCAGCCTGGAGATGCAGTTGCTGTTCCGGCGCACCTGCCTGCGTGAACCGGTGGAGGGCCTGTGCACCTTCCCCAGCTGGCGGCCGGCACGCAACATCGATCACATCCTGGTGTCACCCAGTCTGGAAGTTTCCCAGTGCCAGGTGCTCAACCACGCAATTTCCGATCACCTGCCCATCGCGATGGAAGTGGCTGTCCCTGCCACCGTGCACTTGGCCGGCAGGTGATCCGCCGATGGTGGCACGCTGCGACGAGCCGAGCCCCCGCGACTGCGACGACTGGCGCAGGAAATACTATGACAGCCTCGATGCCCTGGCGCGCCAGGAGCAGGAATGGCGTTCCATCGAGGCCCTGCTGCGCCACGCTCTATTGCAGCTTTCGTCCTTGGCGGCATTGAACGACGCCGGCCTGGCGGGCAGGGTCGAATCCCTGCGCGTGGAACTGCGTCGCGGGACTGCCAGCGCCGAGTTGGCACACCTGCTGGATGAGGTCGCCCGTGGACTCGACCAGGGCATCCGCGACCAAATCACCGGCGGCAGTGTCGGACACCCGCTCGGGCTTGCCCGGGAAGTGTTCACCAGCATCGCCGAGCGGGTGTTCGATGATGTCTCCGGTGCGGATACCAAATGGATCCGCGCTGCCCTCGAGGATGAGGCAGGTGTGCGGTGTGCTGCCCAGCGGCTGGGCGACGTCCTCAGTGAACGCCTGCAGGCCACCGGCCCGGCTATCAACCGCGTGTTGCTGCGTCTGCTCGGGCACCTTTCCGTGCCTGCCGAATTTCAGGAACGCCTGGCGAAGCTCAGGGAGTGGCTGCAGCAACCCCTTTCCACCACCCAGCTTGCGGACCTGGTGCGTGAGCTGGCCGAGCTCATCGCTGACATGCGCGTGGGCGTGTTGCGTGAAAAGCAGGCGTTGGAAACCTTCCTGACGCAACTGAGCGAAAACCTGCAGTCGCTGGACCAAGGCCTGAAGGCCACCGCCGTCACCCAGAGCGAGTCCTTCGACGAAGGCAGGAGACTCGGTACGGCCCTGGATGACCACATGCGCGGTATCGAAAACTCAATGGCTTCGGCGCAGCTCGAGGACCTGAAGGCCAGGGTGTTGGTGCACGTGCAGACCATACGCGGACAGATGGAATCGTTCCGCCACGCGGAGGAGCAGCGCGCGGCCGCGCTCGAACGCGATATGACCGCGCTCACCGGCAGGCTCTCGCTGCTGGAGAGCGAGGCCGCTGAATTACGCGAGCGCGTGCGTTCCGAACGCCGCCAGGCCCTCATCGACCCACTCACCCGTATATCGAACCGCCTGGCCTACGACGAACGCGTACAGCACGAATACCAGCGCTGGCGGCGTTATGGCGCGCCCCTTGTGCTCACTATCTGGGATGTGGACTACTTCAAGCACATCAATGACACCTATGGGCATCAGGCGGGTGACAAGGTGTTGCGCGTGATCGCCGCCCTGCTCAAGTCACAGACCCGCGCGCCGGATTTCACCTGCCGCTACGGTGGCGAGGAGTTTGTCATCCTGCTGCCCGAAACCGATCTCAATCAGGCCCATGCCTGCGGGGAGAAGATCCGGCTCGCCATCGAACAGGCCGAATTCCATCACCACGACGAGCGGGTGAAAGTCACCGTGTCTTGCGGTATGGCACAGTTCACCGATGCCGACAGCATCGCGGACGTCTTCAACCGCGCCGATCGTGCGCTCTATCGGGCGAAAGCGGCGGGGCGTAATTGTTGCAAGGCCGAACAGCCTGTAGTGACCTGAACACCCGGACGTGTCCAAGCAGGTCCCGCCAGCGGCAGGGCCCTGCCGGCTCGGTGCTGCGCGCTCTCGGCGTCGTGGCCTGGGGACACGTCTCAGAGAGAGGAACAGCTTTGGGCGGAGGTGCCCGGAATGGCGCGCCCGGAGGGATTCGAACCCCCGGCCCCCACCGTCGGAGGATGGTGCTCTATCCAGCTGAGCTACGGGCGCGTGATGTGGGACTGCAATGCCTGCGCCTGGGCTGACGCGAGGGCACATAAGGATAACCGCAGACGGGCGCGCAGTCCACGGTGCTGTGGCACAGCCGTGGTTGTACACGGGGTCGGCTTCAGACCACCCCAAGCACGTCACAGTACACTACGTTTAGGCGGGAACATGAAATGGTTCCCGGCGGATCGATCACGTATGAGGTACACGCATGGCAGACGACAAAGGTTTGAATCTGAGCTTCATCATGCTGTTGGTTACCGCACTCATCATCGTGCTGGTGCTGAAGGGCGTGCAGGGCCTGCTTTCGCTCACCCGCATGGCGGACATGAGTGAGGAGGCCACCCTGGTACGCATCCAGCCGATAGGTCAGCTCAACACCGGTGAGCCCATCGTGGCGGCAGC
>JBAYQE010000091.1:0-10863 GCA_041677345.1 Thiohalomonadaceae bacterium
CATGGTGGCCGCGTGAATGAGCGCACTGATGGGTGTCGGGCCCGCCATGGCATCGGGTAACCAGGTCTGCAGCGGCAGTTGAGCGGACTTGCCCAACGCGCCGAACAGCAGCAGAAGTGCGGCGACGGTGGGCAGGGCCGAACCGGGCGCCCAGGCCGCGCTCATGCGTGACGTGAGTTCGGGAATGGCGCTGGTGCCAAGGACCGTGAACAGCAGCAACAGGCCAATCACCAGGAACAGATCGCCCGCCATGGTCGTAATCATGGCCTTGCGCGCTGCATCACCGTTGGCGGCATCACGATACCAGAAGCCGATGAGCAGCCATGAACACAGACCGACGCCTTCCCAACCCACGAACAGCAGCAGCAGGTCGTCGGCGAGGACCAGAACCAGCATCGCAGCCACGAACAGATTGAGCCAGGCGAAATAGCGCCCGTAGCCTTCCTCACCCGCCATGTACTCGGTGGAATAGACGTGCACCAGAAAACCGACGCCAGTGATCACCGCCGACATCACCAGTGACAGCGCGTCCAGGCGCAGCGCCACCGTGGGTGCGAGATCGTCCAGGCGGAACCAGGCCCACAAGGTGCGCACCTGTGCCTCGGGGGTCGTCAGCCACCCCACGCCGATGAGCAGGACCAGCAGGAATGCGATCCCGGTGGTGCCGCACGCCAGCCAGCCGCAGATGTGCGGTGAGCACCTTTGTCCCATGAGCCCGAGCGCGAGCGAACCCGCGAGCGGCAGGGCCGGTACCAGCCACAGCAGCGCGGCGGCATCCTCCATGAAAGCCCCCTACATGTGTCGGTTCAGTCCCGCAGCAGGCTCACCGCATCCACGTCCAGCGTGCCGAAACGTCGCTCCACGCGCAGCATGAGCGCCAGCGCGACGGCGGTCTCGGTACCCGAAACGGCGAGAATGAGCAGATACATCACCTGACCGTCCGGCTGCGCCCAGTGCGCGCCGCCGGCGATGAACGCGAGCCCCGCGGCATTGAACAGCAGTTCCACCGAGATCAGCACGAACATGAGATTGCGCCGCGCCAGCACGCCCGTCACGCCGATGACCAGCAATGCGGCCGCCAAGGCGAGCACCAGGGGCGTGGCCGTCATCCGGTTTCACCGATGCCGCCGCGCCCCACGTGCCAGGCCACCACGAGCCCGGCCAGCAACAGCAGCGAGGCGAGTTCCACGATGACGAGGTACGGACCGAACAGCACCGTGCCCACTGCCTTGGCGTCCACCTGGAGCGTCTCCTCCGCCCCGCTGCCCGGCAGCACGACATACACGATCTCAGCCAACAGCAGCGATGCGAGCAACCCAGGGCCGCGCCACTGCCCCGGCTGGAGCCAGGCATGCTCACGGTACTCCGAGGCGGGACCGAGGTTCAGCATCATCACCACGAACACGAACAGCACCGTGATGGCACCGGCGTAGATGATGACCTGCAGTACCGCCGCGAAAGGTGCGCCCAGCAGTGCGAAGCACACGGCCAGCGCGAGCAGCGCCACGATGAGATACAGCAGCGCGTGCACGGCGCTGAACCGCGTTACCGCCATGGCTCCCGAGAAGATCGCCAGTGCCGCCGCAAGCAGGAATTCCAGTTCCATGACATGTCCCCGCATCAGGGAAGCAGGCTGCGCACGTCCACCGGGGGAGATTCGTTCTGCGCCTCGCCCTGTGCCTTGCCGCCGATCGCCGCACCGGCGACACGATAGAAATTGTAGCCGGGGTACTTACCCTGACCGTCGATGAGCAGGTGCTGCTTTTCGTACACCAGGTTGGGGCGCCGGTATTCGCTCATTTCGAAGTCGTTGGTGAGCTGAATGGCCAGCGTGGGGCAGGCCTCCTCGCAAAAACCGCAAAAAATGCAACGCGAGAAATTGATGCGAAAGAATTCAGGATAGCGTCGCCCCTGATTGTCCTGTGCCGCCTGCAAGGCGATGCAATCCACCGGGCACGCCGCCGCACAGAGATAGCAGGCCACACAACGCTCCGCGCCGTCGGGATCACGCGACAGGATGATGCGGCCGCGCCAGCGCGGTGGAATGTCCGGTTTTTCCTCGGGATACTGCAGGGTCGCGCGCGGTTGGAAGGCGTGTACGAATACAAGCCACAAGGTATGCACGGAATTGCTGAATGCGTGCAGCGCCCATGCAAGGGAATCCTTGATACCGTTGTTGCGCGGCTCATTCATGTTCCGCTCCCGACCACGAGCACACCGGTGACCAGCAGGTTGACCAGCGCCAATGGCAGCATCAGTTTCCAGCCGAGTGCCATGAGTTGGTCATAGCGCGGGCGCGGCAAGGCCGCGCGCAGCAGCACGAACAAGGCCATCAACAGCAGCACCTTCAAGAAAAACCATACCAGCGGCGGCAGCCAGGGGCCCAGCCAGCCGCCGAGAAACAGGGTCACGGCAACCGCGGACACCAGCAGCATGCCCAGGTATTCGCCCACGTAGAACAGGCCGAATTTCAGCCCTGAATATTCCGTGTGGTAACCCGCCACCAGTTCGGTTTCGGCGAGCGGCAGGTCGAATGGCAGGCGATGGGCCTCCACCGTACCCCCCAGCAGGAACAGCAAGAAGCCGAAGAATTGCGGCACCACGAACCAGATCTCCCGCTGCGCTTCAACGATATCGCTGAGATTGAAGGAGCCGGCCATGATCACCACACCCATGACAGACAAGGCAAGAAACACCTCGTAACTGATCACCTGTGCCGAGGCACGCAGGCTGCCCAGCAGGGCGTACTTGTTGTTGGAAGCCCAGCCCGCGAAGATGGCGCTGTAGACGCCCAGGGATGACATGGCGATAAAGAACAACAACCCGAGAGACATGTCGCTGATCACCACCCCCGGGGCAAAGGGCACCACCGCGAACGAAAGCAGAGACGTGGCGACCACCACCACGGGCGCGATCACGAATACCAGCCGATCGGCGAACGGCGGCACCCAGTCGTCCTTGGTGAAGATCTTCAGCATGTCCGCCACGACCTGTGCCAACCCGAAGGGTCCCACCCGGTTGGGACCGTAGCGGTCCTGCCACAGGCCGAGCAGGCGGCGCTCGAACCAGATGGCGAGCGCGGCAAGCGTGAGCACCACTACCAGCACTGCAACGGACAGCAGCAAGGTGAAGAAAACCGCACTCATGACACGCGCTCCACCCGCGCCGGCGCAGGCAAGGCCACGCCGCGCAACACGCCCATGCCCACCGGAATGCCGACCACGTCCCGCGCCAGTTCGCGACAGCACACGGGCAGCACCACGCGCATGTCACCGATGACGATGGTCACGGGATCGCCCGCGCTCAGCCCCGCGCGGCGCGCGGTGTCCTGGTGCATGTAGGCGCAGGGTGCCGGCGCCAGCGAGGCAATGCCGGGAGCATGGGCGGAAAGTTCTTCGCTGCCGAACAGGTGATGCACCGGGACTGCCGTCAGGGGCACCGCTGCCCGATCCGCAACTTCGCCGTATTCCGCCCCCGCAGGCGCGGCGTCGAACAGCAGCACGCCGGCCTCGCCGGTACGCAAGGGTCCGTTCACTTCACGCTGGTAAAACACCATGGCCTGGGGCGAGTTCCAGCCGGGCTTCCAATAGCGCGGCTCCAGCCCGGCGGGCGGCTGGCGCACCTCCCCTTCCATGGAGAAGGCGAGCGGCGCATCCGTGTCGGCGGGCGGCGGTGGCTCGAACATGGTCTGATGGGCGAACATCGCGGTGCGCCCGCTGAAGCGCAACGACTGGCGCGGTACCGGACGCGGCGATGCAGGCCCGGTTTCTCCGGAAGCGGCTGCGGCGATGCGGGCCAGTGCCGGGAACTGGGCCGCGAGCTCGGCGTGCAGGGCGGCCAGATCGGTGCAACCCGGACGCTCGAGGTGCTGCCCCACTGCGCTCAACCAACGCCACCCCGGGCGTATGTCACCCGCGGTGACGAAGGCGGCGAAGCGGCGTTGCGCGCGGCCTTCGCTGTTTATCACCGTCCCCGTCGCCTCCGCAAAGCCCGCCGCAGGCAGCACCACCTGTGCCATGGGAGTGGTATCGTTCGCGAGCACGTCCAGGGCAATGACGCGCGGCGAGGTCGCCAGCGCAGCGTCGATCACCGTCTCCGGTACGCGCCGGTACAGATCGTTCTCGGCCACGATCACCGTGTCCGCCTCCCCGCGCACCACCTGCGCGAGCGCCGCCTCGACGCTCAGGCCGCCGAGCAGCGCGGCGCCGATGGTGTTGCATTCGGGGACCACACAGATGAAGCCGGCGTCGGGATGGCCTTTGGCAAGTGCACGGGCGAGGTCCGCAGCCGCCGCCAGCACCGTCGTACTGCCCTGCATCGTTCCGGTCACCACCAGTGGCCGCTCCGCAGCCTTCAGCACCGCGGCCGCGCCCTGCACCATGTCGGTGCCCACGCCCGGCTCACGTCCCTGCGGTGCCTGCGAATCGATGCGGCGCGCAATGGCACGTGCCAGCGCGGCCACGTCGGTGGGCGCGGCGCGCACCACCGCGGAGGCAAGCCCGTCGAGCGTCGTGGGCACCGGCGAGAGCACGAACAAGGGAGCGCTCGCATCCGGCACGGCATCACGCACCGCCTGGTCCTGCCAAGGGGGCACTTCCAGCGTCTCAGCACGGAGCTGCGCCGGTTGATGCACCGCCTGGCGCAGTGCGAGTGCGAGCCTCGGCGCAGTCTGTTCCAGGTCTTCGCCCAGTACGATGACGGCATCAGCCTTCTCCGCCTCGGCGAGGGTGAAACGACGTGCCGGTGGGGCTGCGAGCAAGGCGAGCGCCTGCTGCGTCAAAGCGAGTTCGGCCTCGCCAAGTCCCGCGCTGAAGTGCCCGCTGCCCACCAGTGTGCGCAGTGCATGGTTGGTTTCCAGGGTTGCGCGCGGGGAGCCGATGCCCACCAGGCGCGTGCTCTCGATCGCCCCTAGGGCCGCTACCCCATCGACTTCCTTGCCATCCAACCGTGGCATGCGAATGCGTTCCGGCACGTTCAGGTGGTCGTAACCGAAACGGCCACGGTCGCAAATGAAATAGCCGTTGATGGCCGGATGATAACGGTTGCTGATGCGTCGCACCTTGCCGTAGCGCTCACCCACCAGGGTGTTGCAACCGAGCCCGCAATGGGCGCATACCGAGGGTGCCGACTGCAGGTCCCATTTGCGTGTGTAGTGTTGCTGCAAGGTCTTGTCGGTGAATACACCGGTGGGACAAACCTCCACCAGGTTGCCGGAGAAAGGGCTTTCCAGCACGCCATCGGCGGCGCGGCCGAAGTAGACCTGATTGCGCGCAGCGAAGACGTCGAAATCGGTGCCCCCCACGTAGCCGCGGTAGAAGCGCACACAGCGGTAGCACGCAATGCAGCGGTTCATTTCGTGGGCCACAAAGGGGCCGAGATCCTGGCTGAGGTGGGTGCGCTTCCGAAAGCGATAGCGGCGGTACACGTGACCTGTCATCACCGTCATGTCCTGCAGGTGGCATTCGCCGCCTTCGTCGCACACCGGACAATCGTGCGGGTGATTGGTCATGAGCCACTCGATGACGGCGCGGCGAAAATCCCGGGAACCCGTGTCCTTCATGGCGAACCGATCGCCATCCTGCACCGGCGTCATACAGGCCATGGTGATACGCCCGCGTGAGTCCTCGGCATTGGCATACTGCGTGACCGCACACTGCCTGCATGCCCCCACCGAGCCGAGCGCCGGGTGCCAACAGAAATAGGGAAGTTCCAGGCCGAGCGACAGCGCAACCGCGAGCAGATTGTCGCCGTCCCTGACTTCGTATTCGCGACCGTCTATGGAAATGCGTGCCATGCGCTCTAAGCGTAGCGCCGTTGGCAGAAACGGCTCTGGAATGGCGGAGAAGGTGCGCAATCGGAAAAAACACGGCGGGCATGGAAGGGCCGTGCCTTTGCAGGCGTGGACCGGTGCACGCCTTCGCGCCCCTGCTATGCCTCTGCGCCTTTGCGTTGGCTGTTCGTTGCCTTCCTCACGTCCCAGTCAGATAAGGGCACCGGCCTTCGCGCAGGTGGCGCTCGAATTCATCGCGAAACAGTGCGAGGCCGCTTTCCAGCGGGGCCATGGCACCCGGGGCGTGGGCGCAGAAGGTAGTACTCAGGTCGATGAGCCGGGTGTGCATGGCGAGGGCTTCCAGGTCTTCGGGCCGGGCCTGGCCTTCCTCGAAGGCAAGCAGGATCTTCTCCACCCAGGGCAGACCCTCGCGGCAGGGTGTACACCAGCCGCAGGATTCCTGGGCAAAGAAGCGCTCCATGTTGTGCAGGGCACCCACCGGGCAGGTGTGATCGTCGTGCACCATGACCGTCCCTGTGCCAAGGCGCACACCGAAGCGCTCCGGCGAATCGAAATCCATCGGCATATCCAGGTGTTCCGGAGCGAGAAAACCGGTGGATGCACCGCCCGGCTGCACCGCACGCAGGGCATAGCCTGTGCGCATGCCGCCACCGTGCTCCTCGATGAGGGTACGTAACGGCGTGCCCATGGGCGATTCGTACCAGCCCGGGCGGTTCACGCGGCCACTGAGGGTGTACACCTTGGTGCCGCCGTCCACCCCACCCCGCCGTGCCGGCGGGCCGACACCCACGGAGACGAACCACGCCGCACCGCGTGTGATGATGTGCGGGACATTGCAGAAGGTCTCCACGTTGTTGACCATGGTCGGATGCCCCCACAGTCCGGCGGTGGTCGGTCGTGGCAGCTTGGCTCGCGGAATGGCGCGGCGGCCTTCGAGGGCATTGAGCAATGCGGACGATTCGCCGCAGATATAGCGGCCCGCACTGGTATGCAGGTGCAGATCGAACGACCAGCCCGAACCGAGCACGTTGCTGCCGAGGTAACCGGCACGCTCTGCCTCCGCCAGTGCCGCCTCGAGACGCCGCGCCGCGCGCTGGTATTCGAAGCGCACGAAGATGTAACCCGCCGTCGCCTGCAAGGCCCAGGCGGCGATGACCATGCCTTCGATGAGCTGGTGCGGGTCGCCCTCCATGAGCACACGGTCTTTGAACGCACCGGGTTCCATTTCATCCGCGTTCGCTACCACGTAACACGCGCTACCCGGGTGCGGCGGCACCGCCTTCCATTTGATGCCGGCCGGGAAACCGGCACCGCCGCGGCCACGCAGATTGGCCTTGAAGACCTCGTCAGTCACCGCCTCCGGCGACAGGGATTTCACGGCCTTGCGCAGGCCTTCATAACCGCCGGCACGCTCGTACTCGGCCAGGCCCACCGCCTCGCCGTCACTGCGAAAACGGCCCGTCAGTGGATGGTTATCGAGCAGACTCATGGCAACCTCGATAGCAGGACGTCCAGACGTTCCGGCGTAAGCCCCGTCTCGGGCTCACCGTCCACGAGCGCCGCAGGGGCCTGATGGCACAGTCCCAGGCAAGGGGTATTGAGCAGCGTGACGCGCCCGTCCGCCGAGGTCACGCCCGGCCGCAACGCGTGCTGTGCCTGCAGGTGTGCGCGCAACGCCGGCTCGCCCTGCATCCAGCACATCACGCCGTCGCACAGGTGCAACAGGTGGCGGCCCACCGGGCAGCGCAGGATCTGGTTGTAGAAGGTGGCCACACCGTCCAGTTCCGCGGTACTCATGCCCAGCAACGCCGCGACCTCCGCGAGTGCCTCATCCGCCACGAAGCCGCGGTGACGCTGCACGATCTTGAGTGCCTCGATGCAGGCCGCACGCCGCTCCGGATAACGGGCCGCCTCTTGGGTGATCTCCTCACGTTCGGCTTCACTCAGCATGTCAGCGGTCCACGTCGGCCATGACGAAGTCAATGCTGCCGAGAATGGCGATAAGGTCGGCAATCATGAGGCCACGGCTCAAAAATGGAATCATCTGCAGGTGTGGAAACGACGGCGTACGAATGCGCGTGCGGTAGGAATTCACGCCGCCATCGCTGATGAGATAAAAACTGTTGATGCCTTTGGTGGCCTCCACCGGGTACTCGGCTTCTCCCGGCGGTATCACCGGCCCCCAGCTCACGCCCAGGAAGTGGTGAATGAGGGTCTCGATGTCATGCAGGGTGTGCTCCTTCATCGGCGGCGTGGCCAACGGGTGCTCGGCCCGGTACGGTCCTTCCGGCATGTTCTCCAGGCACTGGCGCACGATACGCAGGCTCTGGCGGATCTCCGCGGCGCGCACCACGCACCGATCGTAGGAATCACCGTTGGGCGCGACCGGCACGTCGAATTCGAATTGATCGTAGCCGCCATAGGGGCGGCGTTTGCGCAGGTCGAAGCCCAGGCCGGTGGCGCGCAGCCCGGGACCGGTCACACCCCATTCGACGGCGCTGTTGGTGTCGTAGGCACCGACACCCACGCTGCGCGCCTTGACGATGCGGTTGTCGATCACCATGCGGTCGTATTCGTCCATGCGCGGCGGCAGATAGTCCACGAACTCCCGCACCAGCCGGTCCCAGCCGCGCGGCAGGTCCTGGGCCACACCACCGATACGGAACCAGTTTGGATGCATGCGCCCGCCGCATACGGCCTCGATGATCCCGAACAGGCGCTCGCGATCGGTGAACATGTAGAACACCGGCGACAGCTGGCCGATGTCCTGGGCGAAGGTGCCGTAGAACACCAGGTGGCTGGCGATGCGGAACAGCTCCGCCACCATGACCCGGATCACCTGCGCACGCGGAGGCACCTCGATACCCGCCAGCTTTTCCACAGCGAGCAGGTACGGCAGGTTATTCATCGCGCCCCCGAGGTAATCCACCCGATCGGTGTAGGGGATGTATGTGTGCCAGCTCTGTCGCTCCCCCATCTTCTCTGCAGCGCGGTGGTGGAATCCGATGTCGGGCACCGCCTCGACGATTTCCTCCCCGTCCAGTTGCAGCATGATGCGGAACACCCCGTGCACACTGGGGTGGTTGGGACCGAGATTGAGAAACATGAAATCCGTGCCGCCGCGTTGGCGTTCCAGTCCCCAGTCCTCGGGGCGAAAACGCAACAACTCCTCCTGGTGCGCCTGTTTTTCGTCCGGCAGCGAAAACACACCGCACTCGGTGGCGCGCGTCGGGTGTTCCTTGCGCAGCGGATGACCTTCCCACCAGGGCGGCAGCAAGATGCGGCGCAGGTTTGGGTGGCCCTCGAATTGCACCCCGAACATGTCGAACGCTTCCCTTTCGTACCAGTCCGCCGCCGGCCACAGGTCCACGATGCTGCGTGCCCATAATGCCTGTTCGAAAAGCGGCAGCTTGAGACGCACGCTCGCCGCCGAGTCCACCGCTAGCAAGTGATACACGAGCGTGAAGTCGCCCTCGGGCTGCCCCTCGCGATGGGCGCGCAGACGCTCGTCCACGGCGGTGAGATCGTAGAGCATGGGATAGCGCGGTTTGAGGCCGGCAAGTACCGCACGCACCTGCTCACGCGCCAGCCAGAACGTGGGAATGCCGTCAGCGGTGGGCTGCTCCACCACCGCCGTCCCTGCAAGCCGTGCGACCTCGTCCCTGATTACCGGTTCCATGAAAGATTCCCGGCGTTGCCGGACAGGGTGGGGAAGGATGATCGGCCGCGAGTGTACGCGCGGCAGCACAGCACACGCTGCAAGACTGCACGATATCCTTCTTCCACCCGTTCCTCCTTGATCGGTGCCGTCATCCCCCCAAAGGCGACCTGGCGCAGCGACTGTCACCGGTCCTTTGCGCCAGTGCGACATTCATTGGCCAGCGTGGTCCGCCACCCGCAACCCGTCCGTTTCGACGGAACACATTCACACAGCATCGGGCCCCCGCAGATCGGTGGCGCGCAGGCGCTTGGGGCTGAGCAGGTCACGGCGGCTGGGCATATCGCGACGCTCCACGCCCTGCGGACCGACCAGCCACGACAGCGGACGCCGCTCGGATCCCACGGATTCCTGCAACAACAGCAGTCCTTCCATGAGCGCCTCCGGCCGTGGTGGGCAACCGGGCACGTAGACATCCACCGGCAGGAAGGTGTCCACGCCCTGCACCACGCTGTACACGTCGTACATACCGCCGGAATTGGCGCAGGACCCCATGGAGATCACCCAGCGCGGCTCCATCATCTGGTCGTACAGACGGCGAATCACCGGTGCCATTTTGTTGAACACGGTACCGGCCACCACCATCACATCCGCTTCACGCGGGCTTGCCCGGATCACCTCGGCACCGAAACGGGCAATGTCGAAGCGGCTGGTGAGGCTGGTGGCCATTTCCACATAACAGCAGGACAGGCCGAAGTTGAAGGGCCATAGTGAATTCTTGCGGCCCCAGGCCACCAGATCCGCGAGGCCGGCGAGCAGGACGCTGCGGCCGACGCCGGGCTCCAGCCCTGCATCGGTGTGCGTGGAGGTAAGTGTCCAGTGCATTCAGTGCCTCCTCCGCAGGGTGGACCAGTCCAGTGCACCCACGCGCCACAGGTACACCAGGCCACCGAGCAACAGGATGATGAATACCGCCGCCTCGGCAAGCCCCATCAGACCCGCTTCGCGCGCGGCCACGGCCCAGGCGAACAGGAACGCCGCTTCCAGATCGAAGATCACGAAAAACACCGCGACCAGATAAAACCGCGCGGAGACCCGCAGGCGCGCATCCGAAACCACGGGCATGCCGGATTCGTAGGGCTTGTCGGTGGCGCGCCCGTGCGTGCGCTCGCCGAGCAGCCAGGAGAGCCACAGCATGGCGCCGAGCATGGCGAAAACCAGGACGGCGAAGATCACAAGTTCCATGCCCAGGCCTCGCGTTGCGCATCGGGTACACGAGAAGACGCCCGCGGACGTTCCGTCCGGGAATCACCTGCGGGCTAGTATCAAGGTAGCCAAGGCCACCGTGGCCGGCCATCGGACACGGAACACGCGCTGACACCATGACCCCCACGCCAATCCTGGATCCGGGCCG
>JBAYQE010000092.1:0-10728 GCA_041677345.1 Thiohalomonadaceae bacterium
ACTGGCAACGTGACACCACAGCCGATGTGCTGCGCAAGATCCGCAGCGCCGACGGCATGCCCGGTTTGCTCGATCACCTGCACGGCCGTGACTGCTACCTCTACGATGCCCATGCGGCGCCCGGACTCCGGGGAGAGCCGGGTGCGGTGATTGCACGCTCGGGACCCGCACTGTGCCGTGCCACGGTCGACGGTGCCGTATGGATCGGCCACCTGCGCGACAAGACGCACAAGCACCCCTTCAAACTGCCTGCGACGACCCTGCTGCACGATGAACTCGCGCCTGTGCCCGAGATCGCCATCGACAGCGACGACGGATACCGGGAAATCAGCTACGAGGAACACGACGGTATCGGCTACCTGCATTTCAGGTTCTACAACGGTGCCATGAGCAGCGAGCAATGCGAGCGGCTGTTGCGAGCCTATCAGGCCGCCTGCGAGGGTGACTGCCGGGTTCTGGTGCTGGCCGGCGGCCCCGACTACTGGTCCAACGGCATGCATCTGAATGTCATCGAGGCGGCGGCCAGCGCCAGTGACGAATCGTGGCGCAACATCAACGCCATCGACGACCTGGCCGCCGCCATCATCACCAACGAGCGCCAGCTGACGGTGGCGGCGTTGCAGGGGAATGCCGGGGCCGGCGGGGTGTTCCTGGCGCGCGCGGCTGACCGGGTGTGGGCGCGCCGCGGTATCATTCTCAATCCGCACTACAAGGACATGGGCAACCTGTACGGCTCGGAATACTGGACTTATCTCCTGCCGCGCTACGCCGGAGAGGAGAACGCCCAGCGCATTTCCCAGGCGCGCCTGCCCATGGGTGTGGACGAGGCCAATGAGCTTGGCCTGGTGGACGAGATCCTCGACGGTGATGTCGCGCGCTTCCAGTCCGAGGTACGCGCGCGGGCCGGGCGACTGGCGGCGGCCGATCGTTTCGCCGCCCTGCGGGCGGAAAAGATCGCGCGCCGGCGCCGTGACGAGGCGGAAAAACCACTGCAGCGCTATCGTGAAGAGGAATTGGAGCGAATGCACGTCAATTTCTACGGCTTCGACTCCAGTTATCACGTGGCCCGCTATAACTTCGTTTACAAGGTGCCGAAGTCGCGCACACCGCTGACCATCGCGGGACATCGCCGCAAAGGGAATCTGAGGAGAGATGCATGAGTGAGCTGCCCACCGTTCTGGTCGTGGACGATGAGGTACGCAGCCTCGAAGCCCTGGTGCGCGTCCTTGAAGACGACTTCGAGGTACTAACCGCGAGCAACACCCTGGAAGCCGAGGCCTTCCTCGCGCGCGAATGGGTGCAGGTGATTCTCTGTGACCAGCGCATGCCCGGCACCTCCGGGGTCGAGTTCCTCAAGCAGGTGCGCGAGAAATGGCCCGATGTGATCCGCATGGTGATCTCGGGTTATACCGATTCAGAGGAGATCATCAGCGCCGTCAACGACGCAGGCATCTACCAGTACATCACCAAGCCCTGGCACCCCGACAGCCTCATCCTCACCCTGCGTAATGCGGTGCACCTGTCGGAGCTGCAGCGCCAGAATGAGATGCTGTCGGTGGAACTGAAGCGCATGCCCCAGCCGCTGGAGGAGAGTGTTGCGGAGAAACGGGATCTCCTGCGCGACCGCTATCGCTATGAGGATGGCATCGTGCGCTCTCCGCGCAGTTGCATGAATGCGGTGTGCGACCATGTTGCACGTGTCGCACCTTATGACGTGTCGGTGCTGCTCATGGGAGAGTCCGGCACGGGCAAGGAACTCATCGCCCGCGCCCTGCACTACAACAGCCTGCGCTGGCACAAACCCTTCGTGGTGGAGAACTGTGCCGCCCTGCCGGATGAACTGCTGGAAAGCGAGTTGTTCGGCTACAAGCGCGGCGCCTTCACCGGCGCCGTGGAAGACCGCATCGGTCTGTTCGAGCGTGCCAACGGCGGCACTGTGTTCCTGGACGAGATCGGTGAGGTATCGCCGGCCTTTCAGGTGAAGCTGTTACGCGTGCTGCAGGAAGGCGAGATCCGGCCGCTCGGCAGCGGTCGTACCCGCCAGGTGGACGTGCGCGTGGTGGCGGCCACCAACAAGCATCTGGAGACGGAGGTGCGTGAAGGCCGCTTCCGGGAAGACCTCTATTACCGGCTTGCCGCGGTCACCGTCCAGTTGCCGCCGCTGCGCGACAGGCTGGAAGACATAACGGTGCTCGCGGAGGCGTTGTTGCAGGATGCCATGAAGACGCTGGGCAAGCGTGTACGCGGCTTAAGCGAGGAGGCGCTGTCGTGCATGCGTGCCTATCACTGGCCGGGCAACGTGCGCGAACTGCAGAACGAGATCCGGCACATGCTGGTGATGGCGGACGGTGACTGGCTGGGTGCGGAACTGCTGAGCAAACGTGTCCTGCATGCCATGCCGGAAGAGGCCACCGATATGACGGAGCTGCTCACCGAGGGCGGCAGTCTGAAGGACCGCATCGAAAGCCTGGAGGCGCGCATCCTCAAGGAAACGCTCATTCGCCACCGCTGGAACAAGAGCCGGGCGGCGCAGGAGCTCGGGCTTTCGCGGGTGGGTTTGCGCAGCAAGTTGGAGCGTTACGGTCTGGAACCGGCAGCCGGCCAGCCGGATGATGCCGTGGCAAACGGTTAGCGGGGCGCTGAAACGTGGTAAGCGACCACAAACCCAGTCTTCTCGATAAAGCGGGCGTCAGTGGGCAGATGGCCCTCAACGCGTCCACCGAGAGCGCCTGGATCGAGGTGATCCAGAAGATGGACCAGGTGTACGCCGACCTGGTGAGTTACCAAGTGGCGTTGGAGGAAAACAACGCGGCGCTGGAGGAGGCACAGCAGTTCATTCGCAGCGTGCTCGCCTCCATGACCGACGTGCTCATCGTGTGCGACAACCGCGGGCGCATCCAGCAGGTCAACGCCGCTCTGGAGACACTCACCGGGCGCAGCCCCGCGGAACTTCTGCAGCAACGGATCGGCGCCCTGTTCATGCCCGATTCCACGCCTCTGGCGGAACGCTTTCCGGAAAAGCTGGCCACCGGCGGACTGGTGGATTGCGAAGTCAACCTGCGCGCCGCCAACGGCGAGCCCATCCCGCTGGCCATGAATTGTTCCTCACGTTACGACCACGAAGGGCGCCTGGTGGGCATGGTACTCATCGGCCGCCCCGTCGGTGAGCTGCGCCGCGCCTATGACGAGCTGAACCGTGCCCATCACGAGTTGCAGAAGACCCAGCAGCACCTGATCCATTCAGAAAAGATGGCGTCCCTGGGTAGGCTGGTGGCCGGTGTGGCCCACGAGCTGAACAACCCCATCAGTTTCGTGTACGGCAACGTGCATGCACTGCGGCGCTACGGTGAAGGTATCACCCGCTACCTCAGCGCGGTGGAGGCGGGCATGGACCCGGCGGCGCTGCGCGAGTTGCGCGAGGAGCTGAAGATTGACCGTATCCTGCGCGACCTGGGCCCGCTCATCGCCGGCACCATGGAAGGGGCGGAGCGGGTGAGCGAGATCGTGCAGGACCTGCGGCGCTATTCCGCCAGCCGTCAGGAAGAACCGCGTGAGTTCGACGTGGCGGAGGCCATCCAGAAGGCACTGAGCTGGGTCTTCAAGGTGGAGCGCCGCATGCCGGAGGTAAGCTTCGACATGCCGGAGCACCTGGTCATCCTGGGCCGGCGCGGCTATGTGCACCAGATCCTGGTGAACCTGGTGCAGAATGCCATGGACGTCATGGATGCCATGGATGCACCGCGCCTGGACATCGGTTGCCGGGCAGATGGCAACGCGGTGACCATCACCATCCGCGACCATGGCCCCGGCATCCCCGCCGAGGCGTTGTCGCAGGTCTTCGACCCCTTCTACACCAGCAAGCCCGTAGGCAAGGGCACCGGACTCGGGCTGTACGTCAGCTACGGCATGGTCACGGATCTGGGCGGCGATCTGACGGCCGCCAACCATCCCGAAGGTGGCGCGTTGTTTACCCTCACGCTCCCTTATGAGGACGCATTGCATGACGAGCCCTGACAGGCAGAAGCTGCTCTGGCTGCAGTCGGGTGGTTGTGGCGGCTGTTCCATTTCCATGCTCGGCGCACAATCGCCCGACCTCATCACCGCCCTCGCCAGCGCGGGCATCGAAGTGCTGTGGCATCCATCACTGAGCCAGGAGAGCGGCGCCGATCTGCTGGAGTTGTTGCAGGGCATCATCGCCGGCGAGACCCGCCTCGACATCCTGTGCGTAGAGGGCGCGGTGATGCGCGGCCCGGGCGGTACCGGGCTGTTCCACGTGCTGGCAGGCACGGGGCGGCCCATGATGGCCTGGATCGAGGCGCTCGCCATGCGCGCGCGGCATGTCGTCGCGGTGGGCAGTTGTGCCGCCTTCGGCGGCATCTCATCCGGCGGCGGCAATCACACCGAGGCCTGCGGGGTGCAGTACGAGGGTGCCGAACCCGGCGGCCTGCTGGGCGAGGTGTTCCGTAGTGCGAGCGGGCTGCCGGTGGTGAACATCGCCGGTTGCCCCACCCATCCCAATTGGGTGGTGGAGACCCTGGCGCAGCTCGCCATGGGCGAAATGGATACGGACGGGCTCGATCCGCTCAATCGCCCGCGTAGCTACACCGATCATCTGGTGCATCACGGCTGCCCCCGCAACGAGTTCTACGAATACAAGGCGAGTGCCGAGCACGTCTCGGAACTGGGCTGCATGATGGAGCACCTGGGTTGCATGGGTACCCAGGCGCACGCCGACTGCAACACACGCCTGTGGAATGGCGAGGGCTCATGCCTGCGTGGCGGCTTCGCCTGCATCGCCTGTACACACCCCGGTTTCGAGGAGCCGGGTTACGTGTTCGGCCTGACCCGCAAGATCGCCGGTATCCCGGTGGGCCTGCCCACCGACATGCCCAAGGCCTGGTTCGTCGCACTCGCCTCGCTCGCCAAGGCGGCGACCCCGCCACGCCTCAAGGAAAACGCCGTGGCCGACCATATCGTGGTGCCACCCAAGACCCGGGAGAAGCCATGAGTCGCCGTGTGGTCGGACCGTACAATCGCGTGGAGGGCGATCTTGAGATCACCCTCGACGTGGGGGCGGGCAAGGTGCGCGAGGCGCGCGTATCGGCGCCGCTGTATCGTGGCTTCGAGCAGATGCTGGTCGGGCGCGATCCACGCGATGCACTGGTGTATACGCCGCGCATCTGCGGCATTTGCTCGGTGGCACAGTCGGTTGCGTCGGCGCGTGCACTCGCCGCGCTCACGGGACTCACCATGCCTGAAAACGGCCGCCTCAGTACCAATCTGGTGCTGGCCAACGAGAACGTGGCGGACCACCTTACCCATTTCTATCTGTTCTTCATGCCCGACTTTGCGGGCGAGGCCTATGCCGGCGAGCCGTGGCATGCGCAGTCGGCGGCGCGCTTCGCGGCGGTGAAGGGGACCGCCGCACGCGACGTGCTGCCGGCACGGGCGGAATTCCTGCAGCTCATGGGACTGCTCGCGGGCAAGTGGCCACACTCCCTGGCCATTCAGCCGGGCGGCACCACGCGTGCCATCGCCGCCCAGGAGCGCATGCGTATCCTGGCATTACTCCACAGCTTCCGGCGTTTTCTCGAGACCACGCTGTTCGGTGACTCCCTGGAGGCGGTGGTGGCGCTGGACAGCGATGCGGCCCTGATGGCCTGGTTGGCTTCGGGCGATCCGCTGCGTTGTGACTTCACTCGCTTCCTGCTCATCGCCCAGGCGTTGCAACTGGAACGCCTCGGCCGCGCCACTGACTGCTTCATGAGTTATGGGGCCTACGCCGAGTCGGAAGGCGCACTGTTCCGTGCCGGCGTCGGCGAGGGTGTCGAATGCCTCCCGCTTCCCGTCGAATCCATCATGGAAGACCTGAGCCACAGTTGGATGGAGTACCGCACCATACCCAGGCATCCCTTCGATGGCGTGACCGTGCCGGCCGTCCCGGATACGGAAGGCTATAGCTGGTGCAAGGCGCCGCGGCTGGGCGGGCGGGTGGTGGAAGTGGGTGCGCTCGCCCGGCAGGTGGTGGACGGGCACCCGCTGGCCTGCGATCTGGTGGCGCGCGGGGGCGGCAACGTGCGCAGCCGGGTGATCGCGCGCCTGCTGGAGATCGCCCGCGTCACCCTGGCCATGGAACGCTGGGCAAAGGAACTGCGCCCGGGAGAACCTTATTGCAGCCATGGCGAACTGTCCGACTCGGCGCAGGGCATGGGACTCATCGAGGCCGCGCGCGGCAGCCTGGGCCACTGGCTGAGCGTGCGCAACGGGCGTATCCACAATTACCAGATCATCGCACCCACCACCTGGAACTTCTCACCGCGTGACGGTGCCGGGGTGCCGGGCGCACTGGAGCAGGCGTTGCAGGGCGCGCCCATGAGCGAAGGTGAGCGCAATCCCATCGCCGTTCAGCACATCGTGCGCTCCTTCGACCCGTGTATGGCCTGCACCGTCCATTGATGAGCGCCACCGATCCCGTCCACGGCGAAGCGGTGCGCGTGCGCGGTACGGTGCAGGGCGTCGGCTTTCGCCCCACGGTGTGGCGGCTGGCACAGGAATGCCAATTGCGCGGCAGCGTGTGCAACGACGCCCAGGGCGTGTTCATGGAGATCTGGGGTACGGCGGCCAATCTGCAAACCTTCATTCAGCGGCTGCAGGATGAGGCACCACCACTGGCGCGCATCGAGACCATCGAGCGCATGCCCCTGCAGGGTGCAGGACCCGAGGGGTTTCACATCATGGCCAGCGGTGACGGCGCGGTCAGCACCGCTGTTGCGGCCGATGCCGCCACCTGCCCGGCCTGCTTGGCCGAGGTGATGGACCCGGCCAACCGCCGCCACCGTTACGCCTTCACCAACTGCACGCACTGCGGCCCACGCCTGTCCATCATCCATGCCATTCCCTACGACCGCGCGAATACCAGCATGGCGATGTTTGAACTGTGCCCCGAGTGCGCGCGCGAATACCGCGAGCCGGCCGACCGCCGTTTCCATGCCCAGCCCAACGCCTGCCCCGCATGCGGCCCGCGGCTGTGGCTGGAGGATGCAATAGGTGAGGTGGTGCTCAAGGACCCGCTCGATGCCGTCGTGACCCTGTTGCGCGAGGGGCGGATCGTGGCCATCAAGGGCATTGGTGGTTTTCACCTCGCCTGCGACGCAGGCAACGAGCAAGCGGTGGCCGAATTGCGCCGGCGCAAGCTGCGCTATCACAAGGCCTTCGCGCTGATGGCATGCGACGTGGGCATGGTGCGTCGCTATGCCCGTCTCGGCGCAGACGAGGAAGAACTGCTGCACACGCGCAGCGCGCCCATCGTGATCCTCGACGCCGCCGGCGACCCACTCGCGCCATCGCTTGCCCCCGGCCAGCGCACCCTCGGTTTCATGCTGCCGTACACGCCGTTGCATCACCTCCTCATGGCCGCGTTGGAACGCCCCATCGTGCTCACCTCCGGCAATCGCAGTGATGAGCCGCAGGCCATCGACAACGCCGAGGCACGCGAGCGCCTGGACGGCATTGCCGACTACTGGCTCATGCACGACCGCGCCATCGTGAACCGCCTGGACGATTCCGTGGCGCGCGTCGTGGATGGTGCGCCGCGCCTGCTGCGCCGTGCGCGCGGTTATGCGCCGGCGCCAATCACCCTCCACAAGGAATTCGCCCTGGCGCCGCCCGTGATGGCCATGGGTGCCGATCTCAAGAACAGCTTCTGTCTGCTGCAGCAGGGCCGCGCCGTGGTTTCACAGCACATGGGCGATCTGGAAAATGCCGCTGCCTGGCGCGATTACCGGCACAACCTGGAGCTGTATCGAAATCTCTTCGAACACCGTCCGGCGGCCATTGCCGTGGATCTGCACCTCAATTACGCCTCCACGCGACTTGGCCGCGAGTGTGCCGTGGAGGAGGGACTGCCGCTCATGGAGGTGCAACACCACCATGCCCACATCGCCGCCTGCATGGCGGAGTACGGCCTTGCACCCGACGTGCAGGTGCTCGGTGTGGCACTGGACGGCCTCGGGCTCGGCGAGCATGAGGAGATCTGGGGTGGTGAGTTCTTGTTGGCGGGTTACCGCGGCTTCACGCGCCTGGCGCGCTTCATGCCGGTGTCCATGCCAGGCGGCAATCGGGCCAGCATCGAACCCTGGCGCAATGCCGTCGCCCACTTGCACCAGGCGTTCGGCTGGGAGTACGTGCGCGAACGTTTCCCGAACCTGCCGCTACTCCGGTTTTGCGAGTCATCGCGCGCGGCCCCGCTGCTGCAGATGATCGACAAGGGCATCAATTCACCGCACGCATCGAGCTGCGGGCGCTTGTTCGATGCCGTGGCTGCGACGCTCGGTATATGCGTGGAACGCGTGAGCCACGAAGGCCAGGCGGCCATCGAACTGGAGGCCCTGGCACAGCCCGTGTTTGCCGCAGAGCGAGGCGCCGGATACACAGTGAGCGAGCAACCCTGCGACGGGCTGGTCACCCTGGGCTGGCGTGAGCTCTGGGAGTCATTACTGCACGATCTCACCGCGGGTGTGGATAAGGCCGTGATCGCCGCGCGTTTCCATCACGGCCTCGCCGTGGCGGTGGCAACGCTCGCCGTCCGCCTCGCGGGGCATGCTGGTGTGGACACACTGGTGCTGGGCGGCGGCGTGTTTCAGAACCGCCTCCTGTGCGAGGCCGTGGCGCAGCAGTGTCGCGGGGCAGGACTGCATGTGCTGGTCCCGCGCCAGGTGCCCATCAACGATGGCGGTGTCTCCCTGGGCCAAGCGGTGGTGGCCGCCGCACACCTGCGCGGCGACTGAGCTCAATCGGCCTCGCGTACTACCAGCCGGTTCGACTCGGCAAAGCGCAGCACGAACTCATACAACCGTGTGTCCCGTGCGCTCAGCGCCGGTGACACCCACACCCCCGTCACCCCCTCGTACGTGACCACCTTCACCAGTGGATTACAGGGCAGTTGTTTCGACGGCCCGCAGTATTCGCAATCGATCGTTGCCGCCGCGGCCACGCGCTGGGCCCAGTCGCTGGGGCGGAAGGTCTTGCCGTCGGTGGTGATACCGAGGATCACGAACGGCTTGGCAGGATCGGGACGAACCGGCTTACACGCCTGGAGCCGGGGTTTGGCATCGAGCAGTGACTGAGAGGCCATGTTTCGCATTACTTTGGAAAGTGGAAGCAATATTTGCACCGGGCTCACCGCGGAACCGGTAGCGGTGCGCATGCAGACCGCAGGAACCTGCCAGGAGCATGCGCAAACCTAACAGGAAAACACACACCTAGGCCTTGTGCCGGCATGCTGCGGGAGAGAGGGACCCGCAGCGGGACGGATGGGGCTGGAGGTACAGTTGCAAGTGCCGTTCCAAGTGGATCGCGTACGTGAGTCGCTCACTGGCAAGCCCCGATTTCCTGCGCAATTGTCTAAACAATTCCGGCTTCCAGGCCGATGCGCCCCCTTGTCAACGATAATGTTGCAAAACCTGGGTGTGGAAGTGATCGCTGTCAGCGTGGACAGCCATTTCGTCCACAAGATGGAACGACCACGAATTGAGCAAGATGGTGCAGGGCGGCGTGCCCTTCCACATGGCCTCCGATCAGGCCGGCAATGTGGGGCGGGCCTATGGTGTCTGGGATGAGGGCCAGGGCATCGAACTGCGCGGACGCTTCATCATCGACCCGGACGGCATCATCCAGGCCATGGAACTGCTCACACCGCCGGTCGGCCACAAGCTCGCGGAAACCATTCGTCAGGTCCAGGCCTACCAGCACGTGCGCAACACGGGCGGCAAGGAAGCCATGCCTGCAGGCTGGGAGCCGGGCAGGCCGACCCTCACCCCGGGCTCGGACCTGGTGGGCAAGGTGTGGGAGGTGTGGAAGCCATTCCATGGAATGACCGGTCGTCCCGGCGTGTGAAGGAAACACCATCCGGCTGCGATCCGGACGGTGTTCTTGCAGGAGCGGTCATTGCGGTAGCAGCGATGCTGCGACGGAGCGTTCCAGGCCGAACCCGGCCAAGTCACGTAGGCGCTTGAGCGCCAACGTGACCTACGACGTATGTTTTCCCCGCAGGTCACGTTGCGAAGCTACGTGACATTCTTTGAAGCTATACGCCATTCACACGCCAATGGAACCCGCCTGATGCACCTCATAGACATCAACGCTGCCGATGAACCGCAGCGCCACGCCGCCGCGCACATCCTTCGGCGTGCACTGGCCCATGTGCCATCGGCCTGGAACACGGATTCGTCGGCGCGCGCCGAAGTGGACAGCTTCGTGGGCAATGCGGAGCGCATCGCCCTGCTGGCCCTGGAAGGCGATGCCGTGCGCGGCTGGATCGGTGCCATCCGCCACACCCGATTCGCGTGGGAGCTGCATCCGCTCGTCGTGGATCCAGCCTTCCAGCGGCAGGGCTGGGGCACGCGGCTGGTCACCGCCCTGGAGCAGGCAGCGCGCGCGGAAGGCGTGATCACCCTCTGGCTGGGCAGCGACGACGATTTCGGCGGCACCAGCCTGTACGGCCAGGACCTCTATCCCGACGTCCTTGGCAAGCTCGCGGACCTGCATGCAACGCGGGGACATCCCTTCACCTTCTACCAGCGCCTCGGCTACACCGTGACCGGCGTGCTCCCGGACGTGGACGGACCGGGAAAGCACGACATTATCATGGCCAAGCGGCTGACGCCGGCGACCATGCTGGCTCGCGGGGCCCCGGACCCCGACCGAGCGTAACCAGGCGCCCCATCAAGC
>JBAYQE010000093.1:0-10650 GCA_041677345.1 Thiohalomonadaceae bacterium
CGCACCGCGGCGGCCATCGAACCCGGGTGGATCGAACGGCTGGCCCCGCACCTGCTCAAGCGCACCTGGTTCGAGCCTCACTGGGAAAAGAAGCCGGCGCGGGTGGCGGCTTACGAGCAGGCGACGCTGTACGGCCTCATCGTGGTGGCCCGGCGTCCCGTGAACTACGGTCCCATCGACCCGCAGACCTCGCGCGCGATCTTCATCCGCGAGGGCCTGGTGGCGGGCGAACTGCGCACCAACGCCCCTTTCTTTGCCCACAACCACCGCCTCATCGCCGAGGTGGAGGACCTGGAGGCCAAGCGCCGGCGGCGCGACCTGCTGGTGGACGAGCAGTTCCTGTTCGACTTCTACGACGCGCGCGTGCCGCGGGGCGTGTACGACGGCGACAGCTTCGAGCGTTGGCGCCGTGAGGCCGAGCGCGAAAACCCCAGGCTGCTGTTCCTCCGCCGCGAGGACCTCATGCGCCAGGAAGCCGAAGGCGTCACCGGAGAGCAGTTTCCCTCCGCGCTGGACCTCGACGGCGTTCCGCTCGCCCTCAGTTATTACTTCGCCCCGGGCGAGCCCGACGACGGTGTCACCGCCACCGTGCCCGTGGCCGTGCTGGCGCAGCTCGACGCGGCGCGTCTGGAATGGCTGGTGCCCGGGCTGCTGGAGGAGAAGATGGCCGCGCTCATCCGCTCCCTGCCCAAGGCCCTGCGCAGGAACTTCGTGCCCGCGCCCAATTTCGCGCGGGCGCTGATGGAGCGCTTGCGGCCCGATGGTCCCGGGCTGCGCGAGGCCATGGCGGTGGAACTCCAACGCATGACCGGCGTGGAGATCCCGCGTGAGGTCTGGCAGGCGCAGGAACTGCCCGCGCACCTGCGCATGAACCTGCGCGTGGTGGACGAGAAGGGGCGTGAGCTGGCGAGCGGCCGCGATCTGGAGGCGCTCAGGGCGCAGCTCGCCGGCAAGGTGCAGGCGGCCTTCGAGGCGGCCCCGTTTTCCGCCATGGAGCAGACCGGCCTCACCGCCTGGACCTTCGGCGAGCTGGCGCCCGAGGTGAGCCTGCAGCGCCACGGTCTGACGCTGCGCGCCTATCCCGCGTTGGTGGACGAGGGCGCCGGCGTGGCGCTGCGTTTCATGCAGTCTTCCGCCGAGGCGCGCTCGGCCACCGCCGCCGGACTGCGGCGTCTGTTCATGCTGGCGCTGCCGGACAAGGTGAAGTACCTGAAGAAATCCCTGCCGGGTTTGCAGGCCATGTGCCTGCACTATGCGCCCGTGGGCCGCTGCGACGACCTCAAGGACGATCTCGTGCAGGCGGCCTTCGACAGCACCTTCATGGCCGAGCCCTGGCCGCGCACCGCCGAGCAGTTCCGCGCGCGTCTCGAAGAAAAAAAGGCGCGCTTGGTGTCCGAGGCGACCACGCTGGCGGCGCACGTGGCCGACGCGCTGGCGGAGTATCACGCCGTGTGCGGACTGCTGCGCCACGAAGCGCCCCATCGCCAGCATGCACTGGAGGACGTGCGCGGCCAGTTGGCCCACCTCATCTACCCGGGCTTCATCACGCGTACCCCGCAGGCCTGGCGCGCGCACCTGCCGCGCTATCTCAAGGCCGCGCGCCTGCGCCTCGAAAAACTGGATCGCAACCCGGAACGCGATCGTCATGCCACGCGCGACATCGCCGCGCTGTGGGAACCGCTGCGCCGCGGACTCGAGGCCGGCGAGGTGTGCGGTGAAGCGCAGCTCGAGTTCCGCTGGCTGCTGGAGGAACTGCGCGTGTCCCTGTTTGCCCAGGAACTGAGGACGGCGGTGCCCGTGTCCACGGCACGTCTCGAAAAGCGATGGCGTGAAATCGCAGGCACTTGAGCGAGCACTTGGAACCGGGCAGAAGACACAGAGTAAATGGCGCCAGGCCGCCATCGCTGCTGTGGGTGCATACCCCGGGCGTACTGGCGGATGGCGGGCGGGGACCCGCTGTGTCTCCCATGGCACCGGGCCAATGTACCGTTAGGTTGATGCTCGATCGCGCCAGTATTGCTGTGACTTATTACACACGCGGTGATTTGGTGCGCCACATGGCCGCTCCAGGACCTCTCGACCATACTTGATTTACCCGTAGGGAAGGGAGGCGCGCCATGAGCGATGAAGCCGATGCAGTGAAGGAATTTTGTGCCCGCCTGGAACGAGATGTTCAAGTCAATCTCTCCCGTAACCCCATCAAGGCCGAGCTACGCGGTGGCGCCCTCTATCTCACGGGCGAGGTGGAAGACATCGTCGCCAAGCGTCGTGCCGCACATCTCGCGGTGGAGCTGCACGGCCGGGACAGCGTGCAGGACCTGATCACGGTGAAGCCTGCACAGGAGCGCGAAGATGGGGCCATACGCAATTCGCTGGTGCAGGCCCTGCTGGAAGAATCCGTGTTTCGCCGTTTCGGTATCAATGTCTTCTCCAAAGGCGAGATGTACATCGAGCGTGACGTGCGTGAGAACGGCGAAGGTCATCTGGACCTGATCATCGACAACGGCGTGGTCACCCTCTCGGGCGAGGTATGGAGTTTGTCGCACCGCCGCATGGCGGAACTCATCGCCTGGTGGGTCCCGGGTGTGCGTGGTGTCGTCAACCAGATCGCCATCAACCCGCCGGAGGTGGATACGGACGACGACATCACCGACTCGGTGCGGTTCGCCCTCGACAAGGATCCGCTGGTAAACAGCAGCCAAATCCGCATCACCACGCGCGACGGCCTCGTCACGCTCGAGGGCCTGGTGCCCCAGCCGGAGGAGCGTCACATGGCCGAGCAGGACGTGTGGTACCTGGGTGATGAAGTGGCGGAAGTGGACAATCTGATCCAGGTGCGCCCGATCGCCCGGGAGAGCGCCGGTATGTGACCGGGGCCGGCTGCCGCCGCTATGACGGCGGCATACGCCGGCCGCGCCTCACAGCCCGATAAGTTCGGCGTGCAAGCCGCGGCAGGTGAGCTGGTGGAGGATGTCGTCGCTGCGGATGGTGAGCGGGTCATATGCCACCACCATCAGGTGCGGGGTCCGGTCGGGGCTTTTCACGTTCGCCACGCCAGGCAGATCGGCCAGGGACTCGCACAATTCCTGGCGTCGCCAGGGATCCAGATTCTCGTCCACGTGGACCGTGATATCCGCCATGCCTGCGTGCATGTGACCTCCTTCCTGCGCGTGATAGCGCTGGAATTTTCCAGGTTTTTTCGATTCAACCCTAGCAAACCGGCAGTGCCGTGCAACGCCGCGCCCGCACCCTCCCCGTTTGGCTCGTCGAAATCCTGGCGGGTGATTCCTAACATTCTGAAAAACCTCGACTATACTGCGACTACGGGCGTGGTCGTCCGGACCATAAGGGAGGGGAGGCATGGGGACCTCTCAACTTGAACGACTGATCCACATCATGGAGGCACCGGATCGCGAGCTTGATCTCGCCGAGGCGGCGCTGCTCATAGCCCGGGAGGAATTCCCGAATCTGGTCGTGTCCGATTATCTCGGACAGATAGCACATCTGGCAGCCAACGTCTGCCGGCGCCTGCCCAAGGAGGCGGGGGTCGGTGATGCCGTGTTCGCCATAAACGAATACCTCTTCGACGTGGAGGGTTACGCCGGTAACCACGAGGACCGCCACGACCCACAGAACGTGTTCCTGAACCAGGTGCTCGATCTGCGCCGCGGCGGCCCGATCGCGTTGACCATCCTCTATGTCACGGTTGGTCGCTGCCTGGGCCTGCCGCTGCAGGCCATTGCCCTGCCCAACCACTTCCTGGTGAAGATCGCCATGGAGGAGGGCAGCATCATCCTCGACCCGTATGTGGGCGGCATGGTGCTTGATGACGTGGGTCTGCGCGGGCTGCTGTCGCGGATCTATGGGGAGGATGTGCCGCCCGATCTCATTCCACTTCTCACCAGCCCGGCCGCCAAGCGCGAGGTGGTGACGCGCATGCTACGCGAGTTGAAGCAGGACTTCGTGCGCAAGCAACGCTACGAAAAGGCCCTGTGGACCAGCGACCTGCTGCTGCGTATCGCGCCGGAAATGGCCGACGAGGTGCGTGAGCGTGCCTACCTGTACGAACGCATCCAACACACGCGTGGTGCACTCACCGACTATATCCATTATCTGGAAATGATGCCCCACGCCCGTGATGCCGCCGACGTGCGCCGGCGTATCGCCAACCTGCGCGGCCGCGGTTTCCGGCTGCACTGACTCGTGGGGATCAACCAGCGAAGCCACGGAAGGATCGTGTCGCAGGAGCGGCCTGAGAGCGATGGGTTTGCCCACGACCGCTGCAAAAATCGCCGGCTTAGCCCGCTCCAACCACCGGCCGTTGCACCTACATGGACGCGTGTCTTGCCCCGTGGCGTCCGTGGCTGATCTTCTAATCCACACCGCCGCGCGGGATTTCTTCCGGCTGGGCTTGGGCGTACCCTCTGGGCATGGTCGACCTGCTCATCAACAGCTTCGTAGTTTTTTTCGTGGTCATTGACCCCATCGGGCTCTCGGCCATATTTGCGGCACTCACGCGCGGCTATTCGCGAGAGGCCCGGCGTCGGGTCGCGCTGCACGGTGTGGTACTTTCCACCGTGATCCTGGTGCTCTTCTTTTTCGCGGGCGACTGGTTCCTGCAGGCCATGGGCATCGAGGTGGCAGCGTTTCGCATGGCGGGCGGCCTGCTGCTGTTGCTGCTTTCGGTGGACATGGTCTTTGCGCGCCAGTCGGGCCTGCGTTCCACCACCTCGGGTGAAACGGCGGAGGCTGAGATACGCCAGGACATCTCCGTATTCCCGCTCGCCTTCCCGCTCATCGCGGGGCCGGGCGCGCTCACCACGGTGCTGCTCATGACGGCCCAGCCTGGCGGTGCGACCGTGTCCAGCCTGATGCTGGGGATCATCATATTGGTGCTCGCCATCACCTGGGCGATGCTGCTGTTCGCTGAACAACTTTATCGCGTGCTCGGCGAGACCGGTACCAACATGATCAGCCGTGTGCTCGGTGTGGTGCTGGCGGCGCTGGCGGTGCAATTCATCGTGGACGGCGCCAAGGCGGCCTTCTGGTAGGGGTCGCGGGAAAAGGATTCGACGCTCAGGGGCGAAGGACGCAAAGGAATCATTATTTCGTCGCCCCGGCGAAACCCGGGGTCGAGTCCATAAAGCCTGGATCCCGGCTCGTGCTTGCGCCGAAATGACGAACCCTGTTGCGCAAACTCACCTGTTTCTTGCGTCCTTTGCGTTGGGCTGTTTGCCTTCCCCTTTTCAGCGCAGTAACGGCCGCAGCACGGGCCAGACGTTGTCGAGCATGATGGGCTGCGCCGCGGGTGCGGCATGGATGCGATCGGCCTGCATGAGGGCCCCCTTGTCGTCCACGCCACGCAGCAGATAGGGCACGAGCGGCACGCCGCGTTGACGTGCGACCTCGTGGTACACCTGTTCGAAGCGCCGGGTGTAGGCGGGTCCGTAGTTGGGCGGCATGCGCAAGCCGACCAGCAGTACCTTCACCCCGCGGGTGCGGGCGGCGTCCACCATGGCGAACAGATTGGCCTGCATCTGCTCCGTCGACAAGCCGCGCAGGCCGTCATTGCCGCCCAGGGCGATGATCACCAGGGCCGGGTCCTGCGTGGCCAGCACGGAATGCAGGCGGGACAGGCCGCCGCCGGTGGTTTCACCGCTCACGCTGGCGTTGATGACGCGCCAGTCGTAACCCTCGCGCTGGATACGCGTGGCCAGCAGGCGCACCCAGCCCTGGGCGACGTCCATGCCATAGGCGGAACTGAGGCTGTCGCCCAGCACCACCAGGGTACGCGGCGCGGCAGCGAGGGCGGCCGCGTACAATAACAGGCCCAGCGCAAAGACGAGTTGACGGAAGGAACGTGTCGGCATGACGACGATTGTGGAAGCTCGCGGGCTCTCCAGGCAAGTGGACAGCCCGGAAGGGCCGCTCACCATCCTCGACGATGTGAACCTGTGCATCGAATCCGGTGAGGCGGTGGCCATCGTGGGCGCCTCGGGTTCGGGCAAGTCCACCCTGCTCGGTTTGCTGGCCGGGCTGGACCTGCCCAGCGCCGGGCAGGTGTTACTGGGTGGGTGTGACCTTGCCGGCCTGGATGAGGACGGTCGCGCGGCATTGCGCGCGCGCACCCTCGGCTTCGTGTTCCAGTCCTTCCATCTGCTGCCCAGTCTCACCGCCCTGGAAAACGTCATGTTGCCGCTGGAGCTGGCGGGTCTGGGGCAGGCACGTACCGAGGCCGCGGCCCTGCTGGAGCGCGTCGGCCTCACCGCGCGCCGTGCCCACTACCCGCACCAACTCTCGGGCGGCGAGCAGCAGCGCGTCGCCATCGCACGCGCCTTTGCCACGAAGCCCTCGCTGTTGCTCGCCGATGAGCCCACAGGCAACCTGGATACCCGCACCGGCGCGCACATTATCGACCTCCTGTTCGACCTGAACACCGAGCACGGCACGACCCTGGTGCTGGTGACCCACGACGTGCACCTCGCCGCGCGCTGTGGACGGCAGTTGGTGCTCGACGCGGGCAGGCTGGTATGACGGGCCACGCCTGGGGCTTTTCCCTGCACATGCTGCGACGCAGCCTGCGCGCCGGCGAACTGCGCGTGCTGTTGCTGGCCCTCGTGGTGGCAGTGGCGAGCGTGACCTCGGTGGGCTTTTTCACCGATCGTGTGCGCCGCGCCATGGAGCATCAGGCCAGCGAGATGCTGGCCGCCGATCGCGTGCTGGAAAGCACACAGCCGCTGCGCCACGAATGGCTTGCCGCCGCCGCTGCCCACGGTCTCGCCCGCGCCGAGACCTGGTCGTTCCGTTCCGTGGTCGTCGCCGGCGAGCGCCTGGAGCTGTCCGAGGTGAAGGCTGTGGATGCAGGCTATCCGCTGCGCGGCGCGCTGCGTATCGCTGCGGCGCCCTTCGGCCCCGAGCGCACGACCGCGGCGGGACCACCCCCCGGGCGTGCCTGGCTGGAGCCTCGCCTGCTGCAGGCACTTGGCCTGCGCGTGGGCGACAGCCTCACCCTGGGTGAACGGGAACTGACCGTCGACGCGGTGCTCGCCTACGAGCCCGATCGCGGTGGTGAGATGTTCAACATCGCGCCACGCCTGCTCATGAACCTCGCCGATGTCCCGGCCACAGGACTTATCCAGACGGGCAGCCTGGTGACCTACCGTTTGCTGCTCTCCGGTCCCCAGCACGGCCTGGCGGGATTTCGCGCTGCGGTGCAGCCCTTGCTCGGTCCGTCCGATCGCCTCATCGGCGTGCGCGATGCGCGCCCGGAACTGAACGCCGCCCTGGAGCGCGCCGAACGTTATCTCGGCCTGGCCGCGCTGGTGAGCGTGCTGCTCGCGGGTGTGGCCGTGGCGGTGGCAGCCAACCGTTATGCCCGGCGCGAGCTGGATGGTGCCGCGGTGATGCGCTGCCTGGGTGCTTCGCAGGGTTTCCTCACCGCGGTCTTCGTACTGCAACTGCTGTGGCTCGCGCTGGGGGCGGCACTGCTCGGTATTGCGCTGGGCTACGCGGGGCACGCGCTCATCGTGCACCTGTTCGGCGGCTTGCTGGCGCACGAGCTGCCGGCACCGTCCGCGTTGCCTGCCCTGTTCGGGCTGGTGACCGCCGTGGTGACCCTCGCCGGTTTCGCTCTGCCGCCGGTGCTCGCCATGCGTCATACCCCGCCACTGCGTGTACTGCGGCGCGATCTGCTGCCGCTGCCGCCGCGTGCGCGTGCGGTGTATGGGGCGGCACTTGCCACGGTGGGAACGCTCCTGTTGTGGCAGTCGCGCGACCTCATGCTCGCCGGCCTCGTGCTCACCGGCGCGCTGCTCACCCTGGGCGTGCTGGCGCTGGCGGCACTCGGTCTCGTTGCGTTGCTGCGCGGACTGCGTCATACCGGTGGCGTGGCATGGCGCTTCGGTCTTGCCGCGCTCACACGTCGCGCTCGTGGCACGGTGGCACAGGTGGTGGCCTTCGGCATCGGCATCATGGTGCTGCTGCTGTTGACCCTGGTGCGCACCGATCTGCTGGAGCAGTGGCGTGCACGCCTGCCCGCCGAGGCCCCCAATCATTTCCTGGTGAACGTGGTACCCGATCAGGTGCAGGAACTGGGTGCCTTTTTTGCTGCGCGCGGTGTGACGGCGCCGCAGCTTCATCCCATGGTGCGCGGGCGGCTGGTGGCCATCAACGAGCGCGAGGTCAGTGCCGCCGACTACAAGGAGACGCGTGCGCAGCGTTTGGTGCGCCGCGAGTTCAACCTGTCCTGGAGTCGCGAGCTGCCGCGGGGCAATGCGGTGGTGCAGGGGGCCTGGTGGGGGCGTGACCGGGCCGGTGAGTGGTCACTGGAACAGGGACTGGCCGAGGCGCTCGGCATCGGCATCGGTGATCGGCTGGTGTTCAGCGTGGCGGGCCAGCGCATTGCCGGTCGCGTCAGCAGCCTGCGTGAGCTGGAGTGGGATTCGTTCGATGTGAACTTTTTCGTACTGGGTCCGCCCGGCATGCTGGAAGCGTATCCGGCAAGCTATATCACCAGCTTTCATCTGGCAGCGCAGGCCAGGCCCATGCTGGCCGAGCTGGTGCATGCCTTTCCCAACGTGACCGTTATCGACGTGGACGCGCTCATGACGCGGGTGCGCGCCATCATGGACCGGGTCAGCCACGCGGTGGAGTTCGTGTTTGTCTTCACCCTGGCGGCGGGGCTGGCGGTGCTGTTCGCGGCGGTGCAGGCGACGCGCGAGGAACGTCTGCAAGAGGCGGCCGTGTTGCGCACCCTGGGCGCGCGCGGGGCACACATCCGTGGCGCCCTGCTGACAGAGTTCCTGGTGCTGGGTACGCTCTCCGGGCTGCTTGCGGCGGCCGCCGCATCGGCCCTGAGTGCACTGCTGGCTCGTTTCGTGTTTGACTTCGGTTACAACCTTGACGCATGGGTGTGGCTGGTGGGCGCCGGCGGCGGGGCGCTTGGCGTGGGTCTGGCCGGACTGGCGGGGACGCGTGCAGTGCTCAGCCAGCCGCCGTTGTGGGCCCTGAGGCGCATGTAGCCGCGGGGTGGAGGGAAGGGAAGGATGTTGACACCGGGTATGATTCGCGATTTCTTCCTGCGCGAGGCGTGGCAGGTGGAGCCCAGCACGCTGAGCGGGCCACAACGGCTGCTGGTCCGGGTCGCTCGGGTGTCCTTCGTGCTCGGGCGCGAGGTGATGCTGGGTGAGCTGACGCTGCGCGCCATGAGTCTGGTGTATACCACGCTGCTGTCGCTGGTGCCTTTGCTGGCAGTGAGCTTTTCCGTGCTCAAGCCCTTCGGCGTGCACAACCAGATCGCGCCGCTGCTCAACCAGTTCCTGGCACCGCTCGGGCCGAAGGGCCTCGAACTCGCCTCACGCATCATCGGTTTCGTGGAAAACGTGCGCGTGGGCCTGTTGGGCGCTATCGGCCTGCTGTTCCTGTTCTACACCGTCATCACCCTGATCCAGAAAACCGAGGAATCATTCAACTACGTCTGGCGCGTACGCAGTCCGCGGCCATTCTCACGCCGCTTCAGCGATTACCTGAGCGTCATTCTCATCGGCCCGGTGCTGGTGTTTTCGGCCATCGCCGTCACGGCCTCGGTCATGAACTTCGCGGTGGTGCAGTGGCTGCTGCAGCACGAGACCATCGGCCCCATGGTGCTGAGCCTGGGACGGTTGCTGCCCTACGCCATCGTCATCGGCGCCTTCACGTTCATGTACGTATTCATCCCCAATACGCGCGTGCGCTGGCGCTCGGCGCTGGTGGGCGGCACCGTGGCCGGCATGCTGTGGCAGACCACGGGCTATGTGTTTGCGTCCTTCGCGGCCGGCTCCATGCAGAACGTCATCTACTCCAGCTTCGCCATCGTGCTGCTGTTCATGGTGTGGCTGTACCTGAGCTGGTTCATCCTGCTGTTCGGCTCCCAGGTCGCCTATTTCCATCAGCACCCGCAGCAGATACGCCTGGGCCGCGGCCGCTTCATCCTCAGCCCGCGCCTCAGTGAACAGGCAGGGCTTACCCTCATGTACCTCGTGACCGAGCGCTACATGCACGGCGGCGAGCCCTGGGCCACGGACGGGTTGGTGGCACGCCTGAAACTCCCGGGTGACGCGGTGGACGACCTGCTGCAGGTGCTGGTGCGTGGCGGCCTCCTGGTCTGTGCCGGCCCCATGGACACTCCCGTGTTCGTGCCGGCACGGGATCCGGAGTCCATCGCTGTGCAGGAAATCCTGCAGGTGGTGCGCAGCGCCGGGGAGGAGACCTACGCGGCAGAGGCCTTCCAGCTGGACGTCGGCGCCGTGAACCAGCTCCTGGCGCAGGCGCGCCAGGCCGAGTCGCGGCTGGCCGCGTTGAGTATCAAGGACCTGGTGCGCAGCGGCGCCCTGCCTGTATCAGCGGTGATTGCCGCCGCGCCCTTTCCCTGAGCGGAGGGGCAAGGCATTGTCGTCCGGCCCGCGACGCTCCCCGGCGCGGCGCTCGCCCGGCACGCGCGTGTCCATGAACACCGGTGCGGGTTGTGTGCGCCGCTCCATGCGGCGGCGTTCGGCACCGCGGCGTTCGGCCTTGGGCATGTCCTTGCGGGTCATGGTCGCTCCTTTCCCAGCGTTTCATCACGTCCAGGAACAACACGGGGCCACAGAGCACACGGAGGAAGATTCTGCGTCC
>JBAYQE010000094.1:0-10373 GCA_041677345.1 Thiohalomonadaceae bacterium
CTGCCGCATGCTCACGGATGTCAGCCAGTTGGAACAGCTGGGCGGGCCGGTATTTGCCGTTTACGCCAAGAACGAGCAGACTTGGCCTGCGAAAATGGAAAACTTCAACAAGGCGATGGATGCCGCGGGCAAGGTGGTCGAAACCGTGTGTTACGATGCGGTCCACGGTTTCGTGAATCCAACCAGCGAACGCTACAATGCCGAACTGGCGGAGGACGCGTGGCACAAGGTACAGGAGTTCCTCGCACGTGCCATGAAATGAGGATCGCGTGAACGAGCGCCGTCAACTACCACGTCTGCGCCTGCGCCGCAAAGTCTGGCTGCAGTGGGCGGGGGGGCATATCGCGGAGCTGTGGACACACGACCTCTCAGGCGCGGGCCTGCAGGTGCTGAGTCCCGTGCGCGCGGACGAGGGTGACGAGTTCAACCTGCTGCTCAAGGTGCCCGATCACGACGATACCTTCGTGGATGTCCAGGCACGCGTACAGGTGGTCCACTGTGTCTATGACAGCAGCGCCGGCCAGTTCCGTACCGGCATGCGCTTTCTTGCCTTCAGCGGCGAAGGCGAGACCCTGTACCGCCAATATCTCGACCACCAACTGCACTGCCGCTACGAATCCCGCTCCCGGCGATCCCTAGTCCTTCGCTGAAGCTTGAGATCAAACGCAAAGGCGCCAGGGACGCGAAGGGCACAAGTGCCCGCGCTTCTCCCACCTGTCGGCGCAGACACTGAGTTCCATGTGCTGAAACCTGGCGTGCTTCGCGCGCTTGCGTCCGGCGTTGAATCCCTTTCTAGATCGCGTAATGGCGTTCGAGAATCGCTGCGGTGAATGAGGCCCGCAGGTAGAAGCCGCGGGGGTTGGCAAGCACGCGGGCACCATCGACGCCGAGCGCACGCCGTCGGGCGCGGGCGTGCGGGGCCTTGGGGCGGATCTGCATCACCTCGCCAAAACGGGCGGTGACGCGATCGAGGGCACCGGTGTATACGAAATCCATGAGTTCGTCATAGTCACGACGCAGCCGGGCCTCCTCGTGCGCGTCCGGGCTCCACAGCAGGGCACCGCCCACGCGCCGCTCCGCCAAGGGCGTGGCAGGATCGGCCTGCACGGGCAACCACAGCACTCGGGCAAGCTTGCGCCGTACCCAGGAGTCCTCCCAGGTTTCGCCCACCGCCTCGTCGAGGGGCACGGTACATACGTAGGTAGACTCGCGGGGCCGCCCGCGTGCATCCACCGGCAGGGTCTTCAACTCTATCCCCAGGTGAGGGAAATCCGGCTGCGGCAGTGAACTGGAGCTGGCACCGAGCACGATCTCCATCAGTTCGCCAACCCAACCCTTGTTGCGGCGCAAGTCGGGTGGGACGGCCATGCGTGCTTCGTGGGCAATGTCGCGCAGGCTGCGGCCCGCCAGGGCGCGGGCCCGGTGCAGCAATTCCCGTTCGTCTGCAGGGGGAAGACTCATGGCAGCGAGTATACCGGCCTTCTCCCACGCACAGTGCTTCTAACCGGACCGCCCGCAGCGTTATGCTCGCCCACATGAGAGGAGGAATGCATGAACGAGCCTTTGAATGATGCAGCACTGGACACCCTGTTCCGTACAGCACGCAGTTTCAGCGGCTGGATGGACAAGCCAGTGAGTGATGAGCAACTCCACGCCATCTACGAATTGATGAAGTGGGGTCCCACCAGCGCCAACAGTTCACCGGCGCGCGTGGTGTTCGTCAAGAGTGCCGCGGCCAAGGCACGCCTCGAGCCCTGTCTGGATGCAGGAAACGTGGCCAAGTCCATGAGTGCCCCAGTGGTGGCCATCGTCGCCATGGACCTGGAATTCTACGAACACCTGCCCACGCTGTTTCCGCACACCGACGCACGTTCATGGTTCGTCGGCAAGCCGGAGGCGATCCGCAACACGGCGTTCCGCAACAGCAGCCTGCAGGGTGCCTATCTGATCATGGCGGCACGCAGCCTGGGGCTCGACTGCGGCCCCATGTCGGGCTTCGACGCGGAGAAGCTGAACGCGGCATTTTTCCCGGACGGTCGCTGGCAGGCGAATTTCATCTGTGCCATCGGCTACGGCGACACCAGCCGCTTGTACCCGCGCGGCCCGCGCCTGGCGTTCGACGAGTGCTGCCGGATCGAATGACGGGAGCGGAGCCCAGGGCTGCCTGCCGGCGAGGCATGCGTGCCCGCGCATTGCGTCAGTGATCGGAGCCCCGTGGAGGCTGCCATTGCATGCGATGAATCAGGTGGGTGGTTTGCGGGGTTTCCGGCTGCAGGGTGGTGTGCTCGATACCGTAGGTATCGAGCAGCATGTGGTTGATGCGCGCCAGCGTGGTCTCCCAGTGCTGCAGCTCGTCGATGACCAGGTGCGCAGAGAGCGCGATCTTGCCCGATGAAAGCTCCCAGATGTGCAGATCGTGCACCGAGATCACATGGGGCACATGCGCCATATCCCGCCCTACGGTGGGTAGGTCGAGGTGCAGGGGCACACCTTCCATCACCACATGCAGGCTTTCGCGCACCAGGTGCAGGGTGGAATAGAGGATCAGCAGGCAGACGAACAGCGCCAGGATGGGATCGATGGGTGTCCAACCGGTGAAGTAGATCACTGCACCTGCCGTGAGTGCAGCGAGGGAGCCGAGCAGATCACCAATCACGTGCAGCAGTGCCGCGCGTACATTCAGGGTGCTCTCGCCATGCGCGAGCACCCACGCCACGACGGCATTCACCACCAGGCCCATGCCGGCGACCGTCATGAGGCCACCCGCCCGCACCGGTTCCGGCGCGGCGAGCCGGTGCCAGGCTTCCACTGCAATCACCGTGATCACGGCGAACATGAATACGGCGTTGGCGAGTGCCGCGATTACCTCGGCACGGCCCAGGCCATAGGAATGCCTTGCTGAGGGCGGCCGTGCCGCAATCCATGCCGCGGCAGCCGCCAGGCCGAGCGCCAGTGCATCGGTCAGCATGTGGCCGGCGTCGCTCAACAGTGCCAGCGACCCTGACCATAGCCCGCCCAGCACCTCCACCACCGCATAGCCGAGGGTCAGTGCCAATGCGTACCGCAGCCGGCGCCCGTTCGCACCGGCGTGACTATGGCCGTGACTGTGACCATGAGTGTGCTGGTGATGTTCGTTAACGGCCGGCATGAAAAGAAAGATGTACTGTCGGTGGGTGCGAGCGCAAGGCGCCGCTTTACTCCGCCCGCCAGTGCCCCGACTTGCCGCCGGATTTTTCCAGCAGGCGCACACCCTCGATGCGCATGCCCCGGTCTACCGCCTTGCACATGTCATACACGGTGAGCAGAGCCACCTGCACGGCGGTGAGTGCTTCCATTTCCACCCCCGTGGGCCCCACCGTCTCTGCCGTGACGCGGCACTGCACGCCATGCGGGTCGTGCTGTGTCACGAGCGCCACGTCCACGTGGGTCAGGGCAACCGGATGGCACAGCGGGATGAGATCTGCGGTGCGCTTTGCCGCCATGATGGCGGCGATGCGCGCGATACCGAGCACATCGCCTTTTTTATGGCTACCTTGTTCGATCAAGGACAAGGTTTCAGGACGCATCATGATGCGGCCTTCGGCGATTGCAATGCGTCGCGTGTCGGACTTGTCGCCCACATCGACCATGTGGGCTTCGCCCGCGTTATTGAAATGGGTGAGTTCGGCCATGGCAGCGCGTTGGTGGCAAGGGCGGTTCATGATAGGCTCGCTCGAAAGCGGCTGCAAACCGGACCAAAGCCATGGCAATTACCGTGAAATTTTTCGCGAGCCTGCGCGAGCAGATTGGTATCGAAAACACCACGCAGCCTTTTCGCGAGGGCATGACGCCTGCCGCGCTCTGGGAAGAGGTGGTTCCCGGCCAACCCCTGCCCGGCAATGTGCTGGTGGCAGTGAACATGGAGTACGCGGGACCGGAACATCTCCTTACCGATGGCGACGAGGTGGCCTTTTTCCCGCCGGTGACGGGAGGCGGCGCGTGAGCATCACCGTTACGCCTGCGCCCTTCGAGCCCTGGGAAACCCTGCGCGCGCATGAGCTGCAATTGGCCCGGCGTGCCAAGGTCGGGGCCTGTGCGGTGTTCGTGGGTACCATGCGCGACATCAACGAAGGCGACGGCGTCCGCGCCATGACCCTCGAGCATTATCCCGGCATGACCGAGCGCCACCTGGAGCGCATAGCCGCAGAGGCGAAGGCACGCTGGTCCTTGGAGGACGTACTGGTGGTACATCGAGTCGGTGAGGTGACCCCGGCCGATCCCATCGTGCTGGTGGCGGTCTGGTCAGGCCACCGTCGCGAGGCCTTCGAGGCCTGCCGCTTCATCATGGAAGACCTGAAATCCAAGGCACCTTTCTGGAAAAAGGAACAACTCGATACGCAAGCACGTTGGGTTGAGCACAACACGCCGGGCCATTGAAAGAGGAAGCCACTATGACGCATCTCACCGAGGCGCAGCTCGTGGAGTTGAAGCAGGTGCTGCTGGACACGCGCGAGCGGCTGCGGAGCGAAATCCGTGATGAACTGATGCGGTCGGACGAGGAGCGCTACGGCGATCTGGCCGGGCAGGTGCATGATCCGGCGGATGAGTCGGTTGCCGACCTGCTGGTGGACACCAACATTGCGGCGGTGAGCCGCCTCATAGCCGAATTGCGCGAGGCCGAATCGGCGCTGGAGCGCATGGATAAGGGTTCCTACGGTCTGTGCGAAGAATGCGAGGGCGAAATCCCCTTCGAGCGGCTGCAGGTGCAGCCGACGGCACGCCGCGATGTCGAACACCAGGCGCGCTACGAGCAGGCCTTCGGCGAATCGTCGACACCGCGCATGTGAGATGCAATGAATGAAAGGGAGGCCGCGCTGTGGCCGACCTCCCTGTATTGATCAGAACCTTGGCTTGACCGGCGCCTCTTTGTACATCTGCACGCTGGCCAAGATCTCGGCCTTGGCTGCTTCCGCACCTTCCCAGCCCTGCACGCGTACCCACTTGCCTTCATCGAGGTCCTTGTAATGCTCGAAGAAGTGGGCAATCTGCTCGCGCAGTGCCGGTGACACGTCGTTGATGTCCCGTACCTCGCGGAAAGTGCGGCACAGCTTGTCGATGGGCACCGCCAGCACCTTGGCGTCGTCGCCGGATTCGTCGGTCATCTTCAGCACGCCCACCGGGCGGCAACGAATCACCGAGCCCGGGATCAGTGGCACCGGGGTCACCACCAGCACGTCTACCGGGTCACCGTCGTTGGACAGCGTATGCGGCACGTAGCCGTAGTTGCACGGATAGTGCATGGCCGTGCTCATGAAGCGATCTACGTACATGGCCCCGGTTTCCTTATCGACCTCGTACTTTACGGGGTCGCTGTGGGCCGGGATCTCGATAATCACGTTGACGTCATTCGGGACGTCTTTACCGGTATTGACGCGGTCAAGGTTCATCGAAGTAAAGAAGCTCCAAACAGAGGTTCGTTAGGAAAACCGGCGATTATAGCGAGACGTGGCCCGGGGGGCGAGCGCGGGACCGGAGGGGCAAAGACAGGAAACACGGGCCACGGAGACGCCCACGGAGAAGGTGAAGGCCGTAGGTGGGGATCCGGCGGACGGGCCAAAGCAGAACCACGGAGGCGGGGAGGGGATGGAGATTGCTTTTCTCCGTGACCTCCGCGGCCTCCGTGGTGATGTCCTTTGCTTCTTCTCCTTAGATCAGCGGCACGATCAGCAGCGCCACGATGTTGATGATCTTGATGAGGGGGTTAACTGCCGGACCGGCCGTATCCTTGTACGGGTCGCCCACCGTGTCGCCGGTGACCGCGGCCTTGTGGGCCTCGGAGCCCTTGCCGCCGTAGTTGCCCTCTTCGATGTACTTCTTGGCGTTGTCCCAGGCGCCGCCGCCCGTGGTCATGGAAATGGCCACGAAAATGCCGGTGACGATGGTGCCGAGCAGCACGCCGCCCAGGGCCTTGGGGCCCAGGATGAGGCCGACCAGCACCGGAACCAGCACCGGCAACAGCGAGGGCAGGATCATCTCCTTGATGGCCGCCTTGGTGAGCATGTCCACGCAGGTGCCGTATTCGGGCTTGGCCTTGCCCTCCATGATGCCCGGGATCTCCTTGAACTGCCGGCGCACCTCCACCACGATGGCGCCCGCCGCGCGGCCCACCGCCTCCATCCCCATGGAGGCGAACAGATAGGGCACCAGGCCGCCGATGAACAGGCCGATGATCACCATGTGATCGGACAGGTCGAACAGCGTGGCTGCGCCGGTTTCCGCCTCCAGTGCGTGGGTGTAGTCCGCGAACAGCACCAGGGCGGCCAGGCCGGCAGAGCCGATGGCGTAACCCTTGGTGACTGCCTTGGTGGTGTTGCCCACCGCGTCCAGCGGGTCGGTGATGTTGCGGATCTCCGCCGGCAACTCGGCCATTTCCGCGATGCCGCCCGCGTTGTCGGTGATGGGGCCGTAGGCGTCCAGGGCCACGATGATGCCCGTCATGGACAGCATGGCGGTGGCGGCGATGGCGATGCCGTACAGGCCTGCCAGGGCGAACGAGCCCCAGATGGCCAGACACACGGCGAGCACCGGCGCGGCGGTCGCCTTCATGGACACGCCGAGACCTGCGATCACGTTGGTGCCGTGGCCGGTGGTGGACGCGGCGGCGATGTGGCGTACCGGCGCGTACTCGGTGGCGGTGTAGTACTCGGTGATCACCACCATGGCGGCGGTGAGCGCCAGGCCGATGAGCGCCGCCCCCCACAACGCCATCACGCTGTAGCCACTGTCGGCCATCATGATGCTGGTGACCGGATAGAAGGCGATGGCGGCGAGCACGCCGGACACGATGAGGCCACGATAGAGGGCGTTCATGATCTTGCCGCCCTCCCGCGCCTTCACGAAGAACACGCCGACGATGGAGGCGATGATGGACACGCCGCCCAGCACCAGCGGATACAGCACCGCGTTCTCACCGGCGCCGGTCACCACCAGGCTGCCCAGCAGCATGGTGGCGAGGATGGTCACCGCGTAGGTTTCGAACAGGTCGGCGGCCATGCCGGCGCAGTCGCCCACATTGTCGCCCACGTTATCGGCGATGACCGCCGGGTTGCGCGGGTCGTCCTCGGGGATGCCGGCCTCCACCTTGCCCACCAGATCGGCGCCCACGTCCGCGCCCTTGGTGAAGATGCCGCCGCCCAGTCGGGCGAAGATGGAGATCAGGGAACCGCCGAAGCCGAGGCCCACCAGGGGATGCAGCACCTCGTCCAGAGCGGCGCCCTCGGCGGCGGTGAGTTGCAGGAAGGCGTAGTAACCGCCCACGCCCAGCAGGCCCAGGCCGACCACCAGCAGACCCGTGATGGCGCCGCCGCGAAATGCCACCTGCAGGGCGTTATTGAGTCCGCCGCGTGCCGCCTCGGCGGTGCGCACATTGGCACGCACGGAGATATGCATACCGATATAGCCGGCGAGGCCCGAGAGCACTGCGCCGATGAGGAAGCCGAATCCGGTCTTCCAATCGAGGACCAGTCCCAGCACGATGAACAACACCACGCCGACGATGCCAATGGTGGTGTACTGGCGGTTCAAGTAGGCTTGGGCGCCTTCCTGTACCGCTGCCGCGATAGCCCTCATCCGGTCCGATCCATTCGGTTGGGCCAGGATCCACTTCACCGACAGACCGCCGAATACCAAGGCGGCCACAGCACATGCCAGGGCAAATATGAGGCTTGAACTCATGGGTTTCCTCCCTACGTCAGAAAGTTATTTCAGCTTCTGCTCATCAAGGCTCGGTCGGCGGAGAGGGAGGCGTCCCCCTGCGCATCATTCTTGTTTGCCTGCGAACGGTGCCAGTTTCTTCGGCACCATGACTTTCTTGAGTCTCACGTACTGCGGCAGGCCGTTCTTGTACGGTGGATAGTCCTCTCCTTTTACCAAGGGGGCAAGATAGGCACGACACGTATTGGTGATGCCGAACCCGTCCCGCGAGATGAAACTGCGAGGTAGCTTCTTCTCTTTGTTCGCAACATCCGCCAGTTTGGCCTCGCCGATGGTCCACCGGTAGGGTTTGTCGGACTTGCGGACAATGGCCGGCATGACCGCGTTCTTGCCGGCGAGGGCGAACTCCACCGCGGCCTTGCCGACCGCGTAGGCTTGGTCTACATCGGTGGCCGACGCGATATGGCGCGCGGCGCGCTGCAGGTAGTCGGCCACCGCCCAGTGATATTTCAGCTTCAGGCGATGCTGCACCATTGCCGCGATCACCGGTGCCACGCCCCCGAGCTGTGCATGCCCGAAGGCATCACGCATCCCGGTCTCCGCGAGGAACCTGCCGTCCTTGTCACGTACCCCTTCGGACACCACGATGGCGCAGTAGCCGTACTTCTTCACGGTCTCCTCCACCCGAGCGATGAAGCGATCCTCATCGAACTCCACCTCCGGCAGCAGGATGATGTGCGGTGCATCCCCTTCCTCCTCGGCTGCGAGTCCTGCGGCCGCCGCGATCCAGCCGGCATGACGACCCATTACCTCCAGCACGAACACCTTGGTGGAAGTGGCGGCCATGGACTCCACGTCGAACCCGGCTTCGCGGATGGACACGGCCACGTACTTGGCGACCGAGCCGAAGCCGGGGCAGGTGTCGGTGATCGGGAGGTCATTGTCCACGGTCTTGGGCACGTGGATGGCCTGCACGGGGAAACCCAGAGTGGAGGCCAGTTGCGAGACCTTGAGGCAGGTGTCGGCGGAGTCACCGCCGCCGTTATAGAAGAAGTAACCGATATTGTGTGCACGGAACACCTCGATGAGGCGCTCATACTCGGCACGGTTCTCCTCCAGCCCCTTGAGCTTGTAGCGGGCCGAGCCGAACGCGCCCGCGGGTGTGTGGCGCAGTGCGGCGATGGCACGGGCCGACTCGCGGGAGGTATCGATCAGCTCCTCGTGCAGCGCACCAAGGATGCCGTTACAGCCCGCATATACCTTTCCGATCCGGTCCTTGTGTGCGCGGGCCGTCTCGATCACTCCGCACGCGCTGGCGTTGATGACGGCGGTCACCCCGCCGGACTGCGCATAAAAGGCATTGGTCTTCGCCATGCTCTCAGGCCTCCTCACCAGGGGTGAACGTGGGTTTGGCTGCATGCCGCGGGTGCGCGATCCCCGTTCCTAACACCATCGCGTGCGGTATCCCCGCATTTACCGAACCGTGTGAGCCATGAGCGCGTTCATCGCAATGTGGCCGCCGTTGCCGCTATAGACACACTGCGTTCGATGAGGCATCCTCGCACGCGCATTAATGCAGTGGCTCATTGACTTAGTTGTGACTCTCAGATTAGCTTAATCGCAATGTGCCTACCGTCATGGCCAGGCAGTTGCATTGAGCGGGCGACGGAACAATCGGGAGCATAAAAAAACAGGGCACTTTGGAGAACACCGAACATGAGAATCGTACTGCTCGGCGCACCGGGGTCCGGTAAAGGGACACAGGCGAAGCTGCTGGTGGAGAAGTACAAGGTCCCCCAGATCTCCACGGGTGAACTCCTGCGGGCGGCGGTGGCCAGCGGCACCCCCCTCGGGATGCGCGCCAAGGAGGCCATGGATGCGGGCCAGCTGGTGAGCGATGAGATCGTCCTCGGCATGATCCGCGAACGCCTCGCCGAACCCGATGCCGCCAACGGTTTCATCCTCGACGGCTTTCCTCGCAACATCCCCCAGGCCGAAGCACTCGACGCCATGCTGCAATCGGTGGGTATGCCCCTGCAGGCGGCAATCCTCATCGAGGTGGATTTCGACATCCTCATGCAGCGCCTGACCGGGCGGCGCACCTGCGTTTCGTGCGGCCAGGTGTACAACATCTACACATCACCGCCGCAGCTCGACGACCGCTGCGACAGGTGTGGCGGCGACCTGCGTCACCGCGCCGACGACAATGAAGAGACCATCGGCAACCGGCTGCGTGTGTATACCGCCCAGACCGCGCCACTGGTCGAGTATTTCCGCTCCCAAGGCAAACTCCAGACCGTCGATGGTGTGGGGGAGATCGATGACATCTTCGCGCAGGTGGACGCGATCATCGCCTCGCTGCCGACCGGCCTTGCGGAAGCGCAACCGGCTGAACCGAAGGTGCCGACCGTCAAGGAGGCAGCTGCGGTGAAGAAGAGCACCCCTGAGAAGAAGCCAGAGGAGAAAGCAAAGGTGAGTAACGTGGGCGCGGGTGAAGAAGTGACTGCCACGGCCGAACAGGCCCCGGCAGCAGAGACGGAGGCGGCCGCCATCAAGGCGCCGGCCAAGCGAAAGGCCAGGAAAGCGGCTCCCAAGAAGGCGGCTCCCAAGAAGGCGGCTGCCGCCAAGAAGGGTGCTGCCAAGAAGGCCGCAGTGAAGAAGGCCGCAGCCAAGAAGGCCGC
>JBAYQE010000095.1:0-10104 GCA_041677345.1 Thiohalomonadaceae bacterium
GCCACGTCTATTGTGTTTCACCGGCGACTGCCCGGCGGGCAGGGCGTGTCGACGGCTAGCCCGTTGGATTTAGTGCTTCCGGTCCCGGGCCAGGACCTTGGCACGATCTTGTGTAGATGACCTTCGCGTGTCCCTTGCGGGACACCGGGCGCACAAGCACACCCGGGCGAAGGGCTAGGCCTTAAGCGGCCAGAGCGTAGTTGTCGTCGTTGGCAACTATGAGTTTGCAGATTGTTTTACGAGGTGATCTGCACCTCGGCATGCACCTAAGGCTTCGCGACCCACGTCGAAACCAGGTCGCCCCCTTGGTGAAACTTTAGATATGGTAGCTGTTTGGGAGTTCCAACTCTAGCGGCGGGGGAGAAAAAGCTTGAACCACGGGGGACACGGGGAACACGGGAAGGTCGAGGTTCGGCTTTTGCAGGAGGGCAGGCGGTGGGCGAACACGGCTGGGAGAGTCAGCGACCGCAGCTGTCACGTAGCCGCTGCGCGACAACGTGACCTACGGGTTGGGGTGTTTGGCCTGCCTGCGCTGTCACGTAGGCGCTGGGCGCCAACGTGACCTACGCATGTCTTGCCCCCGTGTTCCCCGTGTCCCCCGTGGTAACGCTTTTGAATTAAGCCTGCCGCAGCAGCCGCTGTTTCTCGCGCTGCCAGTCGCGCTCGCGTTCGGTGGCGCGTTTGTCGTGGGCCTGCTTGCCCTTGGCCAGGGCGACTTCGGCCTTGGCGCGGCCCTTGCTCCAGTAGAGGGCCGTGACCACCAGGGTGTAGCCCTTCCGCTCCACGGCGCCGATGAGGCGATTGAGTTGCTCGCGGTGCAGCAGCAGCTTGCGGGTGCGCTGGGGGTCGGGGTGGATGTGGGTGGAGGCGGTCTGCAGCGGGGTGATCAGGGCGCCCAGCAGCCAGGCCTCGCCGTTCTTGATGATGACGTAGCTGTCCACCAGTTGCACGCGGCCGGCGCGCAGGCTCTTTACCTCCCAGCCCTCAAGCACCAAGCCGGCCTCGAAGCGGTCTTCGATGAAAAAGTCGTGGCGGACCTTCTTGTTGAGGGCGATGGTCCGCGACTCGCCCTTCTCGTGCTTGTTCTTCGCCATGGGCCGGCATTATAGGCGATGGGCCGGTGGTCCGGTTGAGGCATAAGGGGTTTTCGCGGACAATCCCAGGCTTGCAAGGGGGGAACGATGCCACACCGCGAACACATCCACGGCCAGTGGTCGTCACGCTGGGCTTTCATCCTCGCCGCCACGGGCTCGGCGGTGGGCCTCGGCAACATCTGGAAATTCCCTTACATCACCGGCGAGAACGGCGGTGGTGCCTTCGTGCTGGTTTATCTCGGCTGCATCGCCCTCATCGGCATCCCCATCATGGTGGGTGAGATCATGCTCGGCCGGCGCGGGCGGCGCAGCCCCATCAATGCCATGCGCTACCTGGCCAGGGAGGAGGGTGTATCGCCCCACTGGCAGTTGCTCGGCTGGTGGGGCGTCCTCGCGGGCATTGTCATCCTCTCCTTCTACAGCGTCATCGCGGGTTGGTCGTTGGCCTACGTGGTGCGCGGTGGTGGTGGCGCCTTCACCGGACTGGACGGGCCAGCGGCTCAGGGTATGTTCGGGTCGCTGGTGGCCGATCCCGAGCGTCTGCTGGCCTGGCACACCATCTTTGTGGTCATGACCGTGGTGGTGGTGTCCCGTGGGGTCGCGGCGGGGCTGGAGAAGGCGGTGCGCTTCATGATGCCCGCGCTGTTTTTGATCCTCCTCCTCCTGCTTGGCTATGCCATGAACACCGGGAGTTTCCTCGAGGGTGTCCGCTTCATGTTCCGCCCGGATTTTGGGCGGCTCACCATGGACGGGGTGCTCACCGCCATGGGGCACTCGTTCTTCACCCTGAGCCTCGGCATGGGCGCCATCATGGTCTACGGCTCCTATCTGCCGCGCCGCACCTCCATCGTAGGTACCACCGTACTCATTGCCGCGGCGGATACGCTGGTTGCCCTGCTTGCGGGACTGGCGATCTTCCCCATCGTGTTCGCCAACGGCCTGCCGCCGGGTGCCGGGCCAGGCTTGGTATTCCAGACCTTGCCCATCGCCTTCGGCAACATGCCTGGCGGGAGTTTCTTCGGAACGCTGTTCTTCGTTCTTCTGGTTTTCGCTGCGTGGACCTCGGCCATATCCTTGGTGGAACCCGCCGTGGCCTGGCTGGTCGAGAATCACAACATCACCCGCGTGAACGCGGCTGCGTTCGCAGGTGGCTTGGGATGGCTGCTCGGGCTCGGTACCATCTTCTCCTTCAACCTGTGGTCCGACGCCCCGTACCAGCTGTTCGGAAAGACCGTTTTCGACCTGTTAGACTATCTCGCCACCAACGTGATGCTGCCCCTGGGTGGGTTGCTCATCGCAGTATTCGCGGGCTGGTTCATGAGCCGCCGCTCCAGCGTCGAGGAACTGGGCATCGGCGATGCGGCCATATACCGTGGGTGGCGCTTCCTCATCCGTTACATCTCGCCGGTGCTGATCGCGCTCGTGTTCCTGCGACTCATCGGCGTCATCCAGTTCAACTGACATGTCCATCGTCCAGAAAAGCGCCATCGTCCCGTACACCGCGAGCGAGATGTTCCGGCTCGTCGACGACGTGGATGCCTACCCCCAATTCCTGCCGTGGTGCCGTAGCGCGCGCGTGCTCTCGCGTACCGAAGACGAGGTGCGTGCCACCGTAGAGATTGCCCACGGTGCTTTGCGCAAGTCCTTCACCACACACAATCGCCTGCAGCCCGGGAAGATGATTGAAATGCGCCTGGTGGAAGGCCCGTTTCGTCGCCTGGAAGGCTTCTGGCGCTTCGATGCCCTGGGGGAAAATGCGTGCAAAGTTTCGCTGGATCTGGAATTCGAGTTTTCCAGCCGCATCATCAGCATGGCCCTCGGGCCGGTGTTCAGCCAGATCACCAGTACGTTCGTCGATTCCTTCCGCCGCCGCGCCGAGCAGGTGTACGGCACATCCAGAGGTTGAAGCCATGACCGAACAGAACCCGAGCCGCTTCCAGGTGGAGGTGGCCTATGCCAAGCCGGAGAGGCAGTTCATCATCCCGGTGGAAGTGGAGTCGGGCATGACCTTGCGTCACGCCATCGAGCGTTCGGGCCTGCTGGAAAAGTGTCCGGAAATCGAGTTGGCGAGCACCAAGGTCGGCGTGTTCGGCAAGTTGAGCAAGCTCGACAAGGAACTCCGCCCCAGGGATCGGGTGGAGATCTATCGGCCGCTCATCGCCGACCCGAAGGAAGTGCGCAAGCAGCGCAGCGCCGAAGGCAAGCGCATGAAAAAGGGCGGTGGCGACGTGGAATCGGCAGAGGGGGGCGAGTAGCCCTTCGTGCCGGCCAGGCGGTGACGGTCGCCGGCGGACCCCGCTTTCCGCGCGCCGTGACGCCAGGGTGCAGTCGTGGCTGTCCTGACGAAAGCGGCGGCGGCTGGCGCATGCCAGCGCTACCCGCCGGGGTTCAGTGCGAGACCAGCTCCAGGGCTTCGCGCTCCGTGGCCGGGATATCGCCCCTGTCTTCCACACGCACCAGCTTGCCGTCCGCGAAGTGCATGATCACGCGGTAGGTGTTCTTCAGTTCCCCTGCGGTTTCCAGCGAGTAAAAGTAGTCCCAGCGATCGGCATGGAAGGGATCGCGCACCAGCGGCGAGCCCAGCAGGAAACGCACCTGCTGCTGGTCCATACCGGGCTTCACCTGCGCCAGCCGTTCACGGGAAACAATGTTCCCCTGCTGGATGTCTATGCGGTGAGGGGTGCAGCCACCCAGCAGCGCGCCCAGGGTCAACAAGACGAGAATTCTTCGCATTCAGTTTCGGCAGGAAAGGTTTTGCGAAATAATACGCGAACCCACCGCTGAAAGACACGGAACCGAGATGAGCAATGAAGAACTGCGCCGAGTGGGGCTCAAGGCCACCACGCCGCGCATCAAGATTCTGGAGTTCCTGGAGAAAAACCGGGACCGCCATATGTCCGCGGAGGACGTGTACCGTGCCATGCTCGACGTCGGTGAGGACGTAGGCCTTGCCACGGTGTATCGCGTGCTCATGCAATTTGAACAGGCAGAGCTGGTCACGCGGCACCATTTCGAGGGTGGCCACGCGGTATTCGAGCTCAACGAGGGCAACCATCACGACCATATCGTCTGCATCAAGTGCGGGCGCGTGGACGAATTCATGGACGACACCATCGAGACGCGCCAGCACGCCATCGCCAAGCGCTTCGGCTATACCATCACTGACCACAGCCTGATCATCTACGGCATCTGCCCCGCGTGCCAGAAAAGGGTCTGAGTCGAACCCGACGAGGGCCGGCACCACCGACGGCGAGGTCCGACGCGCCCCAACCACGGACAAACCCATCGACGGCCATCCCCACCTGTAGGAGCGGCCACCGGCCGCGATGGACCCGGGCACCGCAGGCTATCGCGGCCGATGTACCCTTCGGGCATAACGTCGTGCCTACAGAAAAAGGGTCCGTTTCCCAGTAGTCAAAGGCGCCGGAAGGTGAGCTCCGGCGGCGTCGACCCGCTCTTACCCGATGTTCCACCCTTCCCGGGTCGTTGCGGGCTTCACTCCCCGCGTCCGTTTGCTATTTGCAGGCGTGGTTTTCGTCACCCGCGCGGTCGATGAGTTCGCGGGCGTGGGAGCGGGTCTGGGCGGTGATTTCGATGCCGCCCAGCATGCGTGCCACTTCCTCCACCCGGGGCTCGGCGCTCACCTGCTCGATGCGCGTGCTCGTGACGCCTTTGCGTGTCTGCTTGCTGACGACGAAGTGATGGTGGCCCAGCGCGGCCACCTGGGGCTGGTGGGTCACGCACATCACCTGGCGTTTGGCGCCCAGGTCCCGCAGGCGACGGCCCACCATTTCTGCCACGCGCCCGCCGATGCCCACGTCCACCTCATCGAAGATCAAGGTGGGGATGCCGGCGCCGGTAGCCGTCAGCACCTGGATGGCCAGGCTGATGCGCGAGAGTTCGCCACCCGAGGCAACCTTGCCCAACGGGCGGGCAGGCTGGCCCGGGTTTGCGCTTACCAGTAGCTCGATGCGTTCCAGTCCGGATGGGCCGGCCTGCGCCTCGGGCAGCGTCTCCACCTGCACCTCCAGCCGTCCGCCCGCCATACCCAGTTCCTGCATGTTGGCGCTGACCGCGACGCCGAGTTTTTCGGCCGCGCTCGCCCGCTGCTTGCCGATCTGACGCGCCCGTTCCAGGTACGCGGCCTTGGCCTTGGCAATCTCCTGCGCCAGGCCCTCGAGGCGAGCCCCGGCGTGCTCCAGGGTGTCCAGCTCGGTGGCGAGGTGCTCGGCGAGGGTCACCAGTTCCTCGCCTTCGGTACGGTGCTTGCGGGCGAGATTGTGGATGTCGCCCAGGCGTTGCTCCAACTGCTCAAGGCGTGCCGGGTCCAGGTCCAGGCGGTCGCGGTAGTGGCGCAGCCCCGACGCCGCCTCACGTGCCTGGATGAGTGCGCTTTCCAGCAACTGCGCGCACTCCGCCACGCTGCCGTCGAAGCGCTCCATCTCGCGCAATTCGGAGAGGGCACGGCTCAGCAGATTCACTGCCGCCTGATCATCCTCGTAGAGCAGTTGCTCCGCGGTCTGGCTGTTCTCCAGCAGGCGGCTGGCGTTGGCCAGGCGCCGGTGTTCTTCCTCGATTTGGGCGATCTCGCCGGGCTTGAGGTCGAGCGCCTCGAGTTCTGCCAGCTGGAAGCGCAGCAATTCCCGTCGGGATTCGCGCTCGTCCTGCGCGGTGGCGAGGCGCTGGTACTCTTCTTCCAGGGCCTTCCAGTTGCGAAAGCGCCGGCCGAGTTCGGCCACACCGGCCTCGAGGCCAGCGTAGCCGTCGAGCAACGCGCGCTGGGCATCGCGTTTGAGCAGGGACTGATGGGCGTGCTGGCCGTGGATGTCCACCAGGCGTTCGCCCAGTTCACGCAGGGACTGCACCGGTACCACACGGCCGTTCACGAAGGCCTTGGAACGCCCGTCGCTGCCCACCACCCGACGGATGACGCACTCGCCGTCCGCATCCAGTTCGTTTTCGGCCAGCCAGGCGTTCACCTCGGCCAATGCGCTCACTTCGAAGCTGGCGCTCACCTCGGCGCGCTCCGCCCCATGGCGCACGGCGATGGCCTCCGCGCGATCGCCCAGGCAGAGGCCAAGGGCATCGAGCAGGATGGACTTGCCGGCGCCGGTCTCGCCGGTGAGCACGGTCATGCCCGCGGCAAAATCCAGCTCCAGCCGGTCCACGATGGCGAAATCGCTGATTTGCAGATGGGTGAGCATGTGGGGATCACATAAGGTCCGCGAATGAACGCAAATAAACGCGAAGGGTGCCGCGTGTCAAAGGAAGACATTTGCGTTCATTTGCGTTCATGGCGGGCTTCAATCTTTCAGCCCCAGTGGAGCTTGGCGCGCAAAATGTTGAAGTGGTCGTGCCCCGCGGGGTGGATGAGGCGCACGCGGTGCTCCGCCTTGCGGATACGGATGCGGTCGCCCGAGACCAGGCCCAGGTTGATCTGGCCGTCACAGGTGATCTGGGCATGGGAATGGGTATCCTCGCGCACCAGCACCTCGATCAGGCTGTCACCCCGCAGCACGATGGGCCGGTTGCTCATGGTATGCGGGCAGATGGGTACCAGCACGATGGCATCCAGGTTGGCGTGCATGATGGGGCCGCCGCCGGACAGGGCATAGGCGGTGGAGCCCGTGGGCGTGGAAACGATAAGGCCGTCCGAGCGCAGGGTGTGGACGAACTGGCCATTGACCCAGGTCTCGACCTCGATCATGCGGGCCACTTCCCATTTGTGGACCACCACATCGTTGAGGGCTTCGCTCTCGCTGATGTGCTCACCCTCGCGGATGATGCTGCAATGGAGCAGGAAACGCTCCTCGGCCATGTAGTCGCCGCCCAGGATCTCGTCGAGTTTCTGCTCGAATTCCTGAGGCGAGATGTCGGTGAGGAAGCCCAGCCGCCCGAGGTTGATACCGAGCAGCGGCACGTCGTAGCGGGCCAGTGAGCGGGCTGCGGCCAGCAGGGTGCCGTCACCGCCCACGGCGATGGCCAGGTCGGCGCGTTCACCGATCTCCTCGCGGGTGGCCACCGTCAGGCTGTGCCCTGGCAGGACCCGGGCGGTGAATTCATCCAGGAGCACCTCGATGTTGCGGGAATGCAGAAACGTGCTCAGCTTGTGCAGGGTATCGCCCACGGAAGGGTCGGCATACTTGCCGATAAGCCCTACACAGTGGAAACTTTGTGCCATTGACGTGGTCCCTCCGAGGCGCACAAAACTACCACGTCGCGGCCGCCGAGTGTACCGTTGCGCGCGTGGCTTGCGGCCGGCGACACAGACCAACTGCCTGTCTTGACACTACTTTGTTGCATTGTTAGCTTTCGGGTAGCACTCACCTGAATAGAGTGCTAAGCGCTCGATGAACCCTACTCATGCCCACCTGCCCGCCATGACTCTCGCCCTCAACGAGCGCGCCCAGCAACTCCTCAAGTTCGTCGTGGAGCGTTATATCCGCGACGGACAGCCAGTGGGCTCGCGCACGGTCTCGCGCGAATCGTCCCTGGACCTGAGCCCCGCCACCATACGCAACATCATGGCCGACCTGGAGGAACTGGGCCTGGTATCCTCGCCCCATACCTCGGCCGGTCGGGTGCCAACGGCACACGGCTATCGGGTGTTTGTGGATTCACTGCTCACCGTGCGTGACCTGGCGGACGTGGAAGTGAGCAACCTGCGCCACCAGCTTGCCCCCGGCGGCGAGACCAAACGCATCGTCGCCGCCGCCTCGGCCATGCTGTCCGAGATCACCTCGCTGGCCGGCGTGGTCATGCTGCCGCGCCGCGAGCACGTGGCGAGCCGACACGTGGAATTCATGGGGCTGACGCAGAACCGGGTGCTGGTGATCCTGGTGACCAATGAAAAAGAGGTTCAGAACCGCATCATCCACACCTCGCGTCCCTACACCCAGTCCGAGCTCCAGCAGGCTGCGGCCTACCTCAACGAGGCCTTTTCCGGGCGTGATCTCCCGGCCATGCGCGAGGGTCTCATCGAGGAGATGCATGCCACCCGCGAGCACATGAACCAACTCATGCTCGCGGCCCTGGAGATGGCCAGCGAAAACAGCGCCACGGAAGGCGACTACGTGCTGGCCGGCCAGACCAACCTTATGAATTATGCGGAGATGTCCAACGTCGAGCGCCTGCGGCAGCTGTTCGAGGCCTTCAACCGCAAGCGCGACATCCTGCACCTGCTCGATCAGTCGCTGCATGCCAATGGCATCCAGATCTTCATCGGTGAGGAGTCCGGCTACGAGGTGCTGGACGAATGCAGCGTCGTCACCGCGCCGTATGCGACGGAAGGCAACGTGGTCGGTGTGCTGGGGGTGATCGGGCCCACACGCATGCATTACGACCGGGTGATCCCCATCGTCGACGTGACTGCCAGGCTGCTCGGTGCGGCCTTGAATCAGGCCAACTAGCCCCCACATGGAGCCCCTAAGCCGGCGCCCCCGGGCGCTGTGGCTCATTTTTGTTTTATTAAGGAAGGACAGTCGCGATCATGAGTGACGACAAGAACCCGGTGGAGCCCGGCGCAGCCGAGGAGACCGCCACGGTCAACGAGGACCAGGCCGCCGCTCCCGAAGCCGGGGAACTGCAGCTTCAGCTCGAGGATGCCCGTGCCAAGGCCGACCAGCACTGGGATCAGTTGCTACGTACCCAGGCCGAACTGGAGAATACCCGCCGGCGCGCCGAACGCGAGCTGGAAAACGCCCACAAGTACGCCATCGAACGCTTCGCCCAGGAATTATTGCCGGTGCGCGACAGCCTGGAACTGGGGCTCTCGGCCGCCGATGCAACCGCCAGCGTGGAAAAGCTGCGCGAAGGTACCGAGCTCATCCTGAAGATGCTCAGTGGGGCCATGGAGAAGTTCGGCGTCAAGGTGGTGGACCCCGTGGGTGAGCCCTTCAACCCCGAGTTGCATCAGGCAGTGACCATGCAGCCTTCGGAGCAGCCCCCCAATACCGTGGTGGCCGTGATGCAGAAGGGGTACACCCTGAACGACCGCCTGATCCGACCGGCCATGGTCGTGGTGGCCCGCGCCCCGGACGCCAGCCCCGGGCAGAAGGTCGACACGAAGGCTTGAAACGGGCGGCAATAACCCTATCTAGGGATAAGAAATTCAGCCGCCCGCGGCGGCAGCAGACTGACGGAGAGATTTATGGGAAAGATCATCGGCATCGACCTGGGCACCACCAACTCCTGCGTGGCAGTGATGGAAGGTGGCAAGCCCCGCGTCATCGAGAACAGCGAGGGTGACCGCACCACCCCGTCCATCGTCGCGTTCACCGGCGAAGACGACATTCTGGTGGGCCAGTCGGCCAAGCGTCAGGCGGTGACCAATCCCCAGAACACCTTCTTCGCGGTCAAGCGCCTCATCGGCCGCCGCTTCGAGGACAAGGAGGTCCAGAAAGACCTCGACCTGGTGCCGTACGCGATCGTCAAGGCCCCCAACGGTGACGCCTGGCTGGAATCCCGCGGCAAGAAAATGGCCCCGCCGGAGATCTCCGCCAAGGTGCTGCAGAAGATGAAGAAGACCGCCGAGGACTACCTGGGCGAGCCGGTCACCGAAGCCGTCATCACCGTGCCGGCCTACTTCAACGACTCCCAGCGACAGGCCACCAAGGACGCGGGCAAGATCGCCGGCCTCGAAGTCAAGCGCATCATCAACGAGCCCACTGCCGCGGCGCTCGCCTTCGGCATGGACAAGCAGCCGGGCGACCGCAAGATCGCCGTGTACGACCTGGGCGGCGGCACCTTCGACATCTCCATCATCGAGATCTCAGAGATCGAGGGCGAACACCAGTTCGAGGTGCTGTCCACCAACGGCGACACCTTCCTGGGCGGTGAGGACTTCGATACGCGCGTCATCGACTATCTGGCGGAAGAGTTCAAGAAAGACAGCGGCATCGACCTGCGCGGCGACGCGCTGGCCATGCAGCGTCTGAAGGAAGCGGCGGAAAAGGCCAAGATCGAGCTGTCCTCGGCGCAGCAGACCGAGGTCAACCTGCCCTACATCACC
>JBAYQE010000096.1:0-10021 GCA_041677345.1 Thiohalomonadaceae bacterium
ACCGCTCTGTTGCAGACACGTACTCAACAGCTCGGGGCTGAGGCCTTCCGACAGGCTGCTGAACTGCTCGGGGGAAAAGGAATAGATGCGGTCGAGGGCCTGGCTGAGGAACATAAAAAATCCAGTGACCGAAACGATCACCGGATTTTGATCCCATCTCCTTGTCAGTCAAGCGAGTTTTTGCCCTTGTGGCCCCTTCTTTTAATGCAGCACAGGGAGAATTATCCAACGCAGTTTGAGGCTTCACCTGTCGGAGGTTTTATGCCCGAAGGGTGCACCGGGCGCGAATGGTTGGCGAAACCGTGGTGGTTACACCAAGCAATCGCGGCCGGTGGCCGCTCCTACACGGGGAATGACCCACCGTGGCTTGCGGCTTCACCTGCAGGAGGATGCACCGGGTGTGAATGGTTCTCGAAACCGCAGTGGCTCCTTTGAGAATCGCGGCCGGTGGCCGCTCCTGCAGGGGGAATCATGCCACCGCGGCTGTCACCCCGAGCACCCACACTAGGCGTGCTTCCTGCCGTCGCCATAGAATTGCGCCGACGATTAACTCTCAGGGGGTTTAGATGGATCTTCTCGACGCCATGCACCGACGCCGTTCGGTACGCGCCTATCTGCCACGTCCAGTGGAACATGAGGTGCTTGAAACCGTGCTCGAGGCCGCGCGCTGGGCGCCTTCGGGTGTGAATATCCAACCCTGGGATGTGGCGGTAGTCACTGGCAATGCCAAAGTGCGGATCGCCGAAAGTATCCTGGCTGCGCGCACGGCCGGTGAAACCGAGCGTCCTGATTACCGCTACTACCCCGAGCAGTGGCACGAACCTTACAAGAGCCGGCGTCGCGCCTGCGGGCTCGCCATGTACGCTGCGCTGGATATCGGCCGCAACGACGAGGTGAAGCGCCTGGAGGCGTGGAATGCCAATTACCGTTTCTTCAGCGCACCGGCGGGGCTGCTGTTTTTCCTCGATCGCCGCCTCGGCCAGGGTGCCTGGTTGGACCTTGGCATGTTCATGCAGAACGTCATGCTCGCGGCCGAGGCCCACGGCCTCGCTACCTGCCCGCAGGCCTCCATCGCCGATTATCCCGACCTGGTCCGCGCCGCCCTCGGCCGCGAGGATGACGCCATCCTGGTCGCCGGCATGGCCCTCGGTTATCCCGACCCCGATGCGCCGGTGAACGCCTATCGCACCGAACGCGAACCGGTGGAATCCTTTGCACGGTTTTACGATTGAAGAAGAGAAACACGGGGAGAAAACAGCGTTTCATCAGCGGTTCACTCGCCTGCCCGGATGACGAAAACGAGCGGTATGCAACCCCTTGTTTTGCCCCGTGCCCCCCTGGTTGATGCTTTCACCGCCATGTACGTAGGAAGATTCGCACCATCGCCTACGGGCCCGCTGCATTTCGGCTCGCTCGTGGCGGCCACGGGAAGTTATCTGCGGGCGCGCTCCATGGGCGGGTGCTGGTTGGTGCGTATGGAAGACATCGACCCACCGCGTGAGGTACCCGGGGCTGCGGACGCGATCCTGCGTGCGCTCGAGGCCTTCGGTCTGGGTTGGGACGGTGCAGTGCTGTACCAGTCGTCACGCATCGAGGCCTATCGGGAAGCACTGGATACCCTGCTCGCCGACGGCCACGCCTTTGCCTGTACCTGCTCACGCAAGGACATTGCCCGGGCCGGCCCGCCCGGGGTATATCCCGGCACCTGCCGCGGCAAACACGGCCTGCCGCACGGACCTCACGCCATCCGGGTCGCCGTGGGGCAGGCGTCGATCGGATTCGATGACCTGCTGCAAGGCCCGGTGAAGCAGGACCTGGCCCGCGAGGTGGGTGATTTCGTGGTGCGCCGTGCGGACGGCCTGTTCGCCTATCAACTGGCAGTGGTAGTGGACGATGCCTTCCAGGGCGTGACCGAGGTGGTACGCGGGGCCGACCTGCTGGATTCCACACCGCGCCAGATCCATCTGCAACACCTGCTGGGATTACCCACGCCGGGTTACCTGCACCTGCCGGTGGCGGTGGACGGTCTGGGCCAGAAACTGAGCAAGCAGAGCCACGCCGCACCGCTCGATCCCACACGCCCCTTGACCGCCATCGTACAAGCCCTTCGGTTCCTCGGCCTCGCCCCCGGGCGCGAACTGCTCGAGGGCGATGTGACGGACGCCTGGGCATGGGCCGTGTCGCAATTCGACCTGGCGCGGCTACCGCCACGCCCGGCCCTGCCGGTGTAAACCCTTACCTGCCGTTATGAAACGCCCCGCTCCGACGGCCTCCCAGGATGCCGCCTGACGCGTCGAGGTGGCGCTTCCCGGTACCGCAGCACGTCAGCACACCTACCACGCAAACCTCGCCGCCTGGCCCCCTCCTTTCCGAACGACGGCTAACGTGAACTGTTACTTTTTGTAACAAGGCTGGTAAGCTACAGGACCTTGTCGCCACCATGCGGACCCACGCTCATGGATCGCACCCTGATCCTGTTCCTGTTTGCCGTTTTCGTCCTGACCTCGCCGCTGAAGGTGATCTGGGCGGGCGTGGCGGCGCCCTGGTATGCACCCTATGGGATCTGGGCCGGCATCATCGCCCTGGCGTACTGGCTCGAGCGGCGGCAGCGCGACCATGTTTGAACTTTGGCAGCTGTTCCTGGCGGGCGTGGGCTACCTCGGCCTCCTCTTCCTGGTGGCCTACGCAGCCGAGCGCGAATGGGTCCCGCGCTCGCTCACCCGCCATCCGCTCACCTATGCCCTTTCGCTGGGCGTGTATGCCACCTCCTGGAGCTTCTATGGCAGCGTCGGCTTCGCCCAGAGTTCCGGGTACAACTTCCTCACCATCTACCTGGGCGTGACCCTCGCGTTCCTGCTGGCGCCGGTGTTGTTGCAGCCCATCCTGCGCCTCACCCGGGAATATCAGCTCTCGTCCCTGGCCGATGTTTTCGCCTTCCGTTACCGCAGCCAGTGGGCGGGCGTGCTGGTGACCCTGTTCATGCTGGCGGGCACGCTGCCCTACCTCGCTTTGCAGGTGCGCGCCGTGACCGAATCCCTGCAGGTGCTCACCGGTGAGTCGGCACCGGATCTCATCGCCTTCGGCTTCTGCGTGACCATTCTCGTGTTCTCCGTACTGTTCGGCGCCCGCCACAGTTCGGCACGCGAGAAACATGAGGGCCTGGTACTCGCTATCGCCTTCGAATCCGTGGTGAAGCTGCTCTCGCTGATGGCCGTCGGACTATTCGCGATCTTCGGCGTGTTCGGCGGTTTCGCCGGACTGGAGAACTGGCTGGCCGCACACCCGGCGGCGCTCGAACGCCTGTACCGGCCCATCCATGAAGGCCCCTGGGGCACGCTGCTGCTGCTGGCATTCGCGGCAGCCTTCCTGCTGCCGCGCCAGTTCCACATGGCCTTCAGCGAGAACCTGGACCCGCGCTCCCTGGCACGGGCGCGGTGGGCCTTTCCGCTGTTCCTGCTGCTGCTGAATCTGGCCATTCCACCCATCCTCTGGGCGGGTGCGGTGCGCTCGCCCATGCTGTCGCCCGACTACTACGTGTTGGGAATTACCCTCAGCAGCGATGCCTCCTGGCTGCCGGTATTCACCTTCATCGGCGGTGTGTCGGCGGCCAGCGCCATGCTGATCGTGGCCAGCCTCGCCCTCTCGGCCATGTGCATGAATCACTTGGTGCTGCCCGCCAGCTTTCCGCCCCGGCTCGGGCCCGACATGAACATCTATCGCTGGCTGCTGTGGGGCCGGCGCGTCCTCATCGCCCTGATCATCCTCGCCGGTTACGGCTTCTACCGGCTGCTCGAACACAACCAGGGGCTGGTACAACTGGGTCTCATCTCCTTCGTGGCGGCAGCGCAGTTCCTGCCGGGTATCGTCGGCCTGCTGTACTGGCGGCGTGCCACCCGCGCAGGTTTCGTGGCCGGGCTGATCGCCGGCGGAGCACTGTGGACCTTCGCCCTGCTGGTACCGCTGCTGCAGCGCTCGGGTTTCCTGGTTTGGGACGTGGACCCCATGGCGCTGCTGGGCGGTACCCCGGAAGAGCCCTGGAGCGCCTCCACTTTCTGGTCGCTCAGCCTCAACGCGCTGCTGTTCGTGGGCGTCTCACTGCTCACCCGTCAGAGTCCGGCTGAACGCGAGGCCGCCTTCGCCTGCTGCCGCGAGAGCGACACGCCACCGGGCGGTCTGCTGCTGGCCGAATCACCACGCCAGATCCGGGAACAGCTGGCGCGCATCACCGGCGCGGAGATGGCGGAACATGAGGTGGCCAGCGCGCTGGCAGACCTTGGTCTCACGGAAGTGGAGAACCGACCCACGGCCCTGCGCCACCTGCGTGAGCGTATCGAACGCAACCTGTCTGGCCTGGTGGGTCCGGTGCTGGCACGCATGATCGTGGATGAACGCCTGCAGCTCGACCCGCAGGCACGCACCGCGCTCGCCGACAGCATCCGTTTCATCGAGCAACGCCTGGAGGACTCGCAAACCCGCCTGCAGGGCCTCGCCGCGGAACTGGATCGCCTGCGCCGCTATCACCGCCAGGTATTGCACGATCTGCCGCTCGGCGTGTGCTCCGTGGGCCCGGCGCAGGAGGTGGTGAGCTGGAACCAGGCCATGACCAATGTCTCGGGGCTCGCGCCCGGCAGCGCGGTAGGCACCGCACTCGCCGACCTGCCCGACCCGTGGGCCGGTCTGCTCAACGGCTTTCTGGCCGCGCACGACGACCACTTGCGCAAAGTGCAGGTGCGCGTCGGCAACAGCGTGCGCGTCTTCACCTTGCACAAGGCGGCCATCGAGGCGCCGAAGGAAGGTCGCGATGTGCAGCCCGGCGGCACCGTGATCCTGGTGGAAGACCTCACCGACCTGCACACCCTGGAAGTGGAGCTGGCGCACACCGACCGCCTGGCCTCCATCGGCCGCCTGGCCGCGGGCGTGGCCCACGAGATCGGCAACCCGGTAACCGGTATCGCCAGCCTGGCCCAGAACGTCCTCATGGAACCGGACAACGTGGAGCTCGCCGAGGAATCCCTGCACCTCATCCTCGAACAGACGCGGCGCATTTCCAACATCGTGCGCTCGCTGGTGAGCTTCAGCCATGGCGGCGCGGCCACCGACCATACGCCCGCCGCGGTACCGCTACGAACGTGCGTAGACGAGGCCATTCGCCTGGTGCAGCTCTCGCGCGCCGGCAAGGAGCTGGTGTTCGAGAATCACTGTGCCCCGGGGCACAGTGTATTCGGTGACAAGCAGCGCCTTTGCCAGGTGTTCGTGAACCTGCTCAACAACGCCGCCGACGGTTCGCAGCCCGGCGACACCGTGAGCGTGCGCAGCGCCGAGCGCCATGAGTTTCTGGAAGTCCAGGTGGAAGACCACGGCAGCGGTATCCCGGAGGAACACCTCGACCGCATATTCGAGCCGTTCTTCACCACCAAGCAGCCCGGCGAGGGCACCGGCCTCGGCCTGCCGCTGGTATACAACATCGTGCAGGAGCATTCCGGCACCGTGAGCATCCACAGCGCCAAGGGCGAGGGCACCTGCGTGACCCTCAAGTTGCCCGCCATCCTCGACGAGATCACCCAGGGACGCATCGGTCCCCAGAAGAACCAGGTATGAATCGCATCCTCATCGTTGAAGACGAAAAGGTCATTCGCTCCGCCCTGCGCCGGTTGCTCGAACGCAGCGGCTACGAGGTGGCGGAGGCGGGCGCCGTGGCCGAGGCGCTGGGGCAGCACGAGATCACAGGTTTCGATCTGGTGATTACCGACCTGCGCCTGCCGGGTGCACCCGGTACCGATCTCATAGGCCACGCCGGTGACGTACCGGTGCTCATCATGACCAGCTACGCCAGCGTGCGCTCGGCAGTGGAATCCATGCAGCTCGGCGCCGTGGACTACATCGCCAAACCGTTCGATCACGACGAGTTGCTCATGACCGTCGAGCGCGTGCTCAAGCAGCGCCGCCTAGCACGCCAGAACGAGGTACTGAAGCAGGACCTGTCCCGCGAATACCCGGTGGCAGGCATGATCGGCCGCTGCCCTGCCATGCAGGAGGTGTTCGCACGCATCCGCAAGGTAGCGCCCACGGACGCCACGGTGCTCATCCTCGGCGAGTCCGGCACCGGCAAGGAGTTGGTGGCGCGCGCGGTGCATGAGGCCAGCCAACGCGCCGATGCACCCATCATCGCGGTGAACTGCGCAGCCATTCCCGAGGGCCTCATCGAATCGGAATTGTTCGGTCACGAAAAGGGGGCGTTCACCGGCGCCGTGGGTGCGCATACCGGCCTGGTGGAAGCTGCCGACGGCGGCACCCTGTTCCTGGACGAGATTGGCGAACTACCCCTCGAAACCCAGGCGCGCCTGCTGCGCGTGCTGCAGGAGGGCGAGGTGCGCCGCGTCGGTGCCACCAGACCAAAACGTGTGGACGTGCGCCTCATCGCCGCCACCAACCGCGACCTGAAGCAGGCAGTGGCTGACGGTGAATTTCGCAGCGATCTCTACTTCCGGCTGAACGTCATGGAGATCCACCTCCCCCCCGTGCGCGAGCGCGGCGAAGACATCCTGGAGTTGGCGCAGTCGCTGCTCGCCAAGACCTGCCTGCGCCTCAACCGGCCGCCGGCACGCTTCGCACAGGAAAGCCTGGAGCGCATCAAGGCATACCCGTGGCCCGGTAACGTGCGCGAGATGGAAAACGTGCTCGAGCGTGCCGTCATCCTTGCGGACGGGCCGCAGATCACGCCCGAACTACTCGCCATCACCCCCCCGGATGCACCGGAGACCACGCCGGATGCAAAACTCTCGCTGGACGAATATTTCGTCAAGTTTGTGCGCGAGCACGAGGGGCACATGACCGAAACCGACCTGGCGCGCCACTTGGGCATCAGCCGCAAGACCCTCTGGGAACGCCGCCAGCGCCTGTCCATCCCGCGCACCAAGGAGGTCAAATGAATACGCTGCCATTTCTCGACGCATTCAGGGGCAAGTTCAAGAACATGCTGCGCTGGGAACAGCTGGAGGCCCTGTGGAACACGGTGCGTAAGCAGGCCGCGGGGCAGTGGTATGTCTATGCGGTGGGCGAGGCGGTACCCGCCGCGCCCGTGGACAATGTGCGCTTGGAGACCTTCCTGACGGAAGTGCATGCACTGCTGCGCCGTGAACACGATGAGGATTATTGCGGGATCGTCTACGTGGACGATCCCGCCCGGCCCCGCTTCATCAAGATCTACGACCCCAACAACCTGGGGAGTGTGTGCGGCTCCGGCTCCCAGCCGCCCCCCCTGCCGGGCTGGATCCTGTGCACCATGCCGCCTGAGGACCTGCAGGCCGCATGCCGGCCGGCCGGTAATCGGCGTCGTTGGTGGCAGCGCATCCTGGGCGGCTGACATCGAAGCACGATGAGTGAAGCGCATCCGGACGGATGCGCATGCTTTTCGAGAGCCAGGCGCAGTACCTGCGCGCCCCCGGCCCGAGGTCCCGGATGCTGCGGGACCCCGACATCCACTGCAACGCTACTTGTACGAGCTGCAGTTGAAAGCCGGACGTTGACCTCCACGACGCTTGCTTTCCCAGGACCGGCTGACCGATAGTACGGACAGCGCCGGGATGCGCTGCCCACCCGGCACCCCGCCTGAGACATCGGGGGCGCACGGGTGCACCGTTCGCCTCTACTACACTCGCGCAAACCCGCCTGATATCTCGATGCCCGCTCAAGCAGACCAGGAAAAACCTGCAGTTCCGCCCCACCGGCAGCAGGATGACGATCTGGAGCAGTTCCGCCTGCACTCGCGTGATGAAATCGGCCGCGTCTTGCGAGACCTGATCAGGAACAACGATCTGATCACCGCCTATTACACCCCCCATGATTTCCTGCTGACCACCTTGCTCGGCATGGATAAGGAAAAAACGCGGCTGTACGTGGACGTCAGCACCGACGAGAACATCAACCGCCGCGTGCTGGCCAGCGATCGGCTGATATTCGTGGGCCGGCATTACCAGGTACGGGTACAGTTCACCGCCGCCGGCGCAGTGCCCGGCCAGTTCACGGGTGGGCCGGCGTTCATCCTCCCCTTTCCCGAGAGCTTGCTGCGCGTCCAACGGCGCGAGTTTTACCGGCTGGTGGCGTCGCTGGTGGATCGGCCGCAATGCTTTTTCACCACGGAAGACGGACATCCTGTGGAACTCACCATCCTGGATATCAGTCTCGGCGGCATCGCCGTCATTGAACCCGACACCGACTGCGAAGGCCTGTGGCTCCCCGGCAACGTGATCCGCAACTGCCAGGTGGATCTTCCCGAGGGCCGGGTGGTGAGTGATGTGGAGGTGCGCAACCGGTTCACGATAAGCCTGCCCGATGGCAAGCCGCAGGTGCGCGTGGGTTGTCGCTTCCTGCACCTGGAACCACGCATGAACGCTGAACTCCAGCGCTACATCCACCGCATCGAACTGGAACGGCGGCGCCTCAGCCGTCACTGAGTAGCAAGGCTGGGGAAGGACGCCCCAAGGCTGCATTCAGGCATAGCTGGCCCTTCCGACGGGCTTGTTCTGCGGCTTTCGCGGCCGAAGCCGCTCCCGCGCCCCCTATTCCCTTCCATCCCCTGCTGTCCGGGGGTATCTCCCCACTGTTACGAGCCGTAACACCCATGGGTTACGCCACGTAACACGTTACCCGCTCCCCATCTCGTCATACGTGCCATCACATTGATTACATGAGACTTTATCGGCTGGCACAGCCCTTGCTTTCAGTAAGGGACTTTACGCGAGCACCCATGCCTGAGATGAATACCGCCGCTTCACTGTCACCCACGCTGGAATTCCTGCGCCGGCACGCGCCCTTCGATCAGATGGCGCCCGTGCACCTGGAATACATGGCCAAGCGCCTGAAGCTGGGTTTCTACGCCCGCAACGAGGTCATCGTCGGACCCGGTGACGGCCCGGCGGATCGTTTCTACATCATCAAGCAGGGACGCGTGGTCGGCGAAGCCCCGGATGGCGCGGAAATGGAAGAAGGCGCCTTCGAACTGATGATCGGTGAGTGTTTCCCCGTGGGCGCACTGCTGTCGCGTCGCCCGGTGCACATCATCGAGCGCGCCGTCGAGGACACCTTCTGCTTCGAGCTGGAGCGCGCCGATTTCGAATACCTGTTGGGCCGCAGCGCCGTGTTCCACGACTTCTGCACCCGCCGTATCGCCAGCCTGCTCGACAGCGCACTGCGCAGCGTGCAGGCCAACTCCGCCACCCGCGTTTCCGAGGACGCCCTGTCGAGCCCGCTGCAGGCGCTGCTGCGCCGCGCGCCGGTGGCCTGTGGTCCCGACACCACATTGCACGAGGCGCTCACCCGCATGCACCACGAGCGCGTGGGCAGCATCGTGGTGGTGGACACCGACAAGCGTCCGGTGGGCGTGTTCACCCTGCACGACGTGCTGGCGCGCGTGGCGCTGCCCCAGCGCGAGCTCGGCACCGCCATTAGCGAGGTGATGACGCCGAAGCCTTTCACGCTGCCTTCCACCTCCCTCGCCTACGAGGCCGCACTGCTGATGACCCAGCACGGCTTCGGGCACATATGCGTGGCGGACGAAGGTCGCCTGGTGGGCGTGCTTTCGGAAAGCGATCTGTTCTCCCTCCAGCGCGTGGGCCTGGTCAACCTGTCCCGCGCCATCTCCGAGGCGCGCAGCGTGGATGCCCTGGCGCGCCTCGAACTGGACGTACACAAACTCATCGAGCAGATGCTCGCGCAGGGCGCCTCCGTGGCGCAGCTCACGCAGATCATCAGCGCCCTCAACGACACCATCACCCGCCGCATTCTGGAACTGGTGCAGGGCGAAATGGGCACGCCGTCGGTGCCGTTCACCTGGCTCTCATTCGGCAGCGAAGGCCGCTTCGAACAGACCCTGCGTACCGATCAGGACAACGGCATCCTGTTCCTCACGCCGGCCGGGCGTACCCCCGCCGACGTGCGCGAAGAACTGCTGCCGCTGGCCCGGCGCGTCAACGAAGCACTGGATACCTGCGGCTTCCCGCTGTGCACGGGCAACATCATGGCC
>JBAYQE010000097.1:0-10018 GCA_041677345.1 Thiohalomonadaceae bacterium
ATGAGTGTCTTCCTTGGCTTGGGCATAACCGGTCCTTGGTTACTGGTGTTTCGGCTCCGGCTAACTTCCCAGATGTGCGGTCGAATGGCAAGCTTTTGGGTGGGTGTCCATGTAAGCCCCATGTAAGCCTCTCAGGGAAAGAATGGCGGCGGCAATCCGTTGATAGCCGGATGATGGCTTGCTCAAGCCATGGAGCCCAATGTCTTGCGGAACCGGGCAAGGGAAATTGAAAAGAGAACGGCACCGATCAGCGCGAGCGCGGCGAATTGGGGCCAGACCACGGAAAAGCCGGCACCGCGATAGAGAATGGCCTGACCCAGGATGACGAAATGGGTGTTGGGCGCGGCGAGCATAAGGTCCTGGACGAAATCCGGCATGCTCTCGCGCGGCGTGACGTTGCCCGAGAGCATCTGCAGGGGGATGAGCGCCAGAAACAGCAGCAGACCGAACTGCGGCATGGTGCGCCCGACCGTGGCGAGGAAAATGCCCATGGAGGTGGTGGCGAACAGGTGCAACACCGCGCCGCCCAGAAACAGCAGCACCGAGCCTTCGATGGGCACGGCGAGTGCGCCCTGCACGATGAACGCGAGGGAAAAGGCCGCGGCCATCAGGACCACCAGGCCCATGGACCACACTTTGGCGGCCATGATCTCGAAAGGCGTGACCGGCATGACCAGCAGATGCTCCACAGTGCCGTGCTCGCGCTCGCGAATGAGCGCCGCGCCGGTAAGGATGATGGAGAGCGTCGTGATGTTGTTGATGACCTGCATGACGCCGCCGAACCACGCATTGTTCAGTTCCGGATTGAAACGCGCACGCAGGGCCAGTTCCACCGGCAGTGTGGTTGACGCACGGTGGCCTTGCATGAATTCGTTCACCTCCCCGTTGATGATGGCCTGAATCTGCCCGCTGCCGAGGAAGGCCTGGCTCATGCGCGTGGCATCCACGTTCACCTGAACGGTGGGTGTGCGTCCGGCCAGTAGGTCGCGCTGCATCTCCGACGGCAGGTCAAGGGCGAAGGTGAACTGCCCGGCATCCATGCCGCTGTCCATTTCAGCAGGTGAAATCAATTCGGGGCGGGCGAAACTGGGAGGATAAAAGGCGTCGATGATGCGCTGCGAGAGTGGTGAACGGTCTTCATCGACGATGGCGATGGGCACGTTGTGCAGCATCTCGGGAATGGCGGTGGCGGCGCTGTAGGTGGACACCGTGAAGGCGAACACGATAAAGGCCAGCATCAGGCGGTCGCGCCCCAGGCTGCGCAGTTCCTTGATGCCGAGGGAGAGCACGTTTCTGGCAGGGCGCATGTCACCGCTCCTGTTTGCGCAAAAGCAGAACACCGAGGCCCACCAGCGCGAACGCCGCCAGCCCCAGGGGCACGAAGTAGGCCTGTACATCGGCAAACCCCAGCCCCTTGGAGAAGGTGCCGCGCGAGATGAGCAGGAACCAGGTGGTGGGATAGATCTCGCCCACCCAACGACCTGCGCCCTCCAGCGACGACACCGGGTTGATCATGCCGGCGAACTGCACGGCGGGGACCAGGGTGAAAATGGCGGTGCCGAACAGGGCGGCGATTTGACTGCGTGTGAAGGTGGAGATGACCAGGCCGAAGGCGGTGGCGGCAATCACGTAAAGCAGTGCGCCCAGCGCCAGGGTGAGGAAGCTGCCTTCCACCGGCACCCGAAAGATGAACACGGCCTGCAGCACCAGCAGCAGGAAGTTGAACATGCCGAGGACCACGTAGGGCAGTTGCTTGCCGAGCAGGAACTCCAGGCGGGTGACCGGCGTGACGTAGAAGTTGAGCATGGAGCCCAGTTCCTTCTCGCGCACCACGGACAGCGCCGTGAGCATGGCCGGGATGAGCAGCAGAAGCAACGGGATCACCCCCGGCACCATGGCCGGCAGACTGCGCACGTCCGGGTTGTAGCGAAACCGTGTCTCGATGTTCACCATGCCGGCGGTCGCCGCACTGCCGTACACCTCGCGCGCCTTGCTGGTGAGCCAGTGCAGGTGCATGCCCTGCACATACCCGCTCACGGTTTCTGCGCGCACGGGCATGGCGCCGTCGATCCAGGCGCCGATTTGGACCGGGACGCCGCGGGCGATGTCGCGGGCGAAGCCCGGTGGGATCTCGATGGCCAGGCTGAGATCGCCTTCGCGCATGCGCTGGTCCAGGTCGTCATAGTCGCGCAGCGGCGGTTGTTCGATGAAATAGCGCGAGCCGGACAGGTTGAGGGCATAGTCGCGGCTGAGACTTGTCTGGTCGCGGTCCAACACGGCGAAGGTGAGATCCTCCACGTCCATGTTGATGCCGTAGCCGATCACGAACATGAGCAGCAGGCTGCCCAGGGTGGCCAGCAGCAGGCGGATGGCATCCCGTTGCAGTTCGAGGGCCTCGCGGCGGGTGTAACTGAGCATGCGTCGCAGGTCGAAGCCGCGCGCTTCGGTACGTGGACGATGCGCGCCCCCGGACGTGGCCTTGGCCGGTTCACCCACAGTGGGCGGCTCGGGCAGCTCCTCGGTCACCACCTCGCTGAGATGTTCGATGAATGCCTCTTCGAGGCTCGGCACCTTGCGTCGTGCCACGATGGCCGCCGGCGTGTCACTGACCAGCACCCGGCCGGCGTGCATCAGCGAAATCCGATCACAGCGTTCGGCCTCGTTCATGAAGTGGGTGGAGATGAAAATGGTGACGTTGTCCTTGCGCGCCAGTTCGATCAGTACGTTCCAGAAACGGTCGCGCGCCACCGGATCCACACCGGAGGTGGGCTCGTCCAGGATCAGGATCTCGGGGCCGTGGATCATGGCGACAGCCAGGGAAAGGCGCTGGCGCTCGCCCAGGGGCAGGGCGTTCGGCAGCACGTCCATGATGTCGGCGAGATCGAAGCGTTCCGCCATCTCGCGCACCCGGGCGTCTATGCGCTGCGGGGGAATGCCGAACAGGCGCGCGTGCAGCACCAGGTTCTGCTCCACTGTTAGTTCGCCGTAGAGCGAGAAGGATTGGGTCATGTAGCCCACACGGCGACGCGTGGCCATATCGTGCGGGTCCACCGGATGGCCGAACAGCCAGGCCTCACCTTCACTCGCCGGCAGCAGACCGGTCAGCATTTTCATGGTGGTGGTCTTGCCGCAACCGTTGGAGCCGAGAAAGCCGAAGATCTCACCACGGTGGATGCGGAAGCTCACGTGATCCACGGCCGTGAAATCCCCGAACCGGCGGGTGAGATCCCGCGCCTCGATGGCCACCTCCTCCTCGCCTCCCGCGCGAGGCTGCATCACCACGGGACGATAGCCTTCGCGCTGTTCGGCGGGCAGCAGGGCGATGAAAGCCTCTTCGAGGGTGCGCGTGCCTGCGCGCGTGAGCAGGTCCTGCGGCGTGCCGGTGGCCAGCACGCGCCCCTGATTCATGGCCACGAGCCAATCGAAGCGTGCGGCCTCCTCCATGTAGGCGGTGGCCACCAGCACGCTCATGCCGGGGCGGCCGGCGCGCATGCGATCGACGAGTTCCCAGAACTGTCGGCGCGAGAGAGGATCCACGCCGGTGGTGGGTTCGTCGAGGATCAGCAGGTCCGGATCATGAATGAGCGCGCAGCACAGGCCCAGCTTCTGCTTCATGCCGCCCGACAGTTTGCCCGCGGGGCGATGCCGGAACGGGGCCAGTCCGGTGGCATGCAGCAGCTCGTCGATGCGACGCTCGCGTTCGCGGCGGTCATGGCCGAACAACCGGCCGAAGAAATCCACGTTCTCGAACACCGAGAGCGTGGCGTAGAGGTTCTTGCCCAAGCCCTGGGGCATGTAGGCGATGCGCGGCAGCAGGGCTTTGCGCAACGACGCGTCGCCGATGTCTGCGCCGAGCACGTCGATACGCCCGGACTGGATGGCGCGCGCGCCTGCGATGAGGGAGAACAGGCTCGACTTGCCCACGCCGTCAGGCCCGATGACGCCGATCATGACGCCCGCCGGAAGGTCGAGGGTGATACCGTGCAAGGCCTGCACCTTGCCGTAGCGGAGCTCGACGCCGCTCAGGTGGACCACCGGCGAAGGCGTCTTGTGCACGCCGTCGTGTCCGTTCATTGCAGCAGGTTGGTCTGCAGGCGTTCAGGCCACGGTACGTTGGGATCGGTGCGTACGTAGGCGACGCCGGGCAGACCGGTCTTCACCTGGAGGATGTATTTTTTCAGCAGCTCCTGGGGGATCTGCGCGCGCACCCGGAACATGAGTTTTTCACGCTCACTTTCCGTTTCCACCGTCTTGGGCGTGAATTGGGCGACGTCGGCGACGAAGGACACGCGGGCCGGTACCACGTACTGGGGCGCGGCATCGAGTACGAGACGCACCTCGGTACCGATGGCCACGCGTCCCGCGACGGCCGTGGGCAGGAAGAAGGTCATGTACACGTCGCTGAGGTCGACCATGTTCAGCACCCGGCCACCGGCGCCGATCACTTCGCCGGGCCGCGCCACGATGTACTGGACGCGACCGTCCCGCGGCGCCTTCAGGGTGCTGTCGTCGATGTCGGTCTGGATGCGTGTGACGGCCGCGCGGGCGGCTTCCGCTGCGGATTGGGCCGCGTTGATCTGACTGGTGGCGGTGGCGATGGCCGCGTCCGAGGCGGCCACTTGTGCCCGTGCGGCGCTGAGCGCCGCGAGGGCGGTGTCCACCGCCGAGCGGGCATCATCGGCCTCCTGCTGCGAAGTAACGCCCTTGGCGGCCAGTTCGGTGATGCGTTTGGCGCGGGTCCGGGCCGCATTCACTTCCGCCTGACGCTGCGCCACCATGGCCTCGGCCGCCACCTTCTCGCTCTTGCGCTGTACCAGTTGGTTGCGTGCCGTGACGACCGCATCCTCTGCCTGCCGTAACTGAGCCTCGGCCTGCCGCCGCTGCGCTTCCAGCGATTGGGTGTCCATGACCGCGACCACCTGCCCCGCGGTGACGAACTCGCCCTCGCGCACCCGTATGTCAGTGAGGCGGCCGGGGGCTTTGGCCGCGATGTCGATTTCCACCGCCTCGATGCGGCCGTTGCCGCTGGCGAGCGCCTCCCGTTGATTGCCTGCGCCGAAGCGCTGCCAGACGAGCACCGCAAGCACAAGCAGGAGCACGACACCGGCTATTCCAATCCACTGATGCCTCTTGGGTATGGCGTTCACTGGTTTCCTTTCTCCCCAAATCGCAGGGGCGCAAAACGGGCGGTCGATGGTGTCGTTGCACGTCTCCCGCCGGGGCAATTGGAACGGGCAGTATACCTTTTAGTCCTTGGATACGTAGACAGACCCCGGAATTCCAATCCAACCCGGATGAGAGCCGGATTCCGCCACGGCGGCACTCCGTTGGAGCCGACTCCGTCGGCGATCCAATCGGGGACGTCCCACGCTTTCGAGCGTCAGTCGAAAACCGAGGTCGTTCCCTATTATCCCACGGCGCTTTTACCTGCCATTCTCACGAAAGCGCTCGATCTCTGATGCGAGTTTTCGAAGTAACGGGCCACCGAGAGCCCCCTCTCCAATCAACCCCCTGCAGTAGGCGCAGGCGTGAACATGTCACGGGAAATTACGTAGAGTTCCTCCGGGCCGGCAACAGACCAGGTTCAAGGCACTCCTTTGTTCCCGACTCCGGCCGAGTCACGTATCGGACCCGTTCCTGGCGGGCAAGCCGTCATCGCTGTGTAGCTTTTGCTACAGAACCTCTCCCAAGCGAGGGCTATGTTCCTGTCACGGGATCAACCCGAAAGGAGAGTGCCATGCAACCGATGAAGTTCTTTCTCGATACCCACGATCGTGACCACCAGACCTTTCCCGCACAGTTGACACCGGTTCAGTTCGAGGCCTTTTTTGCGGAATACGAGCAAGCCTGTTATGCCGAAGGCGTGGTGCCCCTGCGCGTGCACGTGGGCTACGACGATGGGCGCGCCTTCTGTTTCACCATGGCGCCAGACGTGGAGTCAGTGCGCCGCGCCCACGCCCGCGTCGGTCTGCCCTACGACACCATCACGGAGGTGACAACCGCCACGCCAGGCGACACCTTCTTCCGCCGCACCGCGGTCTGACCCGCCGGCAGGCGCAACGCATCATGCCCCGGAGGAGGAGATGGCTCTCGGCAACGTCGATGTAATGAGTGTCGGCCTGATTGCGGTCGTGGCAGGGACGACGGTGTTGGTGACAATGGTGCGTTACGACCTCGGTCCCTCCAGCCGGCTCGCCCGCGGCGGGCAGTGGCTGCTGGCGACGGCACTCGGCACCGGCGTCCTGGCATTTCTCTTCAAGCTCGGGCTCATCGTCGCGGTGGCGAACGCACCCGCGCTGCTGATCGAGCCGGTGATTGCGAAGGCGCCAGTGCCGAGGCCGCCACCGACGGATGACCCGTTCTACGGCGCACTGGCCGGTTCTCGTTACGTATGGGAACCGGTTGGGCCGGTGCCGGTGAGCGAAACACCCGCGGCCGTGAAGAGGTACGCCTGGCAAGCGCTCCCGACCGAAGCACCGGCGCCGCGGGACAATCCTACCACCGCCGCAAAAGCGGCCCTGGGTGAGCGGCTCTTTCACGATCGCGATCTCTCGCGCGATCGCACCATCGCGTGCAGCACCTGCCACCCGGTACGCGAGGGGAGGACCGGCACGGACGGCCGGTCCACTTCGCGCGGCATTGACGGTCAGCTCGGCGAACGCAACGCCCCCACCGTGTGGAACGCGGCGTTTCAGGCGGTGCAGTTCTGGGATGGACGCGCCTCTTCGCTGGAAGAGCAGGCCAAGGGTCCGCTGGTGAATCCGTTGGAGATGGGTATGCCCTCACTCGCGGCGGTGGAGGAGCGGGTGCGGGCGAAACCTGACTACCGCGCTGACTTCGCCCGGGTCTTCGGCGCTGGGCTGCCTATCACCATCGATCTCATCGCGGCGGCGATCGCCGCCTATGAGCGTACCTTGATCACGCCGGATACCCCGTATGATCGTTTCGTGCGCGGCGATCTCACGGCACTTGCTCCCGCGCAGTTGCGCGGCATGGCGCTGTTCCAGTCCCTTGGCTGTGTTATGTGCCACTCGGGACCCAACTTCAGCGCCGCGAGCCTCTTCGATCGCGCCGGCCGTGTGATGGCGGTGATCTCACGCACCAAGCAGGAGGCCATCCTCGCGCGCAACAGCGCGTTGCGCGTCTTCCCTGTCTATCCCGTTCCCTACGAGGCCCGCTATCACCTGACAAAAGACAGCGGTGCCGCACCCAAGGGGAGTGGGCGCGGGAGCTGGCGCGTTCCGACGCTGCGCAACGTGGCGCTCACCGCTCCCTATTTCCACAATGGCGCGGTACACGACCTCGCCGAGGCGGTAAGGATCATGGCGAGCGCCGAGTTGGGGCGCACCGGCCACTATCTGGTCTGGTCGGATAGCAATAAGGTGCTGACCCGACTTGAGAGCCCAACCCTGAGCGAAATCGAGGTGAATGACCTGGTGGCCTTTCTCCAGGCATTGAGCAGCGACCGCCTGGTGGCTCAGATCAGGAAGGCGAGCGCAATGCCGCCGAGGGAGGTAACCTATACGACGAACTGATGCTACCGGGGGCGCGTACCGCATCACTGCGACGCTTGCAGCCGCCCCACGGAAAAGGGACGGCATGGCAGCGCAGCAACAATCCGTAGAGGACTATCTCGAACTCTCACCCGAGGGCCGACGCCTCCTCGGCAGCGGCGCCCACACCAAACACTTCGCGCGCCCGACGTCGGTAATCCACAAGGGCCAACGCGTTTCCGGTGCTTACCTCGTGACTCACGGTCGGCTGCGGGTCTTCACCTTCACCCCGCAGGGGAGCGAAGCGACCCTCTACTTCATCCGTCCGGGTGAAACCTGTGTACTCGCCCTCAACTGCCTCTTCAACGACCTGCGCTATCCCGCCTGGGTGGAAACCGATGCGGACACTTCGGTGGCGATCATTCCGGGGCCTCTCTACCGCACGCTGTTCGAGCATGAAACCGCCATTCAGGACCTCACCGTGCATGCCCTCGCCACGCTGGTGTTCCGGCTGATGGCCGAGCTGGAGCAGATCCACTCCTGCACCCTTGATCAACGCCTCGCCAACTTCCTGCTACTGCATGCGAGCGACGCAGGCGTGGTGCACATGACTCAACAGGAGCTGGCGGACCACCTCGGTACCACCCGCGAGGTAATCGCGCGGCTGATGCAGGGTTTCACCGCCCAAGGGCTCGTCGCCACGCGCCGCGGAGCGGTGACTGTGAAGGAGCCGGTCAAAATGGCCGAACTGGTCAAGCAGCGGGTCTGATCGGTCTTCGGCCATTGGGAAACGCGGCAACCCGTAGGTCGGGTTGGCGATAGCGTAACCCGACAGCCCAACGCACCTCACTCACGCCCCACATCCTCCCCGATAACCACCCGCAGCCCCAATCCGCAGAGTAACTACCCGCCTCCACCTACCGCCGAAAGGTGGAAAATCGCCATTCATACGGCGATGCCACGTAGCCGTGTTTCACAGGGTTGTAATGGATGTACTCCACATGCCGAATGAAATCGGTCTCGTCACACGCACATCATCGAGGTCTTGCCGTTTGCCTCAAATTTCGCACAAAACGATGGGTAGTCGAGGGCGTGTACAGACGGCAGCTTTCATCAAGCCCCGGCTTAAGGGCACCTCTAATAATTCAGCCCTAACCGTGAGATCATAGGCCCACCAAACACGAACAAGAGCCGCGACGATGCAGCCGGGATTCTTCGACCTTCACGACCGCCACCAGCAACTGGAGAAGCTGGGCGACCCCTTGCCCAAGCTGGCCAAAGCCGTTGACTGGGAAGGCTTTCGTCGGCTGTTGGAGAAGGTGCATCAGAAAGAGCGCAAGAGCAATGCCGGCCGCAAGCCGTTTGACGTGGTGCTGATGTTCAAGGTGCTTGTCCTCCAGCACCTGTACAACCTGGCCGACGACCAAACCGAATACCAAATCCGTGATCGCTACTCCTTCTGCCGGTTCCTCGATCTGACACCGGAAGGACGGGTGCCGGATGCCAAGACCATCTGGCTGTTCCGGGAGCGGCTGAAGACACTGGAGTTGGTTGACGAACTTTTCGCCGAGCTGATGGGGCAAATCGAGGCGGCGGGCTACATTCCACGGCTCGGTCAAATCGTGGACGCCAGCATGGTGGCGGCTCCCCGTCAGCGCAACAGCCGCGACGAAAACGCGACCATCAAGGAAGGCAAAACGCCGGAAGAGTGGCAGGACAAGCCGGCGATGCTGCGCCAAAAAGATGTGGATGCGCGCTGGACCAAGGAGCACGGCAAGACCTATTACGGGAACAAGAACCACATCAGCATCGACCGGGAGCACAAGCTGGTCCGTCACTTCGAAGTGACCCATGCCGCCGTCCACGACAGCCAGATTTTCGATGTCCTGCTGGATACGAGCAACACCAGTGCCGACCTCTGGGCGGACTCCGCCTACCGCTCTGAAGAGCGAGAGGCGGACCTGAAGGCACAGGGGTATCGTAGCCACATCCAGACCAAAGGCATTGCCGAAAAGCCGCTCTCCGAACGCGCCCAGAAGGTTAATCATCGGCGGGCTAAAGTCCGCGTCCGTGTCGAGCATGTCTTCGCTGCCCAGACGGCCATGGGCGGGATGCTCGTCCGAACCGTCGGATTCGCGCGTGCCCGCGTGAAGATCGCGATGATGAATATCGTCTACAACCTGCGGCGGGTGGCTTTTTTGCATGTCAGGTGCGCAGCAGGGACCGCATAAGGGATCAAGGAAGTCCGCTTAGCGATGCCGTGCCCGCATTGGTGGCGACACGGGAGCGGCCATCGGGTGCGGAAAAATGTTCACGAAATTGGCCATACGTAATTCCCTACCTCAGGGTGCCGAAGAACTGATTGATAGAGGTCCCCTTCAACGGTACCATTCATCCCGACAGCCCAGCTGTGCCTCGATCGCATCCGCGATGCCACGTTACGCATGGGTGAACTCATCGACGGTCTGCTGGACTTGGCACGGGTGTTCCGCAGCGAGCTTCAGGTCACCCAGGTGGACCTGAGC
>JBAYQE010000098.1:0-9256 GCA_041677345.1 Thiohalomonadaceae bacterium
CGGCGTGGGCGGCGGGCGCGGCGGCGTGACATGGACGTACCTGTGAGCGAAGCCGCGATTATAACCGACCGCGTTGTCCGCTCCGGCGCGTTGGTTTGCGCCGGCTGCGCAGGGCCTCCACGTGCATGCCTCCCGAGCTGGTACAGGGCGCGGCCGTTGACTACGGTTTTCTCACCCGAAAAGGCGTGCTGCCGATTCTCCATCAGGGAGCGCTCGTGGACGTGCGCATCCGTAAGCATCACCCCCGCAACGCCGGTCGCCACGGGCAACGCAGCGCGCCCCGGCGGCCGCGAACGCTCTGCCCATGCGCCCGATGCAGCGCATGATGGCGTTTCTGCGTGCCAGGGTGTGCGAGCGCGCCGCACTGGGCTCAGTATCAGGCACGTATTCCCCGCCGCTGGCACTGGTCGTGGCCGGTGCGGAGCAGGCAGGCACAGCCATGTTGTTCCGCCAGTTGGCCGCGCATCCCGCGCTCCATGTCCACCGCACGGACGAGATGACCTATTTCACGAGCGCCAGTGAGCACGGGCGCGGTTATCTGCGTGCCGTCCGCCATCACTACGGGGTTGTGCCTGGTGATGTGCTCTTGGTGGCCCGTTGTGACGCCATGCTGGATTCCCCTGTCGCGCTGGACCGTCTCGCCGAGCACAACCCGGGGGTACACGTAGCGGTAATGCTGAGGGATCCCGTGGAACGGGCCTGGGCCGCCTACTGGCATGCGCGCCGCACCCGGCGCGAACCCTTGCCGCGTTTCGAGACGGCCATCGCCGCCGAGGAGCTGGGTCATGGCGAGCGGCGCTATCTGGGGCGTGGCAAGTACAGCCGCCAACTCGCACACCTGTTCGGCCGTTTCCCGGCGCGCCAAGTCCATGTCTTCATCGCCGAGGACACCGTGCACGACCTGGGGGGAGCCTGCGAGCGGCTGTGGTCGGTGTTCGAAGCGGGGCGGCCGGTGCGCACCCGTGTTCCCACCGCGGGGCAGCGGCTGTGTAACGTGCTGTGCCAAGCCCTCGCCCGCCTGAGCGGCCGTGGCAGATCGTCCTCACACCTGCCGACCATGGCCGTGCCGTTGCGGCGGCGGCTGGTCGCCTATTACGAGCCTTACAATCAGGAACTAGAGCACATGCTCGGCCGCAACCTGGATGCCTGGCGCCGCTGACACGGCGAAGGCTACATTTGTCACACCACACGCCTTGATTGTGACGCCCCGCGGGCAAGGACATGCCTGGCGGCCGCCGCGCGAGGGTAGACGAGTGGACGTCGAGCCGGGTTTGCGCATCGCCATCCTCATCCCCTTCACCGCAGCGACCGGCGTGATCGAGTCGGCACAGGAAATTGCGGTGCATCTCGCCGGTGCCGGTCATGCGGTCACCGTGTTCAGCGCGATCAGGCACGACCCACGTCCCACCCGCGGCCTGCGCGAGGTTCACATGCACGCCCGGCCATTCACCGCCCCGCTGGTGCATGCCCTGTTCCTGGTGCGCGCCGCCCGCGGCTTCGATCTGGTCTACGCCTTCTTCGGCAGTGTCACGACGGGCCTGTGGTCCCTGCTCTCGGCCACGCCCTTGTGGCTCAACCTCGACGAGGAGCACCGTGGGCGCGGTTGGGGTCGGGTGGGGGGACGGGTGGCGCTGGCCGCGGCCAGCGCGGTGGTGGTGGACAGTGCGTCCACCCTGGAGGCATTGCGGGCATGCCACCGCCGCCTCCCGCGCGTCCACGTGATCCCGCCGGGCGCGGCAGTGAGTCATGCCGATCCTGAGCCGCTGGTGGACTATGAGCTGGCCCCCGCCTGTTACTACCTGGTGGCGTGCCCGCTCACGCCGGAAAGCCACGTGCGCGAGATCATCGAAGGCTTCCTTGCCGCGCACTCGGCCTTTCCGCTGGTAATCGTCGGTGATTTCGGGCGCGACAGCTCCTATGAGACCGGATTGCGCACCCTGGCCGGTGCGCGTGTGCGTTTCATGGGCGCCGTGGGCGACCGCGCACGCATGCGCGCGCTTCATTGTCATGCGCGTGCCTATTTCCACGGCCACGCCCAGGGCGGTGGCCGCACATTGCTGCAGGCGCTCGGCTGCGGGAACCTGGTCATCGCCTACGACAACGCGCGCAACCGCGAGTTTGCCGGGGAGCTGGCGCGCTATTTCGTCACGGCGGCGGACATCCCGGCCGCCGTGGCCTGGGCCGAAGATCTGGACGGCCCGGAACGCCGGGCACTGGCTGCTGCGGCGCGCACACACATCCGTGATGCCCACGCCTGGGAGCGGGTCGCGGCACTCCATCTTACCGCCCTGCAGGAACTCTCAGCCCCGGCGACTTGAACGTGTCGCCGGTACTGCCCGGCACCTCAAAGCTGGTGTACTGCGGACTGGTGCTGGCCGCATGGCTACGCTTGAGGAAAAGGGGCCTGCCATGGAACTCCTGCTCTGGGCAGTCATCGCCTTTGCCATCTCCATCGCCGCCGGCTGGATGGGCTGGACCGGCGTGGCCGGCAAGGCGCGTACCGTGGCCCGCTGGCTGTTCGCCATCTTTCTCATCCTCGCCCTGCTGCTCGTGCTCGCCATCGCCTTCGGCATAAGCATCGTGGTCTGACGCGCGGCTTATCACGCGCGTCGTACGCATCAGGTTTCAGGGATTTGTGCACTTGTACCGCCATCGTCCCGTGAGACCATCGCAGTGGAACCTATACTCGTGAGGCTGACCGACGGCACCACCGGTACCGTACTGCGATGAATGCCCGGGGGTGTGGTCTTGGCCCAATCACCCGGCTGGCCATGTAACCATGGAGGGTGCATGCAAACCTCATACTCGGCATCGCAATGGAGTGCGCTGCTCGCCTTTCGCGTGTTGATGGGCTGTTACCTGCTGTACCTCGGTCTGGGCGCACTGGGGGTGCTCGGCTGGGATGAACCGCGCCAGATTCCCACCGGCAGCCTGTTGCTGCACTACCTGGAGGCGGCCGATCCGGCGCCCCGCTTCGTGGCCGCCGCCGAGAGTGTCCACGCCACGGTGCTCACTGCCCTGGGCTGCGCCCTTGTGCTTGGCTTCTTCGAACGTGCCGTTTGCATGCTGAGTCTGCTCCTGCTGTTGTCGGCTACGGTCCTGGAGGTGCCGCTGTTCACCGACGCGCCTGTATTCGCCAAGCTCATGTTCGTGAGCGAGCAGGTCGCCGCTGTCGTCGCCGTCGCCGTGCTGCTGGTGTTTCCGACCAGTGGTGTGCTCGGGCTCGATGCCCTGCGCCTGCATACCGGGGAGGCGCCCGCACCCCTGCCGCTGGTGCCGGATGAACCCGTAATGCCGGATGAGTCCGCACACGAACAGGAAGCGGTCGTCGCCACACGACCCGCACGCACGGGTACGGGTCGACCGCGCCGCCTGCGTGTGGCGGAGGGAGAATCCTCATGAGCGAACCCTGTCTGCCCCAGCCGGAGCGCCGGCGCCTGTTGCAGGGCCTGGTGGGCATGCCGGTGCTCGCCGTATTTGGTGCAGGGGTGGTGGATTCCCGCCACGCGGCCGGCGTGGTGGGCGAGCTCCCGGCTGCGCCCCATCTCGACATCGCCACGCCACCCTTGCCAACGCTCACCGGTGAGCCGCTCCGGCTTGGCATGATCGGGGTCGGCCGGCGTGGGCGTGCCTTGTTGAGTCACTGCCTGCACGGCGAACTCAACGTGGCGGTGACCGCCATCTGTGATGTGTTCGATGTGCACGCCGACGCGGCCTTGGCACAGGCGCGGCGTGCCGGCCACCGCCCGCGCCGGGCACGCAGCCACCACGATGTGGTGGAGGGTGCCGACGTGGATGCGGTGATCGTCGCTACTCCCGACCATTGGCACGCGCCCATGGTCCTTGCCGCCCTGGAGGCAGGCAAGCACGTCTATGTGGAACGCTGCCTGGCGCACCGGCTGCGCGAGACGCTGGCGCTGTATGATGCCGCGCTGAAATCACCCGCCGTGATACAGGTGGGCCACCAGCACCGGCAGACGGAAGCATTCTTCGCCGCCCGCGCCGCGGTGCGGGACGGGCTGCTGGGTCATGTGAGCCTGGTGCAGGCGAGTGCGCACCAGGCGGGCACGCTTGGACCCTGGCAAGCCCCGCCACATCCCGAGGCCAACCCGCAAACCGTCGACTGGCGCCAGTTCCTTGGCAATGCCCCTTCGATGCTTTTCGATGCCGAGCATGTCTTTCGCTGGCGGCGCTGGTGGGCCTACGGCGCGGGGTTGGCGAGTGCCGCGCTCACACGTGATTTCGATCGGCTCAACGGTGTGCTCGACCTCGGTATTCCACGCGCGGTGGTGGCCTCAGGCGGTATCTATACCCATCACGATGGACGCGAAGTACCCGACGTGCTCCATGTGAGCATGGAGTTTCCGGAGCACAAGATTGCCGGCGAAGAGGGAGCGGGGCTTGCGCTCGTCTATGGCGCCGCGCTTGTCGGCGATTACGCCCATGAGGCCAGTCTGGTCGGGAGCGATGCCACGCTGCATTGGAACAGCACATTGACGCTGCGTCCCCATGCCCACGCAGCAGCGCTGTCGCCCGCCGAACCCAGGCTTCTCTACGCACCGCGTGCCTCGGCAAGCAATAGCCCTGTGAATGCGGCCGCGCAATACACCTGGCGCGAAGGACGTCTGTACGATGCCACTTACCTGCACATGCGTGAGTGGCTCGGTTGCGTGCGCCATGGAGGTACGCCCAGTTGTGACGTCGAGCGCGGCTTTGCGGAGGCGGTGACCGCGCAGATGGCCACCCTCGCCTACCGCCTGGGCAGGCGCATCGAATGGGATGCCGAACGCCGTCGTCTGGGCAACGTCACGCGCCAGGAGCTGGAGGCACTTCGCATGGCTTGAACGCGTGTACACACGTGCGCCATGCGCGGGCCATCGCTCGCCGTCTTCTTGTCCATATCACACCCGCCTGGTTGTTCATCCGGGAATCATCGTTCTCTTTACCGCTCGTGCGGAAAATCGGCGTTACCTGGCACCGCAGCACCTCGCGGCAGCGGAGCGGGCGGCACCCCTGACCGAAGTAAGAGCGGACAGGCTATACATGGAACAACACACAGCGAGGGACGTGTCACATGGAACGTCGCACACCCTACACCCCTCGGGCCATCCTCTCCCTTTGCATTTTCTCAGGCATCACGTGCGCCCAGGCGGCCACGCCCGAAGAGCCGGGTTCACCGGCGATGCTCCAGCCCGGGCTGGCAATGGCGCCTGCCCTGACCGACCTTGTATCGCTGCCGCTGGGGGATGATTGGCGCATCGAGACCGCCATTGCGCCCGCCGCCGCCACTGCCGCCCTCGACGGACCGGGGCTCGGCTCCTATGCAGCACGCCTCACCTACCGCGCCACACCGTTCGGGCAGTTGTCGGCGAGTTTCGCGGCCGAATTCAGTGGCGTGCACGGCGGTCCGGCGATTTCCGCCATGCTCGTGCAGCCGTTCGGTGATCGGGCCTTCGCGGCCACCGCGCGCTGGGGCCGCACCCAACTCGGCGGCGGTGCCATACAAGGCTTCCTGCTGGAAGGCAGCTTCATTCACCATGCACGCCACCAACTCTTCGCGCGAGCGACCAATGTGACGCGCAGCGATGAATCCACCGCCGATGCCCAGACCGTAACCTACCCAGTCACCGCAGGTACCCTGGGCTACACCTATGCCACTCGCCACGCGCACCAGGAGATCGGTATCGGCTTCAGCATCACCGCCTTCAAATTGCCGCCGCCGATGCAGCAGGCCTATGGTGAAATCCCACTCACTTGGCAGTTACACCTGCGCGTGCAGCCCTCGCCCGCACACTGACGATGTGTTGCTGAACGTGGGCGCCAGTCAATCAGGCGCAGGTTACCTTGCGCGATGGCGATTGTGTGACAGGCATACGACGCTGAATCCAAGGTGTGTCACCCTAGCTGCCGCACGCGTGGCTTGCCCAGGGACCGACACGGCAGTGTTCTGTGAGCGCGGCGATTTTCTGCGCCTTCGTGTCAGGCGGTTTTTCTCAGCGATCACGTCCGAGCAGTTGCGCGTTGATGGCGACGATCACGGTGGACGCCGACATGAACACGGCGCCTACCGCCGGGGAGGGCAGAATCCCCAGCGGGTAGAGCACACCGGCGGCGAGAGGAAGAGTGATGACGTTATAGCCCGTCGCCCACCAGAGGTTCTGCACCATCTTGCGATAGGTGCGGCGCGCAAGCCCGACCACGGCGGTGACGTCGCGGGGATCAGAATGTACCAGCACGATGTCGGCGGACTCTATAGCCACGTCAGTGCCTGCGCCGATGGCGATGCCTACGTCCGCCGCCATCAGCGCAGGCGCGTCATTGATGCCGTCGCCCACCATGGCCACGCGCAGACCGCGCGCCTGGATGGCACGGATGCGCTCCGCCTTCTCATCGGGAAGTACCTCGGCGAAGTAATCGTCCAACGCCAGCTCATGTGCGACCCAGTCAGCCACGGCGTGTGCATCACCGGTCAGCATCATCACCCGCATGCCCAACGCTTTCAGATGTGCGATGGCCTCTCGGGACTCGGTGCGAATGATGTCCGCCAGAGCGATGGCCGCCACGGGGGTGTCGTCCACCAGCACGAATACCACCGTTTTTCCCGCCTCGGCTGCGCGTCGCACGTCGGCGTCGTCAGTGGCGCCGGCACGTTCACCCAGATAACCGGGGCTTACCACCATGACCTCGTGACCTTCTACCCGCGCCGCGGCGCCCCTGCCTGGAATGGCGCGAAAATCCTGTGCCGGTACCGGCTCAATGTCGCGCGTGCGTGCAGCATCCACGATGCCTCGCGCCAGCGGGTGCTCGGAGTTCTGCTCGAGCCCCGCGGCCAGGGCGAGCACCTCATTGGGTTGCAGGTCGCCCAGTACGATAACCTCGCTCACCCCAAAGCGCCCCTCGGTGAGGGTACCGGTCTTGTCGAATACCACGGCATCGATGGCGCGCGCCCGCTCGAAGGCCGCACGATCACGAATAAGCAGGCCGCGACGGGCCGACAACGTGGTGGACACGGCCACCACCAGCGGCACGGCGAGGCCGAGGGCATGCGGACAGGCAATGACCATCACGGTGACCATGCGTGCCACGGCGAAATCGAAGGGCCGATTCAGGCCGAGCCAAACCAACAGCGTGAAGGTACCCACGCCGATGGCCACCAGTGTCAACACCTGTGCCGCGCGACTCGCAAGATCCTGGGTACGTGAACGCGATTCCTGGGCCTGGCGCACCAATGCGATGACCTGGGCGAGGTAGGTTTCACCGCCGGTCTTCTGCACTTCGAGCACCACGGCAGCCTCGCCGTTAACGGCACCGCCGATCACCTGCGCCCCCGGCGTCTTCTCGACCGGTCGGCTTTCACCCGTGAGCATGGACTCGTCGAGGGTGGTGCGGCCCTCGATGATCACGCCATCCAGCGGGACCTTTTCGCCGGGACGGACCAGGACCCGGTCCTGTGGTGCGAGTGCAGACAACGGCAGGTCTTCGATGGTGCCGTCGGACCGCACACGGTGCGCCACTGCGGGCAGCAGGCTGACCAGCTTTTCCAATGCACCCGAGGCCCCCATGACCGAGCGCATCTCCAGCCAATGCCCGAGCAGCATGATGTCCACCAGGGTGGCGAGTTCCCAAAACAGCACGTGGCCTTCGAGTCCGAACACCACCGCACTGGAATACAGGTACGCCACACTGATGGCGAGCGCGACCAGGGTCATCATGCCTGGCCGCAAGTGCCTCAGTTCGGGCACGGCTCCGCTGAGAAACGGCCAGCCCCCGTACAGGTAGATCACCGTAGCGAAGACAAAGCTCACCGGCCCTGCCCAGCCCGGCAGCCTGTAATGCCACCCGAGGAGGCCAAGGATCTCATCCGACAGTGCCAGCACGGGCACGGTCAGGAGCAGCGAGATCACGAAACGTCGCCGGAAGTCCTGCACCATCCCGGTGTGCTCATGGCCGCTTGCCTGTGACGGCGGCACGCCATGTGACTGCCGGTTGTGGTGCCCGTGCGTGTGGCTGTGCGGGCCCATGCGCAAAGCCTAGCGTGCGCGGCCTGGTTGGACTTGGCGTCGGGCGGCTGCCGACGGCCTGCTCGAAGTTCCGGATTGGCTCTGCACCGGCCCAGCACAACCGCGCACAAATCCCTATGGCTTGTCTGGATTTCGATGGTCCATAGGCACTAAGGAAAACCTGTATTGTTTCTGGGCCGTGACGGCACGGACGCCCTGTCGCCCACGGGTTTGCGGGAAGCCAACGGGATGTAACGACAGGGTTTTCCCGTTCATGCGAGGCGGTACGGCAGCGGTGGATGGTCACTGACGGATTGCACACCGCCGCAGTGTGATGTTCCCCAGGAATGGCACGACGCCCGCGGGTTGGGTATCATGCACGGCCAATCAGGAATGCAGTGACACCAAGGACCTGGCGAATGGACGCGACTTTTGTTTGTCGGAATGGACTAATTCCGGATAGTGATCTCCCCCTCGAGACCGACCTGTCTTTACGGCAAGCGGTCTTCGCACAGCACGCCGCTCCACGAGTCCATCACTCTCGCTTGCCGTAGATGTTGTTTGTTGCATCGATGGGCGCTTTCCTGCGCCAGTCCCTCGTGTCTTCTGGGCAACGCTTGGGATTCAGATAAACCGTCAAGGACGCACACCTATGCGATATGGCACCCCCAAGGTTCTCAGCTACACCCTTGCGTGGCTTCTTTTCCTTTTCCCCGTGCTGCAAGGGTGTGGGGGTGGTTCGTCGGGTCCCGTTCACAGTGTGAAGGGCAGCATCATCGGCCTGGCCGGTGCGCTCACCCTGCAGAACAATGGACGCGGTGACATCACCCTGACTGCCGACGGCGATTTCAGCTTTTCGGTGAAGTCGGGATCGGACTACCACATCACGATCAAATCCGCGCCGGCCGGGCAGCAATGCTTCATCAAAGACGGCAGCGGCACGGCAACGGCGGACGTGACGGGGGTGCGTGTGCAATGCGTGGGGTTGGTTGCCAACCCCCTGTCCCGCACCGTCACCGTGAGTTGGAACGACGTCGGCGCGGCACGCTATGACCTGTATTACGCGGCCGACCCCGCCTGCGATATCACCAATGTGCACAAGTGCGCCGATGGCACCATGGTGGGCCCGGTCACATCACCTCACGAGGTGACCGGACTCACCAATGGGAAATACTACAGCTTCTGGCTCGAAGTGACTGACTCGACTGGACACAGCGTGGTCGTGGAAACGGCCGCACAGCCCAACTCGCTCAGCA
>JBAYQE010000099.1:0-9023 GCA_041677345.1 Thiohalomonadaceae bacterium
CGCGGAGGCGCGGAGGACGCGGAGGCAAACACGTCCCGTGCGGCGCGCATTTCCCTTCGTAGGTCAGGTTGCGCGAAGCGCTACCTGACAACCCGCCGTCACGTAGCCGCTGCGCGCCAACGCGACCTACGCCGTCGGTTTTTTTGCACTTCATATCTCCGCGTCCTCCGCGCCTCCGCGTCCTCCGCGTTTCAACCCGCATGATTCCTGCGCGACGCCCGTTCAGCGCCCGCCCTCGTACAACACCTTCCAGCGGCCGTCCTCCCGGGCCAGATAAAGGCGCTTGGCCATGCTGCTGTTGTAGTTATTGGAACGGTAGTCCTGGTGCAGGTTGACCACCACCAGTTCGCGGCCGTCGCTGGCGGCCGCGGGATAGGCGAAGGCGGAAACGTCTTTCAGGCCCACCTGCTGGAAGGTCTTGCCCAGCGCCACCTGGCGCTTGCGCGCCGCCCAGCGCTCTGCATCGTAGCCGGGCGCCCAGAACTGCGGTGAGTAGTGTGAGAGATAGCGTTCCACATCGCCGCTTTCCCAGTCGGCACGCCATGCCTCGACGGCGCCCAGCACCGCGCCGCGCAACTCTTGCCATTGCTCCCGCCTCAGCCATTGCACGCGCTCGCTGATCACCACCGGCGTCGCGCCCGGATCCAGGTATTCGCCCAGCGCCAGCAGATCGGGATTGGGCAACACCACGCAGCCTTCGCTGTCCAGCGGCGGGCGGCTGTAGTAGGCGCGCTCGGTACCGTGCAGCCAGATGCCGTCGCCGGTCTTGCCGAGGCGCAGGTCCAGTTCGTTGGGATAGTTCACCGGATAGGCGCCCACACCGTACTTGTCGGGCAGGCGGCTGTCCGGGATATGGCCGGTGACGAAATACACACCCTCCGGGGTGCGCAGGTCACCGCGCAGACTCTTGTTACCGATGAGCTTGCCGGTGCTCACGTAGTGATCGCGCACCAGACGCGGCGGTTCGTCTGCTCCGGCGTATTCGTACACGTAGAGGCGATGGTTGGACTTGTCCACCACGATGGCGGTACGCACATCGTCAGCGAGCGCCAGCAGGCCGCGTGGGACGCGGTCCCGGGGCAGGGATTCCAGATAGGCCTTGAGACGGGCCTCGGCCTCCTCGCGCAGCCCCTCCAGTCCCTGGGGTGCAGTGCCAAGCAAGGGTGCACTGCCCAAGTCACCGAGGGTACGGGTACGCGCCAGCAGCAGGTCACCGTGGACGAGGTGGGCCAGATGAAAACGCGGCGCGCGACGGGTAAGGCGTTCCAGCTCGTCGTGCGCCTCCTCGAAACGCCCTGCCTTGAAATTGAGAATACCCTTGAGCAGGCTCGCCTCGGGGTCGTCGGGGAAGCGCGCGAGGCGCTCCTCGAGACGCGCCATGGCCTGGGTAATCAGCGCCGTCTCGCCCATCTGTGCCGGAGCGAGGTCGAGGTCCGCGATACCGACTGTGCGCGGCTCTTCCTCAACCCGGTGGGCGCCGTAAATGCCGAGGGACAACGAGAACAACAGCCCTGCGAAGACGGCCGTGCCGAAACGCACGTGCATGTCAGGGCAAGACCTGGAGCGTACGCTCGCTGCCAATCAGCCAGCGGCCGCCGTGCCGCACCAGGGAGAAGGCCTTGCGAGCGCGGTCCTGATAGCCGGGGGAGCGATAGCTCTGCACCAGGCGCACCGTGGCCTTATCGTCGCCGCGCAGACGCACCTGCACGTCCTCCAGCCTGACCTCGATGTACTCCGGACGCATCAGCCGCTCACCCCGTTCGTCCTCCCAGTCTGCACGCAGGGCGCCACGGGGAGGCGTGAAATCCGGGGCATAGAAAGCAAGGTAGGCGTCGACGTCCTGACCGGACCAGGCGGAGGCCCAAGCCTCGAGCATGGCGGTCACCTCCGCCTTGGTTCCCGCCACCGGCTGTGGCGCCGGCGTATCCGGCGTCGGTTGCAAGGCGGCGGGCGCGGGTTGAGCGGGCGCAGGGGCCAGGGCAAGCCCGGCGGACGCGGTGGGCGTTTCCGGTTCAGCCGGAGCGGCAGCAGCAGGCGCCGAGGGCGATGAAACCGGTTCCACGGTGACCGGCTGCGCGGGGGCAGCCGGCTGCGGCGGCACGGACTCCACCTTCTCCGGCGCAGTCTGCTCGGGTGCCATGGCCGGTGCCGCTTCGGCCACCGCGATCTCCGCCTGCACAGCGGGCACGCGCATGGCCTGCAGCACGCGCAGGTCGGGGGCCGGCGGGGCCTCCTGCACGCGCAACGCCTTGGCATAGGCGGCGCGCGCCATTTCCACGTAGATGGCGCTCAGGTTGCCGTACACAGCCGCATAGCGTTCATCGGTGCGTATGGCGCGCTCGAGCACGTCCTTGGCCTGCTCCAGTTTGCCTTCAGCCGCGTAGAGCGCCGCCAGGTTGTTGTACGGCTCGGGGTTGTCCGGGTAGTCGGCAATGAGGGACTCGAACTCCTTTGCCGCACTGGCATGCTCACCCAGACCCGCCAGGGCCGTAGCGTACAGGAAGCGCTCGCGTACCTGTTCCCTGGCAGGAGGCCCGGCGCTAAGCAGGCCTTCCGCAGCCGCGGCATAATCGCCGCTTCTGATGTGCCGGGCAGCATCGGATGCGGGATCCGCGCCCGCCAGGGATGGAGCGCTGAATACGAGCAACCCAGTGAGGGCCAAGCACCTGAATTTCATCACTTATCCCATCGAACCGTGCGAGATGCGCGAGGCGAAAATTATACCAATCGCGACACAGAAGTCATGAACTGCTCCACGCTAGGTTTGGGGTCGGCAGCTCATCAATGCACACGATGAAACACCGGTAAGGTGCTGTTCCGGGGCGCACACCACGGCCGAGCGGCCCTACCAACCTGGCAAACAGCTGTCTGAAGCCTTCAGGGCGTGGCCTGCAACGACCACATCGCAGCACCTGTTCGAGACCTCCATGCGCGAACAGGTGTATCTTCGTGATCGCTGCACGTACTGTTCGGCCCGCGAGTGCCCACGCACCACGTCGGTTCGCATCCCCGCTTGATCCACCCAAGACTGTGCGCCGGGTCGTGCGAAACAGCGCGGCCCGGACGCGGCATCACCGCCTAACTGTTACAACACTGTATCTCTTTCGCTCTGGCACACGGATTGCTGCTTCAACCACACACATGCCGCTTGCGATCGTCGGTGGCGAGCACCGCATGACCGCCCTGGTGGAAGACGGCCGGACGGCGCGGGAAATGTGCGGCGGCGTGCAATGAACTGGGCGACGATCGCGCCTCTGAACGACATCCCGTCACAGGGCGGGTTACGGCGTCGATGCGAATACAGGTGGCCCAACGGTGCGGCGTTGCTGGTGGAACGTCCTGCCGCAACCGCCGCTCCAGTGGTTACATCGTGCGTACTGGTCACGGTGTGGGCACGGCCATGCGCGCTGCGGCGTCCCAACGGAAACGCTTCTCGCGGAACAGCCGCAGGCAGGCATCGACGGCATCGCTGTCGTAACGCACGCCTTTGCCCGCTTCGATCTCCGCGAGGGCGGCCTCCAGCGGCAGGGCTGCACGGTAGGGTCGGTGTGAGGCCATTGCCTCCACCACATCGGCCACGGCGATGATGCGCGCCTCCAGCAGGATCGCGTCGGCTGTGAGGCTGTGGGGATAACCACTGCCGTCCAGGCGCTCGTGATGCTGCACCACCATGTCCGCCACCGGCCAGGGAAACTCGATGCCACGCACGATGTCGTGCCCCATTTGCGGATGGGAGCGGATGATGCCGAACTCGGCTTCCGACAGCTGGCCCGGGCGATTGAGGAATTCCGCGGGCACGTAGATCTTGCCGATGTCATGGATCTGCGCGCCCAGGCGTAATCCCTGCAGGCGCTGCGCATCCAGGCCCAGCTCTTCGCCCATGGCCACGGCGAGTTGCGCCACGCGGGTTTGGTGCCCGGCAGTGTACGGGTCGCGCTTCTCGATGGTGATGGCAATGGCCTCGATGGTCTGCACCAGGGCGTTTTGCAGCTGGCGGGCGATGCACGCCCGGTCTTCTTCCATCTGTTTGCGCGCGGAGATGTTCAGCAGGCTCGCACGACACTCGACCACGCGGCCCTCGGCATCGTGCACCGGCTCCACCGAAAGGCTCACCCACACGCTACTGCCGTCGCGCCGGCGCATGCGGATCTCCCGGTCACGCACGGCCTCGCCCGCGTCGAGGCGGGCAAGGAACGCCGTATCGCCTGCGGCCTCGTCATTGTCGGTGCCGAGATCGGGCATGCGCATGCGCAGCAACTCATCGCGGCTGTAGCCGAGCAGGCGCGCGGTGGCCGCGTTGGCCTGCAGGATGGCGCCGTCGCCCGCAGCCACGGAGACGTAACCCGTGGGGGCGTTGTCGTACAACTCGTGATAACGCCGCTCACTGCGCTGCAGTTCCTGCTCGGCCTGCTCGCGCAAGCGGCGGTTACGCAGCGTGATAATGCCGAAGGCCAGGTCGTCGGCCAGTTCCCGCAGCAAGGCCACCTCGGCTTCGTCGAAGGCCGCCGCCTCGGCGGCATCGATGGTGAGCGCTCCCAGCAGCGTGCCGGCGGAGCGCAGCGGCAGGGCGATGACGGAGGCAAAGCCGTGCCTGGCCGCCTGTTCGCGCCAGGAGGCGGCATCGGCGCCTGCGGCCACATCACGCACGATGCAGGGCTCGCCGGTGCGGATGGCGATACCGGTGGGGCCGTTGCCGGCCGGATCGGATTCGCCCCAGCTCACGCGCACGCGGTCCAGGTAACCGGCGGCGGCCCCGGCGCTCGCGACCGGTTTCACCGTGCACGTCGCGTCCTGCTGTGGATAGCCTACCCAGGCCAGCCGGTAGCCGCCCACCTCCACCAGCACCCGGCACACGTCGCGGAGCAGTTGTTCCTCGCTGCGCGCACGCACCAGGGTCTCGTTGCCGCGACTCAAGGTACGCAGTGCACGGTTCAGGCGCTGCAGTTCGCGCTCGGCGTGGCGCGCGTCGGTCACGTCGTGCACGGTGCCGATCATGCGTATGGGTGCGCCGTGCTCATCCCACAGGACCACGGCCTTTTCGTGCACGATGCGCTCGGTGCCGTCGGGGCGTACCACGCGGTGGTCGATGGAATAGTCACGCTCGCGACGCAACGCCTTGTTCACTTCCTCTTCCACGTAGGCGCGGTCGTCCGGATGCACGCGTGCGAGGAAGGCCGGATAGGTGGCACCGAATTCCTGGGGCTGCAAACCGAAGATGCGGTAGATCTCATCCGACCAGACGAGCCCGTTGGTGGCGATGTCCCAATCCCAGTTGCCCAGGTGTGCCACGTGCTGGGCCTGGGCGAGGCTTTCCTCACTGCGCCGCACCGCCGCCTCGGCGTCGAGCCGGCGCAGGGTGTTGGTGACGATCTCGCCCACCGCACGCAGCAGGCGGATGTCTTCCAGAGCCCAATGCTTGGGCCGGTCTGCTGTATCGAAACCGAGGATGCCCAACCTGGCATCACCGCTGGCCAGCGGCACCATAAGCAGGGAACGCACACCCGCGTCGGAGAGGAATTCGCGCTCGCGCGCGGCCTCCTCGGGCATGGCGAGCACGTCCTCCACCTGCATGGCCTCGAAGCGGTCCATGCGCTTGGCCAGCCAGGGCAGCTGTGCGACCTGCACGTTCTGCATGCGGCTGCGATGGCATTCCACACCGCTGCTGCACCACTCATGGGTGTTGCTGAGTACCCCTCGCTCGGCGTCATAGCGGAACAGATAGGCGCGGTCGGCCGACACCGAGGCGCCGATACGCGCGAGGGCCGCCTTCATCTCATCGTCGAAGCGCGTCACGTCGACCGCCACGAAGCGCGCGGCGATGGCGCCCACCACGGATTCGAAAGCCAGGCGGAAGGTAAGTGCCTGCTCGACCGCCTTGATGGTGCGCAGGTCCATGAGCGTGAAAACGAAGCCTGGGTGACCGGCATCGCCCTGGAAGGCGCTGGCGGTCGTGAACACGGGTACCGGTGCCCCCTCTTCCGGCTGCAGCGAGAGCTCGCCGTTCCATCCGTCGCGCGCCAGATCCGGCAGCATGTCATCGATACGACGGCGATCCGTGGCAGTGAACAGGTCGCGTAGCGACAGGCCACGCAGGTCCTCCGGCGTCCGCTCCACCAGTTCGCCAAGCGCAGGGTTCGCATAGTTGATGTGCCCGTCCGCATCGGTCACGACCACGCCCTCGCCCGCCTGCGCCACGGCATGAGACAGCATGCGACGCTCGGCATCGGCACGCCGTTCCGCGGTCACATCCTCCAGGATGTGGATGGCATTGCGCATATCTTCCGCACCGCGCGCACCAAAGGAGCGCGACACGAACACCTCACCCGTGTCCACTTGCAGTTCGGAGACGCCAACACCTGCACCGTCGTGCTGGAACTCGCGGCATGACACCAGCGGGCCGGCAAGGCGCGGAAATACCTCCCAGTAGGGCAGTCCGAGCACGCTCTCCGCCGTACGTCCGGCACGCGCCAGATAAGCGGGATTGGCGTGCACGAGGCGACCTTCGCGGTCGTGGATGAAAATGGGATCGGTGATGGCATCGAAGGCATCGTGCCAATCGCGGTAGGCTAGAGCCTCACGCCGACGGCTTGCCTCCAGTTCGGTAAGCGCCACCGACAGCTCCGCGGTACGCCCGGCGATCTTCTGGCCCAGTTCATCATGGGCCTTGTGCAGGGCGAGATCACTGCGGCGCAGGCGACGAGTCAGACTTGCCGCGTGCGCCATGGTGAGCGCCAGCCCCAGCGCGGCCACACCACCCAACACGAGGTAGACACCGAAAGGGCCAGGCACCTCGGGGCCGGACGAGCCCATGCGCAGTGCCTGCATGAGTTCGTGCACGGGCGTGTAGTCGGCCGGCTCGATCCAGCCCGCGCTCTGACTGTGCACGGCCGCCTCGCTATGCGGCGGCATGGTGCCCAGCACGCTGGCGATGCGTCGTGCCAAGTTCTCGGGCAGGTGGCGCGCCCGCGCGATGGGCCATTCCGGGTAGAGTGCAGTGCTGCACAGGTACGGGAAGTCCGCGTGGGAGACCGGATTGAGCACGCGAAAATCCGCGAGGTCAATGATGCCGCGTGCGGCCAGGCGTTCCAGTACATCGGTACGCACCGTGCCGGCGTCCACGAGGCCATCGCGCACGGCCATGACGACCGCGTCGTGGGTGGTACCAAAGCGCAGCATGGAGAAATCGCGGTAGGGATCCAGGCCGATACGCTGCAGCTCGCGCCAGGCGGCATGGAATCCGCCCAGCGAGTTCGGCTCCACGGCCATGAAGGTATGCCCCATCAGATCGGCGAGCCTGTGCAACCCCGGGTGATCGGCGCGGGTGAACACCACCCCGCCCAGATGCGTGGCCCATCGCTCACCCACGCGGCTACGCAGGGTGGCCAGTGCCTGTGCACCCAGGCGCACCTCCAGATCCGCGTACAGGGAAGGATTGGCGATGAACAGGTCCACGTTACCGGCGGCGACGGCCACCGGCAGTTCCTTGAAGCCGAGCGGGACGATGCTGAATTCGCTGCCGATGATCCGGCGTTCGAGGTAAGCCGCGGTGGGGCGCCACTGTGCCACGGCTTCGGCAGCGCCGCGATGGGCCAGCACACCGATGCGGATCACGTCGGCGGCCGATGCGAGCGCCGGCCATGCGAGGATGAGGACCAGCAACATGCCGGCTGCACCCGCCACGGTGCGGCGACGGCATCTGCGTTCGTGGACGAGGCGGTTCATGCCGCCCAAGGCTCCGTTCCGGCTGACCAAGCCACGTTAAACCGCAACCGGCGCAGGCACAACGGACTCCGTCAACACTTCAGCAGGCCGGCGATGATGTCCGCCGCTTCCTGCGCACCCGTGGCCGGTACCGGGGCCGGACGCGCAGCGGCGAACAGGCGTTCCAGCGCGGGTGCGATGTGGCCTGCGTGCAGTGCTTCGCGGCTCAGTTCCACGGCACGCCCGTGGGTATGCAGCCATGCGGTGAGCGCGGGCTCTTCCGGCCAGTCGCCGCGACGCACGTACAACACCGGCACACCCGCGGCCGCCGCCTCTGCGAAACTGCCGTAGCCGGGCTTGGTGAGCAGTGCATCACACGAGGCCAGCACATCGGAGAAGCCCATGTTCAGGGACTCCAGGGTCACCACGTCACTGCGCTGCACGCACCAGCGGCGCGCGACCACGAAGCGCACGCCCGGTACACGCGGCCAGCGCTCCATGGGCGGGCGATAGTGGATGCCGCCCATGGCCACCAGCACCAATCGTTCGTCACGCACCAGACCGACCAGGCGTGCGATTTCGCCACGGCGGTCGACCCCGCGTGCCGCGATGGGACCGATGGCGCGCGTGTTCGGCAGGTCCGGCATGGGCATCGACGGCGCTGGGCGCAGGAACGCCTGGGCGCCCGCGTAGGCCGCATGCATCTGGTCACGGATGGCGGCGGCCTCGGGCAGGTGGCCGCAATAGTGGCCATAGATACCTTCCCAGTGAAGTGAACACAGCGCCAGTGCGGGAATGGTGGCGTGCTGTGCAGCGGCGAGGGTGAGATAGGGCACGTCGGCAAACACCAGGTCGGGGGCACAATGTGCGAGGTCGGCGCTAACCGTCTTGAGCCGCTCCGGCCAGGCCGAGTGCCACTCACGATAGCGCTGCGCGCTGGCCGCCACATCCACATCGAGTGCCGAGGTCTGCACCATGCCGAAATCGTCTGCGGCCGCCTGGAGTTCGAAACGCCCGCCGATGCGTGCCTCCAGGTGCGCGCGGGGCGCCGCGGTACGCAGCGTAAGCCGGAGTTCCGGGAGGTGCTCGCGGAGGGCATGGATGACAGGTGCCACCTGTGCCACGTGGCCAAAGCCGTGGGAGGAGATGGCGACCAGCAGGTGCGGTCGGCTCATGGTGTGCATCCGGATGTCACAACGCTGAGGACGGGCTGGGTTTGGGCCGTATGTCGGGTGGCCAGGCGGCGTGGCGCACGTTGTCGCGTAGCGGCTATGTGACGGCACGGTGTCAGGTAGCGCTGCGCGCAACCTGACCTACGAACG
>JBAYQE010000100.1:0-8804 GCA_041677345.1 Thiohalomonadaceae bacterium
AGATGGCACGCTCTGGTTTACGGCTGCCGAGGGCGGCCGCATCGGTCGCATCGCCACCGACAACAGAGTGGAGTTCGTGGACCGGCCGCCCAATGGCGACGAGCCATTCGCCATTCTCGCGACCAAGAGCGGCGACATCGTCTATTCAGAATTCTATAACTACAACATCAATCGCCTGACCAGCGAGGGCGTGTTCGAGGAGTTTCTGGTCAACGTCGATCAGCGAAGTGGCGTGAGAATAGCGAAGGAGGGCGAGGTGTGTGCCGTGAAGTTTGGCGCGCGTATCGTCGAGAAGAAAAAAATGGATCTGCTTCGTTCCGAGGAAGTGAAGAATGGTCGTTTCAGGGCAACCGCCGATGGCGTGGAAAAGATGGTGGAAGAGCGCTGTCTCAATTGTCATGACGCGCGGCGATTGCTGCTGTCGCGCCGTTCCGACTGGGCACCGAGTATTGAGCGCATGCAGGACTACATGCGAATTCGCGACGTGCCGCAGTTGACCGATGAAGAGAAAAAAATCCTCATCGGTTATTTCAACACCTACTACACCATTGCGGCCGAACGTCGCGTGGAGCGCTAATCTATAGCCACGGAGACAGCCACGGAGGCACGGGAAATGGCAACGTCAGTCGTAATTTTTCGTGCTTTCCGTGGCGCTCCCTACAGAGGAGATCATTCGGCACTGAGCGCCGCCAGCTGATCGGCCTGGTACTCGTTCACCAGCGGATCGATGAGCGGGTCCAGGTCGCCTTCCATCACCATTTCAAGCTTGTAGAGGGTGAGGTTGATGCGGTGATCGGTGACCCGGCCTTGCGGGAAGTTGTAGGTGCGGATGCGTTCGGAGCGATCGCCGCTGCCCACCAGCAACTTGCGGGTGGCAGCCTGTTCGCTCTGCTGTTTTTCCTGTTCCGCTGCGAGCAGTTTGGAAGCAAGCAGGGACATGGCGCGCGCGCGGTTCTTGTGCTGGGAGCGTTCGTCCTGGCACTCCACGACGATGCCCGAGGGCAGGTGAGTGATGCGAATGGCCGATTCGGTGCGGTTCACGTGCTGACCGCCGGCACCGGAGGCGCGGTAGGTGTCGACCTTGAGATCGGCAGGGTTGATGTCCACGGCTTCCACCTCGTCCACCTCAGGCATGACGGCCACCGTGCAGGCAGAGGTGTGGATACGGCCCTGGGCCTCGGTCTCGGGTACGCGTTGCACACGATGGCCACCGGATTCGAACTTGAGACGTGAGTAGACCCCCTGTCCTGCGAGACGCGCGATGATCTCCTTGTAGCCGCCGTGCTCACCCGGGCTTTCGCTCAGGATCTCCACCTGCCAGCGGCGGCGTTCCGCGTATTTGGCGTACATGCGGAACAGGTCGCCGGCGAACAGCGCGGCCTCATCGCCGCCGGTGCCGGCGCGCACCTCCAGGAACACGTTGCGCTCGTCGTTCGGGTCTTTCGGCAGCAACAGTTTCTGCAGTTCCAATTCCTGAGCTTCGAGACGCTGCTTGGCGTCATGCAGCTCCTCCTCGGCCAGTGCGCGCATGCCGGGGTCGGCATCCTTGAGCATATCCTCCGCAGTGTGCAGGTCATCGAGGGTGCCCTGATAACGGATGAAGGCTTCCACCACCGGCCCCACCTGTGCATGTTCCCTGGAGAGGGCACGGAAGCGATCCTGATCGGCGATGATCGAGGCCTCGGACAGCAGCGCGTTGATCTCCTGAAAACGTTCGCTCAGGTTTTCGAGCTTGTGGAGTATGGATGGCTTCATGATCTTTTGGAGGCCTGGACAAGGCACGGATCAGCCACGGGACACAGGGTTCACAGGAGGGGCTCGTTCCTGTGAACGCTGTGCGTGCCCGGTGGCTAATGATCGTTGGATTTCAGATTGAACAGTTCGCGGGCTGCATCGAGCAGGGAACGCCGGCCTTCATAGCTGGCCCGGCGCATCTGGCAGCATGGGGCATGGGTGAGCTTGTTGGTGAGCAGGCGGCCCAGCTCGTACACCACATCTTCCGGCGCCCTGCCGTTCTGCAACTGGTGCAGCGCCCGCTCGATGGTCTGGTCGCGCAGGAATTCGGCGCCCTCGCGGAAGGCGCGGATGGTGTCCACGGCATCCAGCGACTTGAGCCAGCCCATGAAGTGGCTCACCTGCACGTCGATGATCTCTTCCGCCTGCTTGGCGGCTTCCTGTCGTGAGCGCAGGTTTTCCTGGATGATCTCCTGCAGGTCGTCCACGGCATAGAGATATACGTCTTCGAGTTGCGCCACTTCCGGCTCGATGTCGCGCGGTACGGCGATGTCGACCATGAGCATGGGGCGGCGCTTGCGCGCGCGGATGGCGCTTTCCACCGCGCCCTTGCCCAGGATCGGCAGGGGGCTTGCGGTGGAGGAGATGACGATGTCTGCCTCGGGCAGGTGGGCGGGTATTTCAGTCAGGCCGATGGCATAGCCATCGAACTCCGAGGCCAGCGCATGGGCGCGCTCCACGGTCCGGTTGGCGATGATCACGCGGCCGATGCCGTTCTCGCGCAGGTGGCGTGCCACCAACTCGATGGTTTCGCCCGCGCCGATGAGCAGGGCGGTGTGGCGACGGAGGTCGCTGAATATCTGCCTCGCCAAGCTCACCGCGGCGAAGGCCACGGAAACCGCGCTGGCGCCGATGGCGGTATCGGTACGCACCTGTTTGGCCACCTGGAAGGTGTGCTGGAACAGGCGGTTGAGCAGCACGCCCACGGTGCCCGCGTCCTGTGCGGTGGTGTAGGCCTGCTTCATCTGGCCGAGGATCTGGGGCTCACCCAGTACCAGGGAATCCAGTCCGCTCGCCACGCGCAGCATGTGGCGCACGGCATCGTGATCGGGGTGGGTATAGATATAGGGCTCGATGTCCACCGGGGGGACGCCGTGGAACTCGCCCAGCCAGCTCACCAGTTCGCCGACTTGCTCCGTCGGCAGGCCGCAGTAGAGCTCCATGCGGTTGCAGGTGGACAGGATGGCACCCTCGGCGATGGTGCCACGCTTGGCCAGTTCACGCAGGGCGAACGGTACTGTCTCGGGAGAGAAGGCCACTTTCTCGCGGATCTCGACCGGTGCCGTCTTGTGATTGATGCCTAGAGCGATTAGTGCCATGGGCGCGAAAACAGGCTGATGGATTTCGCCATTCTGCGTGATGACTTTCCCATATAGCAAGCCATCCTCCCTTTTGGAACCGGCCCCGTCGTCCGTGTGCATCACGTTTTCACGCCGGGCAGGCCGGCACGGCCTCGGAGACCGCGTGATGGGCCGCGAACTGTGCCGGCTGGCTCAAAGGTAAAAAAACGTAAACTCGGGTATAGTTTCCCAGGCATAAGACATCGCCCGCCAGGCGCCGTTTCCCACCGTTATGACCCGAATGCGCATTCCTGTCCCCTTGATTGCGGTCCTGCTGGCCGGCTGCGGCAGCGCCCCGGTGCAGCAATCAGCGGCCGTACCCGAGCCATCGGTCCCGGCTGCGGTAGCGGCTCCGGCACAACTCGATGCCCTGCCCCCGGTAGTGTTGCCGGCCAATGAGCTCACCCCCGGCCTCATGTATGACCTGCTGGCGGCCGAGATCGCCTTACAGCGCGGTGACCTGCTGCTGGCCGCCGACAACTACCTGCGTGCCGCCTGGGACACCCGCGACCCGCGCGTGATCAAGCGTGCGGTGCGTATCGCGGTCTTTGCCCGCGACCAAGAGAAGGCCCTTGAAGGGGCCGAACTCTGGGTGGAAGTGGCACCCGAGGACCTGGAGGGACGCCAATCGCTGGCGGCGCTGCTCATCCACCTCGATCGCACCGACGAGGCCATATCTCACCTCGACTACATCCTCGGCGCCTCCTCCGACAGCAGCCAGGGTTTTCAGGCCATCATCAATCTGTTGAGCCGCGAGGCCGACAAGGCCCGCGCCATGGCCTTGCTCGAGAAGCTCATCGCCCGCCATCGCGACGACCCAAACGCCTTGTTCGCCCATGCCCAGATGGCCTTCCTGCTGGGGCAGCGCGACACGGCACTGAACAGCGTCGAAGCGCTGCTCGCGCGCAAGCCGGGCTGGGCACGCGCGCTGGTACTCAAGTCGAGCATCCTGCGCCACCAGGGGCAGATTTCCGAGGCACTGCAGGTCTACAAGCAGGCTGTGGCGGCTGAGCCGGTCGATACGGGGCTGCGGCTGTCCTATGCGAAGTTTCTGGTAGAGGCGCGTCGCTTCGAGGCTGCGCGCGCGGAGTTTGAGGCCCTGGCCCGGCAGCTACCCGACAACCCCGAGGTCTCCTATGCCCTGGGCCTGCTCGCCATGCAGCTTGGCGACCTGCCCGCGGCGGAGCGGGAATTCCGGCGCCTGCTCGCTGCCGGGCACAACGATGAGGCCGCCTTCGCCCTCGCGCAGATCGCCGAGTCCCGCAAGGATTACGACGAGGCGCGGCGGTGGTATTTATCCGTGGCGGATGGCCCGAACGCTTTGGAGGCACAGACGCGGGTGGGCCTGATCATCGCGCGCACCGAGGGGGGGCCGGCCGGGCGCGCCTATCTGCGCAGCCTGCATGCGCAGTTTCCGGAGGAACTGGCGCGCCTCTATCTCGCCGAGGGCGAGATGCTGCGTGAGCTGGAGCACTATGCCGATGCGGTGGCGGTATTCAGTGCCGGCCTGCGCCTGGCACCGGACAACCCGGAACTGCTCTACGCCCGCGCCATGGCCGCCGAGCGCCTGGATCGCCTGGACATGCTGGAACACGACCTGCTCAGGATCCTTGCCGACGATCCGCAGAATGCCCAGGCCCTCAACGCCCTCGGCTACACGCTGACAGACCGCACCGATCGCCACGAGGAGGCCCTTGGCTATATCCGTCAGGCCCTTGCCCAGCACCCCGATGACCCGGCCATCAACGACAGCATGGGCTGGGTGATGTTCCGGCTCGGGCGCTACGACGAGGCGGAAACCTACCTGCAGAAGGCCGCGTCCATTCTCAAGGACCCGGAGATCGCGGCCCACCTGGGCGAGCTCTACTGGGTCACCGGACGCCGCAATGAGGCGCGCCAGGTATGGGATGACGGTCTCGAACTCGCCCCCGACAACCGGCTGTTGCTGAAGGTGATCGAGCGCCTCAGCAAATGACCTCCACGCGTTCCTTCCTTTTTACCGCCATGGTGGTGCTGCTCGCGCTTGCGGCCTGCGCGCCCGTGCCCACGCGGCCGCCGGTGGCCGATCCGGAGGCGGCGTGGTCGCGGCATCGTGCCGCCGTGGGTCAAGTGAATGACTGGCACCTGAACGGCAACCTGGCGGTAGCGGCTCACGGCGACGGCGGCCAGGCTCGGGTGGACTGGCGCCAGCGCAACGGCGCCTTCGACATCCGCCTGAGTGGCCCGCTTGGCTCCGGTGCCGTGCGCCTGAGCGGCGATGACGGGGGCGCAACCCTTGCCCTGGACAATGGCGAACGCCACCGTAACAGCGATGCGAGTTGGTTGCTGTACCAGCAGACCGGCTGGTGGATCCCGGTGGAGGCGTTGCGTTGGTGGGCGCTCGGCCTGCCCGCACCGGATGCCCCCGCCCAACTCGCTCTGGACGACCAAGGTCGATTGGCCCGCCTGGTGCAGAATGGTTGGACCATCCGTTTTGACCGGTATGTGGCCGAGCGCGGTATCGACGTGCCTGGCCGTCTGGTGGCCAGTGCCGAGGATGCCGAAGTGCGCCTGGTGGTGAGGCGCTGGGAATTGTCCCGTTCCGGGCCTGTCGCAGCCCATGGTGGTTGATCATCCCTGGCCGGCACCGGCCAAGCTCAACCTTTTTCTCCACGTGGTCGGCCGCCGGGCCGACGGCTATCACCTGCTGCAGAGTGTCTTTCAGTTCCTGGACCACTGCGATCTCATCCACTTCAGCGTCCATGACCGGGACGAGGTACGGCGTGTCTCGGTCCTGCCCGGTGTGGCGCCGGCGCAGGATCTGGTGGTACGCGCGGCGCAGCTGCTGCGGCAGGAGTGCGGCTATCGCGGCGGCGTGGACATCCGCATGGACAAGCACCTGCCCATGGGCGGCGGTCTCGGCGGCGGCAGCTCCGATGCAGCCACCACTCTGGTGGCGCTCAATCACCTGTGGCAACTGAATCTCTCACTGGATGCACTGGCCGCATTGGGCCTGCGCCTCGGTGCCGACGTGCCGGTGTTCGTGCGCGGCCAGGCCGCCTGGGCCGAAGGCGTGGGGGAGCGGCTCGCGCCCGTGGTGCTGCCGGAGCCGTGGTTCGTGGTGCTCGTGCCGCCGGTGAGCGTGTCCACGGCCGAAGTCTTCACCGACCCTCAATTGACACGGAATTGCACGCCCATCACAATACGCGACTTTCTTCACGGGGCAGGCGGGAACGTCTGCGAGTCCGTGGTGCGGCGCAGACACCCGCAGGTCGCGGCGGCCCTCGACTGGCTCGCCACGCGCGCACCGGCGCGCATGACCGGCACCGGCGCCTGCGTCTTTGCCGCGTTCGAGAACGAGTTTGCTGCGCGCGCGACACTGGCGGCGCGCCCGGCGGGGCTTGACGGCTTCGTCGCCCGCGGACTCAATCGTTCGCCGTTGCTCGCGCGGCTGGAGAGTTGCGAATCCTGAATTCCGCTGGCGGGATGTTCAGCATTCGCGTTCGTTTTTTTGGGGCGTCGCCAAGCGGTAAGGCACTGGATTTTGATTCCAGCATACCCAGGTTCGAATCCTGGCGCCCCAGCCATTTTGGTGCGTTGAGCGTTGCGCGCAAAGACGTGACTCGCAGGAAGCGGCTTGCTCGTCCGGCGCTTCGCGGTCAACGCTTGAAGGCTTACGTTAGAACGCGTCACGTCGCACAGAGGGGCCATGGTTTCCGACATGATGGTGTTTGCGGGTAATTCCAACCCGCAGCTCGCGCAAGATATCGCCACCCATCTCGGCATGCCGCTCGGCAAGGCCGTCGTGGGTCGCTTCAGCGACGGTGAGATCATGGTGGAGATCCTGGAAAACGTGCGCGGCAAGCATGTGTTCATCGTCCAGCCCACCTGTGCACCCACCAACGACAATCTCATGGAACTCATGGTGATGGTCGACGCCATGCGCCGCGCCTCCGCCGGCCGCATCACCGGTGTGGTTCCCTATTTCGGCTATGCCCGCCAGGACCGCCGCCCGCGCTCCGCACGTGTGCCCATCACCGCCAAGGTGGTGGCCAACATGCTCACCATCGTGGGTGTCAACCGCCTGCTCACGGTGGATCTGCATGCCGATCAGATTCAGGGCTTCTTCGATATCCCGGTGGATAACGTCTACTCGTCGCCCATCCTGCTGTCCGATATCTGGCGTGCCCGTGACCCGAATGTGATGGTCGTGTCGCCCGACGTCGGTGGCGTGGTGCGCGCACGTGCTTTGGCCAAGCGCCTGGACGACGCGGACCTCGCCATCATCGACAAACGCCGTCCGCGTGCCAATGTGGCCCAGGTGATGCACATCATCGGCGACGTACGCGACCGTACCTGCATCCTGGTGGACGACCTGGTCGATACCGCCGGCACCCTGTGCCTGGCCGCCGCCGCCCTCAAGGAGCACGGTGCTGCCAAGGTCAAGGCCTACATCACCCATCCGGTGCTGTCGGGCCCGGCCATCGAGAACATCGAGAATTCGCAGATCGATGAGCTCGTCGTCACCGACACCATTCCGCTGCGACCGGCAGCGCGCGCCTGCAAGCGCATCCGGCAGGTGAGCATCGCCGAGATGCTGGCGGAGACCATGCGCCGTATCAAGAACGAAGAGTCGGTGAGCTCGCTGTACATGGACTGACCGGTGCCGGGCGTGAGGCGCCAGACCGGCGCCATGTCCGACCTCAACAGATTTCCGCCAAACCTGGTCGCGGGGGCGGCGGTAAACACGGCCGAGAGGCCGCATTACTCAGGAGAAATACACAATGTCCAATGTCGATTTCGTTGTCACCGCGGAAACCCGCAGCGACATGGGGAAGGGTGCGAGCCGCCGCCTGCGTCGCGAGGGCAAAATGCCCGGGGTCATCTATGGCGCCCACAAGGACGCCACGGCCGTTTCGCTCGATCACAATGAGATGATGAAGCACCTCAAGCATGAGGCGTTCTATTCTCACGTGCTCACCATCAAGCTCGACGGTAAGGTCGAGCAGGCCGTGCTGAAGGACCTGCAGCGTCATCCCGCCAAGCCCGTGCTGCTGCACGCCGACTTCCAGCGCGTGAGCGCCAGTGAGAGGCTGCGCATGCACGTGCCCCTGCACTTCGTGGGCGACGATGTGTCCCCTGCCGTCAAGGTCGGCGGCGGCATGATCTTCCACGCCATGACGGAAGTGGAAATCAGCTGCCTGCCCAAGGACCTGCCGGAATACATCGAAGTCGACGTGTCGGCCATGGAACTGGGTCAGAGCCTGCACCTGTCGGAACTCAAGCTGCCCAAGGGTGTGGAACTGACGGCCCTGACGCACGGCTCCGACCTGCCGGTGGCCGCTGCCCAAGCCGGTCGCACCGCGGCCGCCGAGGAAGGCGCCGCTGCCGCCGAGGGTGAGGAAACCGCGGGCTGACATTCGTCGCGCCCTCGATGAAGCCGGCATTGATGCCGCCTGTGGAACTCATCGTCGGACTGGGCAATCCTGGTCCCGAGTACGAACTCACACGGCACAACGCCGGCTTCTGGTTCGTGGATGCCCTCGCCCGGCGCGAGGGCACCCACTTCCGCCATGAAGGCAAATTCCAGGGTGAAGTGGCCAGAGTGCGGCTCGATGGTCGCGAGATCTGGCTGCTCAAGCCCATGACCTACATGAACCGCAGCGGCCAGGCCACCGCCGCGCTCGCCCG
>JBAYQE010000101.1:0-8773 GCA_041677345.1 Thiohalomonadaceae bacterium
CCGCTATCGCGCCGCCGATTACGAAGAGCTCATCGATCACCCGGTGGAAATGGGCGAGTTCACCCTGGTGGTGTTCGAAGCCGCCGGCGTGACCCACGAGGTGGCCATCACCGGCCGCCACCGCACGGACACCGCGCGCCTCGCCAGGGACCTGCAGAAGGTGTGCGAATGGCACATCGACCTGTTCGGCCGGCCCGCGCCCATGGCGCGCTACCTGTTCCAGGTGATGGCCGTGGGCGACGGCTACGGCGGCCTGGAACACCGCAGTTCCACCAGCCTGCTGTGCAGCCGCAACGACCTGCCGCGCGTCGACCAAGAGGACATGTCCGAGGAATATCGCACCTTCCTAGGCCTGTGCAGCCACGAGTATTTCCATACCTGGAACGTCAAGCGCATCAAGCCCGCGGCCTTCGTGCCCTACGACCTCGGCCGCGAGGTGCACACGCCGCTGCTGTGGGCCTTCGAAGGCATCACCTCGTACTACGACGATCTCGCCCTGGTGCGCAGCGGACTCATCACGCCCAAGGATTATTTGGAACTGCTCGGCCAGACCATCACCCGCGTGCTGCGCTCGCCCGGCCGTTTCAAGCAATCGGTGGCCGACTCCAGCTTCGATGCCTGGACCAAGTTCTACAAGGCCGACGAGAACGCGCCCAACGCCATCATCAGCTACTACGTGAAGGGCGCCGTCATCGCCCTCTCCCTGGACCTGATGCTGCGCACGCGCAGCGAAAGCGCGCGTTCCCTGGATGACGTGATGCGCCTGCTGTGGGAACGCCACGGCCGCACCGGCATGGGCGTGACCGAGAGCGACCTGGAGAACATCATTGCCGAAGTGGCGCAGGTGGATCTGCGCGGCTTTTTCGATGCCTGCGTGCGCGGCACCGACGACCCGGACCTGGCGACGCTGTTGGCGCCCATGGGCATCGAGTTTCACCTGCGCCCCGCCGAATCCCAGAGCGACAAGGGCGGCAAGCCCGCCAAGGACGAGGCCGCCCTCGCCCGCCGCGTCACCCTTGGCGCCCGCACCGCCGAAGACGGTACGGGCGCGCGGCTGGTCAACGTCTACGAAAGCGGCGCGGCTCAACAGGCGGGGTTGTCGCCGGGCGACGTGGTGGTCGCCCTGGACGGCCTGCGCGTAACCCACGGCAATCTGGAAAAACTGCTCGCGCCCTACCGCGCCGGTGACACCGCCGAGCTGCACGCCTTCCGCCGCGACGAGTTGTTCCGCGCCCAGGTGTGCCTGCAAGCCCCACCCGCCGATACCTGCCGGCTCTCGTTCCAGGACGACGTTGACGACGCCACCCGCGCACGCCGCGCCGCATGGCTCGGTGCTTGATGGAGAAAAGTCCGCGAATGGACGCAGATGTGAAATCTTGCTCGCGTAGCTCACGTCGCGAAGGAAGCTACGTGACATCTTCATGCCGCGCATGTCACGTAGGCGCTTCGCGCCAACGTGACCTACGGCATTTCCACCGCCGCAAAATTCCTCACCCGCGTACGCAAGGGTGATGCAAACCACCCGGGCATGGCCCGCTCTATACTCCATATCATTTTGCGTTCATTTGCGGACCTTCCATAAGCAGGCAACGAAACCGCCGCCCGCGCAGGTCTACGCTTTGCGCAGAGGAACCCCCCATGCGCGAAAACCCGCTCTATCGTGTCCGCTGGTCCGGCGGCGCCTCCTTCGACGAGGTGCGTGACAAGCTCATGCGCTACGGTCGCGCCGAGATCCAGTTGCCGCCCGATTATCACCACGCCTTGTACCGGCGCTTCCACAGCAGCGGCACTGCGACCACGCAATTGCTGCAGATCAGCGACGGCGCCGACCTGGTGCACCGGATAAAGGAGGTCAAGGGCCTTGAGGACCTGGCGGACGTTGAAGAGCTGGTGCGCGAGACCGGCGCCCACGTGGAACTGGTCAGCCCGGTGCCCCTCATCACCCTGCACATCAACGCGGAATCCTCCTGACATGCCCGAACTGCCCGACGTGGAGGTGTTCCGACGATACCTCGAACACCACGCGCGCGGGCGCCGCATCCGCGACGTGCACGTGCTCAGCCCCGAACTGCTGGACGGCATCGACGCGCGCCAATTCCGCGAACGCGTGCGCGGCCATGCCGTCAGCGGGACGCACCGCCATGGCAAGTACCTGTTCATGGACCTGGGCGAGAACCTGCACGTGGTGCTGCATTTTGGCATGTCAGGCCGTCTGCAGAAGCTCGCGCCCGGCGAGACGCCCTCGCGCCACACTCGCGTACTGTTCGACCTGGACGACGGCGCGCTCGCCTGGGTGGTGCCGCGCAAGCTGGCCCGCATCGGGTTGGTGTCCAGTCAGACCGCGCTGATCGAGGCCAAGGAACTGGGCATGGACGCCCTGGACAAGCGCCTGGACTTCGACACCTTCCGCCGTCTGCTCACGGGCCGCGGCACGCTCAAGTGCGCGCTCATGAACCAGTCGCTCATCACCGGCATCGGCAACGTGTACTCGGACGAGATCCTGTTCCATGCCCACCTCGATCCCCGCCGCAGTCTCGCGACCCTGGATGGGCGCGAATGGCGTCGTCTCCATCAGATCATGCAACAGGTGCTCAAGGAAGCCATCAGCCGCGGCGCGGAACCCAAACGCCTGCCGCAGGAATGGCTGTTGCGCCACCGCCGTGCCGGCCGGGCCTGTGGCTGTGGCGGCAGCACCGTGCACCTGAACCTGTGCGGGCGCTCGGCGTACTACTGCCCCGCCTGTCAGCACTGACGCGCTTTCCGTAGGTCAGGTTGCGCGCAGCGCTACCTGACACAACCAGCCTGCGCGGAGCCTCTCACCTGCTAGCCTTTCTACATCGGATCCGGAACGAACCGAGGACAGCCATGGCCGGTGCGAGCACTACTTTGCACGAATCCGAAAGCGTCCTGTCGCCACACACCCTCGACCTCCATCGGGCACTGGTGTCCATCCAGGAGGAGCTGGAGGCCGTCGACTGGTATCGTCAGCGCGCAGAGGCCGCAGGCGACGGGGAATTGCGCGAAATCCTGTTGCACAACATGCGCGAAGAGATCGAGCACGCCAGCATGTTGCTCGAATGGGTGCGCCGCAACGAGCCACACGCGGATCAGATGTTCCGCACGTACCTGTTTACCAAGGCACCCATCACCAGCATCGAGGAAGCGGCCGAAGGGAAGGCACCCGAGCCAGCCGCAGAAGCGGCCGAACAAGATACACGTGAATCGGCCATGGATGTGGCGCGCCCGGCATTGACCATCGGTTCCCTGAAGGGAGGCTGACGTGGACTATCTCAACCGTTCGGCAGCGGGTTTCGGCGATGATATCTGGCAGCGCATCGACGAGGCGGCGGTCCACGCGGCGCGCGACGTGCTCACCGGCCGCCGCTTTATTCCGGTGGACGGACCCTACGGGCTCGGGCTCACTGCGGTCGAGGCCGGTGAGGACGGTTATTGCCGTGAGCCCGGCCACGACGAGGCCGGCGCCGTGACCAGCCGCGCGATCGCCGTACCCATGTTGCGCCGCAGCTTCCAGTTGAGCATCCGTCGTATCGAGAGCTTTCGCCGCCAGGGACAGCCACTCAGCCTCACGGTCGTCGCCCACGCCGCGGAGGCAGTGGCCAGGCGTGAAGAGGAATTCATCTATTACGGCCAGAAGGATTTCCAGTTGCCTGGATTGATGACCGTGGACGGCAAGGCCGTGCATCGTGTCGGTGACTGGAGCAATACGGAACAGGCGCTGAACGATGTACTCGCCGCTGTGACGGCACTGGACCGCAACGGCTACCGCGGCCCTTACGCACTCGCCCTCGCGGCACCCCTGTACAACGGCCTGTTCCATCGCTACGAAGGCACGGAACTGACCCAGTTGGAACACCTGCGCCGGCTGTGCGAGCTGGGGGTGTACAAGGCCCCCATCAGCGGCGGTGTTCTGGTGGATGCACGCGTGGGGCGCCTCATCATCGGCCAGGATCTCATGGCCGGCTACGCGCGCCAGGACGGCATCCATCACGACTTGTACCTTTCGGAAAGCATTGTGCTGCTCATCGAACAGCCAGGCGCGGTGTGCCTGCTGGAATCGGTGCAGCATTGAACCTCAGGGATGCTGGAGCGTGATCGCGCCCTGAAACCGGCTTGCCGCCACGCACCAAAGGCAGGGCACCTTTTGACAGGTGGCGATACTCACCTAGGTTGGACAATCATCGGATTCCACAACGGAGGACGTGTGCCATGACCGAAATCTGCCTGGACATGCCGCTGGTTTCGAAATGTGCGGTCAGTGACTGCGTATACAACACCAACCAGAACTGCCATGCCCGCGCGATCACCATTGGCGACGGAACCCACCCTGGTTGTGACACCTACATGGGCTCGTCCCGTCACACCTCACGCACCCAGTTACAGGCGGGCGTGGGCGCGTGCAAGGTGACGGGTTGCAACTACAACGACGATTTCGAGTGCATGGCCCAGAGCATCAACGTGGGTTACAGTGGCAGCAACGTGCATTGCCTGACGTTCGTGAAACGCACGTAAGTCCAAGACACGCAGGCGGGTCCCTGGCAACATGGACCGCCTGCGGATTCCCGGCTCTCAGGGATTTCCGAAATCCCTCAAGAGATCCTTGAGCGTGACCACACCGGCCAGATGACTGCCGTCGGTCACCACCAGCCGGTTATTGCCGGTACGCAGCATGAGTGACAACGCCTGTGCCGCATCTGTGTCGGCGGTGACGGTGTTTTCCGGATCGCACACGCGTGATATCTCGCTCACGGTGTGCTTCTCCCACTGCTCTGTGGACATGCCGCTCAACTGCTTGGTGTTCACGCATCCCACCAGCGAATCGCCATCCACCACCACGGGATAGAGCCGGTGGTGGTACTTGTACACGTATTGCTCCACCAGGTCTTTCAAAGTGGTATCGGGCCGCACGGTTACGGGAGGCTCGCTCATGAACTGACGCACCGGCACGCCACCCATGCGCTCGCGCAACAGCAGTTGCTTGTAGGACGTCCCGGCGGCGAAGCGCAGAAACATGCCGATGAGGATCCACCACAACCCACTCACGGCGTATCCACCCAGGGCCGTAATCACGCCCAGGAAGATCAGTCCCAGGCCGAATCCGCGTCCAATGAGTGCAGCGATGTAGGTTGCCCTGTGGATGTCGCGCCGCCACGCCCACAGTCCGGCGCGCAACATGCGTCCACCGTCCAGTGGATAGGCGGGCACGAGGTTGAACACGGCGAGCACCAGGTTGAGCCAGGCCAGGTAGAACAGCAAGGTCGTGAGCCACAACGGCCAGCCTTGCGCACTGCCCGCCGATTCCAGGCCGCCGAACAAACCCGCCAGTGCGAAGCTCGACACTGGACCCGCCGCGGCCATGAGGAACTCCACCTTGGGTGCCGGCGGCTCATCGGTCATCTCCGCCACGCCGCCGAACATGAACAGGCTGATGCCGCCGATGGGCATCCCGAAGCGCCGCGCCACCAGCGAATGACAAAACTCATGGAGGACGATGGATAACACCAGCCCGAGCACACCCGCCAGACCCAGCAGCCAATAGCTGCTCACACGCAGCCCCGGCGCATACACCGGAAACAGCCCCTGTGCCAGTGTCCACGCGACCAGCAGTGCGAGGAAGAACCAACTCGGATCCATGCGTACCTCGAACCCGAGCAGGCGGAACAGCTTGAAGCCGCGCCCGAACATGATCTGAACCTAGCTCAAAACGCGGCGAAAATAAGCCCCAGGCACACTTCAGGGGGCGGCGGCGCTCACCACCTCCACCAGCGCCCCAGGCAACAGCCCAAGCAACACGATGGCCGCAAGCAAGACGGCGAGCAAGCCACCGGCGAGGCCGTCACGGTGGCGCTCGGCCACAGCGCCGCTCGACGCGAACAACACCGCGAGTACCCGCAGGTAGAAATACAGCCCGATCGCGCTGCTAGCCACCAGAACCGCCAGCAGCCACCACAGTGCCGCCTCCACACCCGCGGCGAATACGTAAAACTTGCCCACGAAGCCTATCGTGACCGGAATACCCGCGAGCGAGACCAGTGCCACGGCGAGCGTGCCCGCCACCAGGGGTCGGCGCCAGAACAAACCGCGATAGGCGCTCAGATGCACCACCTCCTGCCCCGGCGTGTCGCGCGACAGCACGCCCACCACGCCGAAGGCGGCGAGCGACATGATCACGTAGGCTGCCGCATAGAACATCACCGCCTCGCCCGCCAGTGCCCCCCCTGCCGCCAGTGGTACGGACAGGTAGCCCATGTGAGATACGGAGGAGTAGGCCAACAGGCGCTTGATGTTCTCCTGTGCGAGTGCGAGCAGGTTTCCCACCAGCATGGACGCGGCGGCGAGCACGGCGACGGTGAGCGACACCGTCGTGAGCGACCAGGCATCCGTGGTTTCAAGCAGGCGCAACAACCAAGCCGCGGCTGCGGCCTTCGACACGCTGGCAAGGAACGCGGTCACGGGCGCAGGTGCACCCTCATACACATCCGGCGCCCACATGTGAAAAGGGACCAGGGAGAGCTTGAAGCCCATACCCACCAGCACCAGCGCCATGCCGCCGAGCACGTACGGCCGCTGAGCACCCGCGGTATCCATGGGCAGGCCATGGAGGGACAGCGATCCGCCCGCGGTATACAGCAGTGCCAGGCCAAACAGCAGCAGGGCCGACGAGGCCGCCGAAAGCACCAGGTATTTCATACCCGCTTCCAGTGCACGACCGTGCTCGGCCTCATAGGCGAGCAAACCGAACAGGCACAGGCTAAGCAGTTCGAGGCCAATGAACATGGCAGCGAAATGGCTGGCGGCCGCCAGGACCATGGCGCCCACGGTGGCGAGCACCAGCAGTACGTGGAATTCACGATGGTGGGCCTCGCCGCGTACACGGCGCTGCGCCAGGAACGGAAAAGCCAGTCCCGCCACCACCAGTGCCGCCCCCAGGATGAGCAACCAGAAGAACAGCGCGCGCCCGTCCAGCGCCAGTTGCCCCATGATGACGTGCGGCACCAGCGGCATGACAGCGAACGTCGCCAACACGCCCGCAGCCATGGCGCCTGCGGTGATGGCAGCGATGAGCCCGTGGCGCGGCACGAAGCTGCCGACCAGCAGTGCGACCACTGCGCCCAGGCCAGGGAGGATGATGGGCAGGAGCGCGAGGAGATCCAGGCTCGTCATCTAGCCCCCCGCCAAGGTACGCAATGGCAGCGCCGCCAGGTCCAGTACCGGCTGCGGGGCGATGCCCAGCCAAAGCAGGCCGATGGCCATGAAAGCCAGCACACCCACCTCACGGCGCCCGAGATCGTGCAGTGCGCGTTCCTGTGGCGGCCCATGAAACGCACGCTGCACCAGCGCCAGTGCATAGATAGCCGACAGCACCATGCCCGTGGCCGATACCGCAGCGATGACCCTGTTGGCCTGGAAGGCGCCGAGCAGCGAGACGAACTCACCCAGGAAGGTACCCATCCCCGGCAGTCCGAAGGCCGCCACGGCGAAGAACATACCGAAGGCCACCAGCCGTGGCACCTGTGCGGCAAGCCCGCCCATGGTACGCAGGTCACGGCTGTGCATGCGCTCCTGCAAGGCGCCCGCGATCACGAACAAGGCCCCCGTGGCAAAGCCGTGCGCCAGCATCTGCAGCAGTGCACCCTGCCAGGCCGTGACATTCCACGCGAACACCGCCAGCAGCACGAACCCCATGTGACTCACGCTGGTATAGGCCACCAACCGCTTCACATCCTGCTGCGCGAAGGCAAGCACCGCACCGTAGATGATGCCCACGGCGCCGAGCCCCATGAAATACGGTGCCGCTGCCAGCGTGGTCTCGGGAAACAACGGCAACACGAAGCGCAACAGCGCATAACCACCGGTCTTGAGCAACACACCCGCGAGCAGCACACTGCCGGCCGTGGGTGCCTGGGTGTGTGCGTCCGGCAGCCACGTGTGCAGCGGAACCGCCGGCAACTTCACCAGAAAGGCGGCAATGAAACCGGCGGCGATCCACGGCGCCGCCGCCCCCAGCGGTGCACCCAGCAGGTCGAAATAGCCGAAGCTGATGGCTTCGCCCCCTTCCGCCGCCGCCAGCGCAAGCGCCACGATGGCGGTGAGCAGCAGCAGGCCGCTGGCTTGCGTGAACACGAAGAACTTGGTGCCCGCGCGCTGGCGCTGCTCGTGCCCCCACAGGGCGATGAGGAAGTACATGGGCACCAGCATCACTTCCCAGAACACGAAGAATAGAAACAGGTCCAGGGCGGCGAACACGCCCACCATGCCGGCGAGGCTCCAAAGCAGGTTGAACTGAAAAAACCCGGGGCGCTCGCGTACCTCCCAGGCCACCAGCAGGGCCACCACGCCGAGCACGAGCGAGAGCAGGATGAGGGGAATGGAAAGCCCGTCCGCCGCGAGGTGCAGAGTGATACCGAAGCGGGGGATCCAGGACAGACGCAGTTCTGACTGCCAGCCGCCGTCACCCGGCAGCGCGAGGGCAAACGCCAGTGCCACCACGACGGCCCCCAGGCCGACACGCCGCGGCCAGTGCCGTCCATGCCCCTCACTCCACCACGCCAGGGTGCCGCCGCCGAGCAACACCAGCAAAATGGCCGCGAGGGTCATGCGAACACCAGCATGATGACAAGCACGATAACCCCGCCCACCAACCCCGCGGCATAGCGGCGCAGTTGTCCGTTCTGGGTCGCGCTGAGCGCCTGCCACGCCGCATGACTGGCACTGGCCAGCCCCATGAACGGCCGGTCGATGGGATCATGGGCCA
>JBAYQE010000102.1:0-8759 GCA_041677345.1 Thiohalomonadaceae bacterium
CCCGCGCGCCCTCAAGACCATCGCCGAGACCGACGCGCTGTATCACGACGAAAACTACGCCTACGGTGACCACGTGCATGGGCACACCCTCGGCAAGGGTGTGACGCCGTAGGCGCTGCGGCGCGACGGCAAAGCGGAAACCTGTTGAGAAAGGGCCTCTGCCCTTTTTCAACAGGCCGCACCAGCGACCGCGTTCATCCTTGCGGGCGGTGCGGCGGCGCAGCGCGTGCTCAGCTGACGCTCTTGAGGCGTGGCGCGGTCCCGGCCTTGTGCGCTGCTTCGGCAGCGAGGAAGAATTCGGCATCCTCACGGCGTATGCCGGTGGCCGCCATGAGCTGTTCGACATGGCGCCCGGGCGGCGCCTGTGGCGTCGCATCAGTGGCCCCGCTCGCCTGCGGGGCCCATGCCTCCTCCCTGGCCGCCGCCACGGCCATCACCGGCGCACGCTCGAAATGACGTTCGTCATCGGCCCGCAGCGGTGCAATGGGTACCACAGCGACGTGCCGCGAGTGTGTACCGTTGCCCAGGCGCTGCAGAGGCACGCGATGCCCACCCAGCTCCACCATCAACTCGCCCTCCCGTACCGCCGGCACCGCCGGTGCGATCAGCAGCCGCCGGCCCTTTTCATCGCGTGCGACAATGGCGGGAAAGGTGCTCAGGCCTCGTGCCGAGCGGGTATGCAGGTGGGCTGGTAGAGGCGCCTCGCCGGCCAGGCGGGCACCCAACGCCACCTGCTCACCATGGGCCGTTACCCGCGTGATCACACCCACGTGCCAGACCTCATTTTCCTCCTCGCGCAAGGCGATGAGCATGCCGGTGGCGACATTCACTATTGCGCGCCGGTCCATGTGTACGCCACAGCCATGTTGGCTGCGGTCTACCAGCCGCGCGGGCAGGCTGCGGTAGGTCTCGCCGGTCTTCGCCTGACGGCGCCAATCGGCGACCACGGGGGCGACAGGGCAGACCTTTTCCGGATCGACGTAGACGCTCTGCCAGATATCGATCGCCTCGGCGCGCGTGCCCATGTGGTGACCGGTAAGTTCGGGTTCGGGAACGAGGCTCATGGTGGGGCGTGTGGGCTCGGGATCTTGCTCCTCCTGTGGCGCCGTGCTATTGCCGCCCAGCAGGTGGTGGAGTGTGGCCAGGCCGATGATCACATCGGCCGGGCGGTTTCGCAGGTCGCGTTGCTCAGTGCGCTGCGCTGCGCTGCACCAGTATTCCACGAGAAATTGCAGGGCCTCGGGTGCGAGGTCGGTCTCCCGTCGCCAAAGGCGTCGGCGACCACCCCGTGCCAACCGCCTCTGCAGTTCCGCGCGCAGGCCCGTGATGCAGATGCCGCGGGTGTGTGGGCTGGCAAGGCCCTCCTCGTCCAGTGCGCCGACGGGTTGTGGTCCACCGTCCCGGCCGAGCCGCACCACGTGCATTGCGTCGTTCGCCGCAAACGGCGCTCGCACCAATGCGGTGAGTGCGATCCAGCGCGGCAGATGGGCGATGATGTCACCCCATTGGGCCGGCGTGATGCCATCCACCGGCAGCAGTGACATCAACAGCGCACGCAGGTATTCCTCCTGCACGCGGGTGCGGCGCCGTTCTTCCCCGGGTAGCGGCAGACGACTGCCCGCCATGCCGTGGGCCTCCGCGAGCAGATAACAGCGATTGACACGTTTCCACAGACCGTCCGGCGCTGCGCGGTGAATTGCCTCGTAGAGTGCGAGCAGTTCGCCGCCGTAATGAATGAAGCGGTGCAGGGCGCACCGCACCGGTCTGCCAAACCGGAGCCGGTGCCACGGCGGGAGCGGCTTGCCCGTGGTGATGATCTGGCCGAGCAGGGTGCGGTAACCGCGCAGCAGCTCGGATAGCAGTGCGATGGCCTGGCGTGCCGCACCTTCGGCGGCGGGGGTGAGGGGAAGGGACTGGCTGGCGTAGCGACGGCGCAGGTGGTCGAGCACCAGCCTTGCCTTCGGCCCGAGGGTCTCGAGCAAATGCGTGCGGCGGCGAATGGAGAGGTCCAGGCCGTTGACTTCGGCGAGTGCATGGCACAGGCGCTGCCCGGTTTCGTCCAGATGGGCCATGGGCAGCTCGGCGGCCCAGCGGGTCACCGCGCGCGGTCGGGTATCGAAGGCGCCCGCCGACGGCTTGGTCAGATGGCGCACACTCAAGTTCAATCGCTGCTTCGTGGGCATTCCCGAACCTTCCTTGTCGAGGGGAGCGCGGCGCCGCCGCACTCACTAACAAAACCCTCGTGACTGTAGCGCCTCAACCGCTGCTTGGCCACAGCCATGCAGCGCCACGCACGCCGCTCGCATCGCCATGCACCGGTGGCAGCAGGCGCGTGTCCACGCGATCGGAGAATACATACTGCGCCCAGAGGCGTGGCACGTTACGGTACAGACGGGCGATATTGGACATGCCGCCACCCAGCACGATCACGTCCGGGTCGAGCACGTTGATCACTGTGGCGAGGGCGCGGGCCATGCGGTCCTCGTAGCACGCGAGCGCCGCTTCGGCCTCCTTGTCGCCTTGCGTGGCCGCGTGCACGATGGCCGCGGCGGAAAGCCGGCGACCGCTCGCTGCCTCGAATGCACGCTCGAAGCCGGGTCCGGACAGCCAGGTCTCGATGCAGCCGCGACGACCGCAATAGCACGTGGGTCCGGGCAGCTCCTCTGCACGCGGCCAGGGCAGCGGATTGTGTCCCCACTCGCCGCTGATGGCATTGGCGCCATGCAGGTGCCGGCCGTGTACCACGATACCGCCGCCGGTCCCCGTGCCGGCGATGACACCGAACATCACTGCCGCGCCGCGCGCGGCACCGTCGGTCGCTTCCGACACGGCGAAGCAGTTGGCGTCGTTGGCGAGCCGCACCGGTCGATCGAGGGCGGCAGCCAAATCCTGATCCAGCGGCTTGCCGATGAGCCAGGTGGAGTTGGCGTTCTTGACCAATCCGGTGGCGGGGGAGATGGCGCCGGGGATCCCCACGCCCACGGTACCGCGCCGCCCCAGTTCGGCCTCCACGGTGTGCACCAGGCTCGCGATGGTGTGTAGCGTGGCCTTGTAATCTGCGCGCGGGGTGGCGGTGCGCCGCCGCGCGAGCTCGCTACCGTCGCTATCGAGGGCGATGATCTCGATCTTGGTGCCGCCGAGATCGACACCCAGGCGCAATCCACTCACCGCGGCAACCCGGAAACCACCAGCAGGCCATAACCCACGGAGGCGGCCACGAGCACCTTGCCGAAGAAAGGCATCACGCGCAGCAGCAGGGCGAAGAAAGGCGGCGGCATACGGCCGCGAAAGCTGTGGGCCACGGTGCGTGGGTAACCCCACGCCAGATAGGCGCCCACGACGACATTGATCAGCAGGGCGAGGAACAGGTTGGTAGACATGAACAGGGCCCCGGCAAAAGCGCCATTTTATGCCGGATTGGCCTCGAGGATGCGATCGAGTCGGATACGTTCGCGCTGGCCGTTCTCGCGCTCCACGACCAGGTATTCCTCTTTGTCCGCGGTGGCTTCCGTGTCGAGCGGCAGCACCCGGGCATGGTGCTCCGCACCCGTGGCATCGCGCCAGCGCATGGCCAGGCGGGTGCGGTGCATGATCGCCAGTTCGTACTCGGCATGGGTTTCGCAAGGAATGGGCCGGTAGGGTTCAGTCATTTTCCCGGGTGGTCTCCACGGATTGCACGTGGCCGTCTTCGTCCAGGGTGATCACGAAGCGTATGGGCTGACAGCACACGGCGCAGTCCTCGATGTAATCCTGGTCACCGGCGGAGGTATCCACCTCCGTATCGAACCATTCACCGCAATACGGACACTGCACTTCGATGGGCTCGGTGTACATATATCGTGGGGCGCAGCGTTGCTGCCCTATGCAAGGAATAGTTCCAGCAGCGTGTTCAGATGCAATCTGCCCAGCTCAGTGGGTCGCACGGCCTGCACATCCCAGCTTAGCAGCCCGCGTGACTCGGCGTCGCGCAGCGGCTTTTCGATGGTCTTCAGGGGCAGGCCGGTGCGTTCCTCGAACAAGGCTGTGGGGAAGCCTTCGTTGAGGCGCAGGGCATTCATCACGAATTCGAAGCCCGCGTCCGTGCGCGTGAGCGTGGTCTGGGATGCGATACGCCCGCTGCCCGTGGCAGCGGCGAGATATTCTCGCGGGTGCCGGTGCTTGGCGCGGCGTTCGATGTGAGCGGGATGCGGGAGGGTCAGTTTCTGGTGCGCACCCGCACCGATGCCGAGGTAATCACCGAATTGCCAGTAGTTCAGATTGTGATGACAGCGGAAGCCCTCTTGCGCATAGGCAGAGACCTCGTAGTTTGCGAAGCCGTTGGCGGCCAGGAGCGCCTGGCCACGCAACTGCATGTCGTAGCGCAGGTCGTCATCGGGCAGCACGGGTGGTGCGTGCTGGAAGGCGGTGTTCGGTTCGACGGTGAGCTGGTACCAGGAGAGATGGGTGGGTGCGAGGGCAATGGCCTGGTGCAGGTCGGCCAGTGCCTGTTCCGAGTCCTGGCCAGGCAGCCCGAACATGAGGTCCAGGTTGAAGTTGTCGAAGCCTGCCGCATGCGCGGCCTCGGCGGCGCGCACTGCGTCGGTGCCATCATGAATACGGCCGATGTGTGCGAGCAGGCGGTCATCGAAACTCTGCACGCCGATGGACAGCCGGTTCACCCCCGCGGCGCGGTATTCGCGGAAGCGCCCCTGTTCCACCGTGCCGGGATTGGCCTCGAGGGTGACTTCCGCGTCGGGCAGTAATCTCACGCGTGCACGCACGGCACCAAGCAGCCGGTCAATGCCCTCGGCCGAAAACAGGCTGGGCGTCCCGCCACCGATAAAGATGCTCGTCACGGGCCGGCCCCACACCGCCGGAAGTTCCTGCTCCAGATCGGCGATGAGGGCATCCAGGTACTCACGCTCCGGCAACTCGCTGGCCACCTCATGGGAATTAAAGTCGCAATAGGGACACTTGCGCACGCACCAGGGCACGTGCACGTATAGCCCCAGCGGCGGCAGAAGGGTGAAGTTGAACATGGGTAGCGGCAGGCCTCCTCAGAAGCCGCGGAACAACTCCGGCATGAGGCGATGGCGCCGCAGCAGCTTGTAGAATTCGGTCCGGTTGCGGCCGGCGATGCGTGCGGCGTTGCTCACGTTTCCCGCGGTGATCTGCAACAACTCTTCGAGGTATTGCCGCTCGAATTGTTCCCTTGCTTCTGCCAGTGACGGCATGCGCGTGACCTGGCTGCGCAAGGCGTGCTGCACCAATGTCTCGGGGATGACATCCGTGGTGGCGAGGGCGACAGCCTGTTCCACCACGTTCTGGAGCTGGCGCACGTTTCCCGGCCACGGCGAGGTCATGAGCAGTTCCATGGCGGCGGGCGAGAAGCCCTTGATGTCGCGGCCGTTGCGTTCGTTGCTGCGGATCAGGAAATGGCTCACCAGCGGTGGGATGTCGTCGCGCCGATCCCGCAGGGGCGGCAGATCCAGACGCACCACGTTGAGCCGGTAAAACAGGTCGGCGCGGAATTCGCCCCCCGCCACGGCCTGCTCCAGGTCGCGATGGGTGGCGGAGATGACGCGCACGTCCACCGCGACCGAGCGCGTCGAACCGATCGGGCGTACTTCCTGCTCCTGGATCACACGCAGCAGCTTGGTCTGGAAGGCCAGCGGCATGTCACCTACTTCGTCCAGAAACAAGGTGCCGCCGCTGGCGGCCTCGAACAGACCCTTGTGGGCTTGGGTGGCGCCGGAAAACGCACCTTTGCAATGGCCGAACAGCTCGGATTCCAGCAGTGCCTCCGGCATGGCACCGCAGTTGATGGCGAGAAACGGGCCGGCCGCGCGGCGGCTGTGCTGGTGAACCACGCGCGCCAGAAGTTCCTTGCCCGTGCCACTCTCGCCCTGGATCAGGACGTTGGCCTCACTGTCGGCCACGCGCTGGGTCTGGCGCAGCATTTCATCCATCGCCACGCTGCGGCTGATGAGTCCGGAACGTCCGCTCTCGCCGCCCCCCGCTTCGTGCTCCGGCGCGCCGCCGGCCAGGCGTAGCGCGCGCGCGATGTGGTCCAGCAATTCGCGACCATCGAAAGGTTTGGTGAGGAAGCCGAATACACCCCGGCTGGTGGCCTCTACGGCATCAGGAATGGTGCCGTGTGCCGTGAGAATGACAATGGGCAGCAGTGGATCGCGGGCCCTGATCGCGTCAAACAGCGCCATGCCGTCCATGCCGTCCATGCGCAGGTCGGTGATGACCACCTGGGGGTTCAGGCGCGGCAGCATGGCCAGGGCCTCTTCACCGCTGCACGCCACATGCACCTGATAGCCCGCTGACTCCAGGCGCATGGACAACAGTCGCAACAGCCCCTGATCGTCGTCGACGAGCAGCAAGCGCGCCTTGGCGGTCATGATGGCGGTACCTCGATGGCAGGTGCCTGCATGCGCCTGTTGATCTGCTGTTCGATGTTCATGAGCTCGTCGAGCTGGCGTTGCAGGACACCAAGTTGCTGTTGCAGCACCCGCCGCTGGTGCTGTTCCTCTGCCAATGCGTTCCGGAGCTGCTGGCGCTCGCTCAGTCGAGCCCGCAGCAAGGCGGCAAGTTCCTCCACGGGGATTACCTGCTTTTCCGGGTCGGCATCCAGGCTGTCGAGCAGCTGCTGTGCGGTGGCCTCGTCGTCCGGATCGCCACGCAGTACGAGTAGCAGCGCATGCGCGAGTGGGTCCTCATCGGTGACTTCGAGGCAATAGCGCGGGGCCAAGGTGCCGTCGTCGGGAGCCGCAGGCACTGGGACCATCGTGAACGACAGCTGTGTCACCTTGACGCGGTGGTCGTCGTCGGCGGCGTCCGGGGCGGACGGCAATACCGTACAACCGCCTGTGCCGAGAAGAAGGCTGCCAAGCAGCAGTCGGCGGATTTTGTTCATGCTCATGTCAAGACACGGGTGTGGTCGGGTTTTCGACGGGTGGGCCGTTCAATGCGGGCAGGGTAACGCGCAGGCGCGCACCTTTGGCACTGTCGAGCACTTCCAGCCGGCCGCGCAGTGCCCGCGCATACTCCCAGGCGATGGAAAGCCCCAGGCCGCTGCCGGGTACCAGGCCCCGTGCACCGGCATGCCCCTGGAAAAAAGGCTCGAAGGCGCGGCGGCGCTCGGTAGGGGTCATGCCGGGGCCATCGTCCTGCACCTCCACCCAGACGACGTCTGTGTCGCTGCCGCTGCTCAGGCGCACGCATCCTCCTTCAGGGGTGAATTTCACCGCATTGGACAGGAGATTATCCAGGATCACCCGCAATTTCTCCTCATCTGTTACCACCTGATGCCCGCCTGCGGCGAGCTCGACGGCCACGTCACCGGCCAAGGCGGAGACCTTGTGCTGCGCGATGAGGTCTTCGAGCAGGGCATCCAGCTCCACGGGTTTGGGCGCGATCGCCGGTACTGCCGATTGTGACACGCTGAAGCTCAACAGATCCTCGATCCGACGTTGCAGCTGCAGGCTGTTGCTGCGCACGATGCCGACGATCTCCTGCTGCGGCTGGTTCAACTCACCCATGACCTGCTCCGACAGCAATTCTGTGCCTTCACGGATGTTGGCGAGCGGTGTCTTCAGTTCGTGGGAGATGTGCCGCAGGAAGGCGATCTTGCGTTGTTCGAGTTCCAGCAAGCGCTGGCGCAGCCAGTCGAGACAGGCACCCAGATGCGCAAGGTCGTGAGGACCTGTCACGCGGATGTCCTGCTCAAACGCGCCGTTCCCCAGGCCGCGTACCGCCTGGCCCAATTGGCGCAAGGGGCGTGCGATGAGCACAGTGCTTACCACCGCCAATACCAATGCCAGTGGAATGAGCGCCGAGGCCTGCCAGAGCAAGCGTTCACGCGCCGCGTCGGAGCGCGCCTGGATGGCCTGTATTTCGCTGCCGACCGTGCGCATGTTGTCGAGAAATACGGCCCTGGACAAACCCTCGAGCTTGGCAAACGCCTGCAGTCCTTCCTGGACCGCGGTGCTCCCGAGGCTGCGTGTGCGCAGGGTGCGGTAGATGTCCTGTTCGATGCGTTCCAGCTCGGCGAGGGTCTCGCTGAGCGCCTCGGCCGGCCGCGCCGTGCGGGTTTCCTGCAGGGCCTGGAGGAAGTGCTGTCGGCGCCCTTCGTAGACGGTGAACAGCGTCGGGTCCTTCAGCACCTGGTACTGCCTGGCGTGTCGCTCCATGGCCAAGGTTTCTTCCACCAGCGCGCGACTGGCCTGTATGGCGCGGGCGGTTTCGAGCACCGTCTGGCGGCCCTGGCTGGTCAGCTGCTCGAAGGACGCCATGGCCGTTGCCAGCGCCGCCAGCAGCGGCAGCGTTACCACGGCAAACCCGAGCAGTACGAGCTGCAAGATGGAGAGGGAACGGTAGAAGGCGGCGATGAATTTCACAACCCGATACCTTACCGGGAGTGGAGGGACCGGTAAACGCAGCCATTAGTTGCAGGCAGAAACGTAAGACGCCGTCCGGGGTACCCGGACGGCGTCGTTGGCTCAATCCTTCCAACTACGTGGAATCGCTTATGCAAGCGCAGGAACCACGGCGGGGATTGGCAGGACGAGGAAGGTTCAGGAGGCGTTTTGCTTGTCCTGTTCCTGGCCCGCGTCACCCGACTGCTCACCCTGCTGCGTGTCGGCCTGGCTCAGGAGCAGCATGCCGCGGGGCTGGCCTGCACGCTTCTGCACGTCGCTGCCTTCCTGCTCCTGTTCGGGCTGCTTGGCATCTTCGGCTTCGCTCAGGAGCAGCATGCCGCGGGGCTGGCC
>JBAYQE010000103.1:0-8671 GCA_041677345.1 Thiohalomonadaceae bacterium
CGCCGCGTTGCACGGTGCCGGTTTCAAGGATGTGCGCATCGCGCCAAAGGATGAAAGCCGCGAGTTCATTCGAGAGTGGGCGCCGGGTCGCGGGGTGGAGGATTATGTGGTTTCCGCCACCATCGAGGCGATCAAACCCTGACCCGAAGGCGTTTCGGAGTAACGCTGCATTCTTTCCGAGAATGGGCGGACTCATCCACGGAGGTTGCACTCCCTAAAAAATGCCCGGCGGTCTGGCCGCCGGGCAAACCAGGCAGGATGCTACAGAGGAGAAATCAAAAACTTACCGGACCAGCGTTTCAGCAGAATCCGACTGACCGTGGTTGTCGGTCCAGCTGAGTACAACCCGGTCCCCGGCTTTCGCGCCGTGAACGTCGAACGACAGATAGGGGTTGACCGACACCGCCGTACCCCAGGAAGCGCTGAGCACTTCGTTCCCGTTGTGTGTACAGGTCACCTCCTTGATGAAGTGGGCGGGTATCACCTTTCCGGTCTTGACGTTCTTGCGCTGTCCCGTCTCCATCACGTGCTTGATGATCGCCTTGACCGTACAACCCTCGCCACTGACCGTGGCACGTATTTTGATACTGTCTCCCATGATTTCCTCCTTAGCCACCACATCCGCCAACAGTCACCTTAACCTGCTTCCGCGCGCTGTATAGCTTTCCATTCGCCTGCACAACAGCGACCACGTTCGATGTCTTGCCCATCTTCACGCGCGTAGAAATGCTACCGCCCGCGCCCTTGCCCAGCTTGAAAAATGCCGCCAGGGGTGTCGGATTTCCTTCAACGAGGATCGACACACTCTGAACCCCTGCCAGGCTGCTACTTATGGCAACCGGCACCACGGCGCCGTTTTCCGCAATATCCGGGACCTTGATTGTCACTGCGTCGCTCTCGGTGATGGCGTTCGCACCAAACAACTCCTTCAATGATGCGCCCATGTTTTTCGCACCGAAGGCCATTTCCGGCCACGCAGCAAGCACGGCCCGGGGCGTCAACACGCCCGCGCCTATCGCCATTGCCGCGGCCATCACTCCCAGACTCCCTCGCAACACCACTCGTCGTCTCGTATCCATATCAATCTCCGATTCACATTCGATTCATGCGGGTGTGGTGGAAACTGCACTTCGTTTTTCCAACCAAATTCGCCATGATTCACATGAGCTTCTTCGCGAAGGGCACCGTGAGCCGTACGGTGTAGACCATGTCGTCTACGGTCTCGCTTTCATTCGAGTTGGAATCGACCTGCACTTGCCAACGGATGCCGCGCGCCGCGCGGTAGGTCAACCCCACACTCATCTCTTCGAATTCGTCCTTCGACACATCCGTATTGGGGTCGAACCCGGAATAGCGCACTACGCCTTCCCACGAGGGAGTGAACTTGTAACCCGCCGACACTTCGAAGCCTTCGGCCTTCCGGTCAGCGCCCGTGGTCTCATCGGTGCCTTGCATGGCCTCCGCCCACACCCACCACGGAGCAGTCCGATAGTCGTTGTACCTGAGCACCACGGCATGCCTTTGCCGGTCCATCTCATCACCGGTGGCATCCTGCTGACTGCCCAGACGGACACCGTAATGGGCAAACACATTGCCGGTGTTGAATTCCAGCGAGCCGTTGAAATCCTTCCGTGTGCCGTCGTCCTGGAAGCGCGTACCGGAGCTGTTGTAGACGCCCACCGTATACGTGAGGCTACTATCGGCGCCGAACCTCAGCTGGTCGAAGGCCATCATGCCGGTCTTCCAGATGTCGGCAATCATTTCTCCCTGGTCGGCGGTGCAGTCGGTCGATCCGCACCCGTACAGGTTGGTAGTCATGCGCGTGTAGTTCACCCAAGGTGCACTTTCCGCCGGTACATAAAAGGCGTGGCCAAAGGGAACGATGATGGAGCCAAAGGCAAGGTTGGTCGCGTTCCCGAGATCCTTCAGAGTTGCGCGTGCGCGAAACGCGCGCGCGCCGCCGTCGGAAGAGCTGGTTGCGCCGTTGCGTGCCCATTCCGTGACCAGCAGGTAGTCCACGTCCCGGGTTGCGCTTCCCTTCACGTACCAACGCAGGCGCTGGAAACTGAACTCGCTCTTATCACGGGTGCCCCCGGCGGCTCCATCCCGATCGAGATAGGTGAAGGCGGGCTGAAACAGAAGGCCCATGGCCAACGTGGGATCATCCGAGGTGGTGCTTTCCCGGCCATACAGCATGGGGAAGGACACGTACTGGTCGTTGGCTGCGAATGCCGGCACCGCCGCACATGCCGCACCTGCAATGACCGCGCAGGCCAAGGCTCGCTTGGTGGCTCTGTTCATGTGATGCATATGCTGTTCCCCTGCGTTCAACGGCCGGTTTCGATGTAAGCGATCACGTCAAGGATGTCCCGTACAGTGAGCACCTGATTGGGTCCGTACACCGGCATGTGGGCATTCGGATTGAACACGCGACCATCCCAGATACGCTGAAACGTGTATTCGAACGGCGCATTTCGGGTGCCATAGGCTTCCAGGCCGGGCGCGATGGTGCCGCCGTCATGGTCGGGGAGTGCATGGCATGCCATGCAGTTTCCCCATCGCACGTTGGTGGCAATCTTCTTGCCGCGTTCGGGATCGCCCATGCGAGGCCCTGTGTAGCTAACCTTCTCAATGGCAGGTGAACCCTTCTTTCCACACGGGAGCGTGTAGTCGTGGCACGCGAACTCCTTCAGATTCTCCACCGGGTAAGGCTCGCCAGGCACCCACACAGCCTGTTGGGCGCCGGCCTGTGCGGCGAAGCCGATCATCAGTACGGCCGCGGGCTTCAGCAACACGCGCCAGGGTGAACGTGTTTTCGTTGCAGTCTTCGGCATACAGGTACTCCATGACTTGTTATGCATTGTTCAGTCTCCCGCAATTACTCAAGGTACTCGGCGTCGAGGTTGTAGAACGCCACCGGTGCACTGATGGGAAAACCATTGGCCGAGGCACGCAGGAATACCTCGATGTCCGTCATCGGCGGGCTTCCTTCCTCGCCGGGATACATCCGTGAGAGGGACTGGCACGACTTGATCTGGTGCTGAAGCGTGAAGAGGTATTCGAGATCGTCGCCGGCCAATTGGTAGGGGAAGTGATAAACCGGATACTGGGCAGCATCGCCGAAGAAGGTGGTGGGACGCTGACCGCGCAGGAAATTGCCGGCCGTGGGCGGGGTATGACAACTCGCACATGCGAAGTTGAAGTGGCCGGTGCGCTTGAAGAATAAGTCCCTTCCGCGCTCGTACGAGGTCTTCATTTCGCCATTAGAAACGTCAACACTGACCGGCCGGCCGTCAGCAAGCCGGGCGATGTAAAGCGCGAGCAGGCTGTTCTCCTTGGTGTTCTCAACCCATGGCTTGCCAAGGCGTTCCTTTGCACAGGTCGCCACTTGCGTGGGCATGGTGACCACGCGACCCAGGCGCTTGTTGAACGCTGGATAGCGGGCCTGGGCGTCGACGATCTTCGCACCATTTTCACCATGGCAAGTGGCGCAGGATTGTCCATTTTCGTTAGGCGCCTTGAACAACTCCTCGCCGCGGGATGCGAGCCCATCGGCTTCGAAGCTGCGCTCTATCCAACGGAAGTCCTTGAAGTTCACCTCATGCGACATCTTTCCCTGCTTCTTCGCCTCGGCAACGGCATCCTTGTCTTTCCAGAACTGATACGAGTTGGTGAACTTCTCATCCCCGGAGACATGGGGCACGGTGAGTTCCCGATTCGGCCAATGGTCGGGACCCGGACCAACGATGGTGCGCTCCAGATGCGAAACCAACTCTTCTGCCTGCAACCCGCCGGTCATCATCACGGCCAGCGAGCTGAATATCAGGGGCGTTAGTGCACGAATGCGCATACTCTCCTCCTCGACGTGAAAGTCATCCCGTCCACTCAAGACCGGACAGGGGTTAGAAAATCCTATTGATTCACAGAGCACGACACGTGCCAGCGTGGGAAGACCCCTAACCCACTGAAGTCAAAACGGTATTTCGCCACCTGAAAACATGGGCTGTGGAATTGCTCCTGTTCGTGGTCGCGTAGGTATGGCGATACGCCATAGAACAATCAGCAATCATGAATATCCTTAACTACGGAAGCAGCGACGTTAGGGAGGCGAAGCGGATGTATTCAAGCGATAATGCGTGGGTCCGCCCCATGAAAGACCACGACAAATAGAGAACCAGAGAGACTTCCACTTCCGATGCATGCTCTTATCGTTGATGACGAACCGGATGTCGCGAACGTCCTCGCGCGCGTGATTCGCACCTGCGGAGACTATGAGACGACAGTGCAGACTGCCGCTTTCGACATTCGTCAGACACTTAAAGCCCTGAAGCCCGACGTGATGTTCCTCGACTTGGTCATGCCGGGTATGGATGGGTTCACGGTATTGGAGGAAGCAAAGGCTGCCCTGCCAGAATTAACTGTCGTGATCGTCAGTGCCTACTCAACCGTCGAGAACGCCGTCAGAGCCATCAAAGCCGGCGCGTCCGACTTCCTCCCGAAGCCTTTCGATCCCGATTCCGTTGCACTGGTGCTAGCCAAGGTTGAAGGTGAGTTGGCGCTGCGTTCTCGCTATCTTGCGCTTCGAGAACAGGATGGTTTCCTGAAAGCAATTCTTGGCAATTCACCATCGATAGAGTCCCTGCGCACGTGGATTCTCAAGGTACGCGGCGTCCATGCAAACGTACTGATCGAAGGTGAGAGCGGCACCGGAAAGGAACTCGTGGCACGCGCGATCCATGGCGGCAATGGTCCCTTTGTAGCCATGAACATGGCCGCCATTCCGGAAAGCCTCGCGGATTCCGAATTGTTTGGCCACGTCAAGGGTGCCTTTACGGGCGCGAACCGGGAACGCAAGGGTCTTATCATGGAGGCGGACGGCGGCACGGTGTTCCTGGACGAGGTGAACGCCATGTCGCCACATCTGCAATCGAAGCTGCTGCGCGTTATTCAGGAGCGATGCCTCCGTCCGGTGGGTTCGGACCAGGAGATCGCCATCAATGTGCGATTCATCAGTGCGACCAACGAAAACCTGGATGATTTGGTGAATCGTGGCGGGTTCCGGCGGGACCTGTATCATCGGCTCCGTGTATTGGCAGTCTCTCTGCCTCCGCTCGGTGAACGCCGTGACGACATTCCCGTCTTGGCACAGGAATTCCTTGAGCGCTTCGCGCGGCGCTACGGCAAGCGGGCGCGCCGTTTCACCAGTGAGGCCCTCGATATGCTCCGCCACCGCGACTACCCCGGGAATATCCGGCAACTGGAGAATCTCATCGAGGAGATCGTCATTCTCTCAGCGGATTCCGCCTACGAAATCGGCGCAATCAACACCCCCGGAGATGACGCTGAGCCAGCCGATGGCCTCGCACTCGCGTGGGATCACCCGCGCACGTTGGCGGCCGCGGAGCTTGCACACATCGCCCGCGTCATGGAGATGGCCGAGGGCAACAAGGCCCGCGCGGCAAAAATCCTCGATATCGATTACAAGACACTGCTCAGAAAGCTCTCACACCTGGAAGTTGCGCGAGGTCAGACATGAAACGCCGACAGTTCTTGGGCTTGATCGCAAGTGCACTCGGAACCGGATTTGGTGGCGGCGTCGGTGCCGCTTCGCTTGTCAGCGGCCGCAGGACACAGGACTACACGTCGGCGGGCGACCTGTGCATTACTCCGGCCCCAGGCATTCAGCCGGTCAGCGATCGCCTGCCAGCCTCGCTGACGTTGGCGGGATCGCGTCTGCCAAAGACAGCATTCCTCGATGCCATTGCCGGGAAACTGTCGGCCCGCGGCCAACCTGTCGCAGTCCATGGGGGCGGCTGCGATGATGCCATCGCAGCCGTTCGGGGACGCCGCGCCCATTTCGGCAATCTCTGCTGTCCCGTGGACGGATCCCCTGCCAGTGGTTTTCAGTGGCTGCCTATCGCACGCGATATCAAAGCAGTCGTTGTGCATCCGGATAATCCGCTGGAAAGCATCAGCCTCGGCGCCCTCAGAGGTATCGCCCGCGGGCAGATTCGCAACTGGAAAGAGGTTGGCGGCAACGACAGACCCATCGCACTGGTCGTCCACGATCACTGCCCCACCTATTTCGAACCCGTCAGACAGCTGCTCCTTCAGGGCGAAGCACCCTGGTCAGGACATCGGCTCTCCGCCACCACCGACGAGGATCACTTGCGCCAAATTATCCGATTCAGCGCTGCCATTGGTGTGAACAGCCTGGTGCTCGCCGATCCCTATGTCGCTCGCGGTGAACTCAAGGTGCTGAAAGTGGATGGCGTGGCACCGGGCGTCGTCGCCGCCGCGGCAGGCGAATACCCGCTCACCGGCCCCTTCAACATCATTTTCTCCGAGTGGGAAGAGGCGTCCATGCGTCCTTTCCTGGATTACCTCTTCAGCAACGACGGCCAGGCAGGCATACGTGAGCGCGCCGTTCCCGTGCCCCGGGATCGGGCGCTGGCTGTCGGGCGGGCCCCCTCCTATGCGGCAAGAGCATAGCGCCGCTAGACTTGCTGACGGGCAGCCAGCCACACGGTCAGTTCACCGAGCACCGGATTGCTTATAACCACATCGCCGCCGTGCGCCCTGGCGATAGCCCGCGCGTTGGGCAGGCCAAGGCCCGTCCCTCCAGCCGTGGTCGTATAGAAAATATCGAAGGCTCGCGCGGCTTCTTCCTCAGTGAAACCGCGACCGTAATCCGTGATCTTCAGGTAGACCCTCCCGGGCTCCATTCGGACCTCAATAGTGATCCGTTGCCCTCCATTTGCCTTGAGTCCGTTCTCTACCAGGTTGTCCAGCATATTGGCCAGTTGATCCCGGTCTCCTTGCAGCGCCAGGCCCTGTACGAATGAGATGTACTCAATAGGGGCGTTCGGATGGCGTTGCCGCACGCCCTGCAGGAATTCCTCCATGCAGGTATCGAGTTCGAGCATTTTCGCATGCAGGCGGACCGGCTTGCCTAGGCGGAGCAGGTTTTCGATGGTGGATGCGCACCGATTGCAGTGTCTGGCGATAAGCTGGAGATCCTGCTTGTCGTCCTCTGTCCGTCCCGCCGACGACTCCATCAGCCTGGCGGTGTTCTTGATGACGGACAAAGGATTGTTGATGTCATGAGCAATCCTCAGCACGACGCGACCGATAGCAGACAGCTTCTCCTGCTGGCGCAGCTCCTCTTCCAGTGCCCGTAGGCGCACCAGCTTCCTGAACATCTCGTTGAAGGCTTCCCGGAGCGCGGCCACCTCACCATCGGCCTGAACCTGGATGGGCTCGAACTCGCCTCTTTCCAACCGCGAAGGCAACAAGACCGCAGCATGCGTAAGTTCGCGGACGGGATCGAGTATGCGTCGCAGGTAATAGACGCTTGCCACGATGAGCAACAAGGCCGCTCCGGCCAGTGTCAGGCCGACCACTCTTCTGGTCATATCCAGCGCGTCCGCCACTGAATCCTGGATAAGCAGCTCGATAGGTATCTTCCGCCCATTCGCGGAGAACACGGGAACATCTAGCGGGATTGAATACATGCCCCGTCTTTCTTCGCGATCTTGGTCATTCGATTGCTCGCGCAGGATGCCGATTTCCTCACCAGTCGTACTCACTTGCTGAACCATGGCGATGAACGCAATGGGTGTGTCGTTCGCCAGGACCGGAACATTCATGGCCCCCCACAGCCGCTCATCGTGCCAGATCAGGCGCGGCTCGGACCCGTGGACGAAATCAAGCCCGCGGATCACTTCGACGTATCGCGGGTCACTCAGCAGCACGAGGTTGCCCGCTGTATCCCACACACCCAGCAGACTGAAGCGGAATGTCGACGCTATCCGCGCGACGTCCGCCGCCAGAGGGCGTTGCTCTCCCTGGAGGGATAGGTGGTACTGGAGGCTCTGGCGCAGGTCGGAATCTGTCGAAATCAGCCTGGCAACGGCGGCCAGTGCTTCCTGCTCGGATACCAGTTGCTGGCCCAAGCGCCCGATGCGTTCGAGGTTCCGCTGTTGGTTCAGGTGCGAAAACTGGGCCGACACGAACCAATGGACACTCAGGGACATCACGGCGATGACCAGGGAGATGATCAACACCACTCCCGCGACCGCCTTGAACAGGAGGCTGTTCGGCAGGCGCCCGCCCACCGTTACGGCAGGATTTGCCTCCCCGTCGTTTTCAGCTGGCTCCCTTGTGGCTGCGGGATAGATTGTCATGCGATGGCCCTGCTCGGCTGAATCGGACCATGCGGTCATGGTCTGCCTGAAAGTGTATGCGCCGCAGCACGCCAAAGGGAGAGTCTAACCGAGAGGAAAGATCTCCCCGCAGCATGACTGCCGGGCCAAGTCCATCGAGGGCGGCTATGGTGTTCAGCCGATAACCGTTTGGACGAAGCCGGTTGCCCGTCGTGACATGACCGCCTCAGCACTCGAACGGCCGCTTTCGCCTCACGAATCTGACCCGTGGATAGGAAACACGCCTCCGGAGCCACTCGGCAAGGCTGCATGAAAGCGATGCACAATGCCGTTGGATTGGGAATCATCAATCCTTCAACCCAAGCCGCCGCATGCGTTCCCATAGGTTCTTGCGGCTGATGCCGAGATGGTTAGCCGTCTCGGCAATCTGGTGGTTACACAGCGCAAGAGCGCGCTCGATGATCTGGCGCTCGTGCTGCATGAGCTGGTCACGCAGGTCGCCGACA
>JBAYQE010000104.1:0-8593 GCA_041677345.1 Thiohalomonadaceae bacterium
ATTGAAACACCGGCGGACGGTGTGACGACCAATTGACTCTGACCCCACTGGTTTGGCTGGCCATCCCCCAGCCCGGGCCGATCGTCTATACTGCCCGCCTTTCCTTCTTTGCCCCCGCATTGCCATGAGCGACAAGCATTCCGCGCCCGAAAAGCCCTGGACCGGACGGTTCACCGAGCCCACCGATGCCTTTGTGGAGGCCTTCACCGCCTCTGTGGAATTCGACCGGCGCCTGTACCGCCATGACATCGCCGGCTCCATCGCCCACGCGCGCATGCTGGCCCAGGTGGGCGTGCTCACCCAGGCCGAGCGCGAGGCCATCGAGCAGGGGCTCAGCGCCATCCGCGAGGAGGCCGAACGCGGCGAACTGCCCTGGTCCATCCGCCTCGAAGACGTGCACATGAACGTCGAATCGCGGCTCACCGACCGCATCGGCATCGTCGGCAAGAAGCTGCACACGGGCCGCTCGCGCAACGACCAGGTGGCCACCGATATCCGCCTGTACCTGCGTGATGAGATCGATGCCATCGTGGCCGAACTCGCGCGCCTGCAGATCGCCATCGTGGACACGGCCGAGCGCGAGGCCGACACCATCATGCCCGGCTTCACTCATCTGCAGACCGCGCAGCCGGTGAGCTTCGGCCATCACCTGCTGGCCTGGTTTGAGATGCTGCAGCGCGACCGCGAGCGCTTCCTCGATTGCCGCAAGCGCGTGGATTCCCTGCCGCTCGGCGCCGCCGCGCTGGCCGGCACCAGCTATCCCATCGACCGCGAGTTCACCGCCCGCGAACTGGGCTTCGCGCGGGTGTGCGAGAACTCCCTGGATGCGGTCTCCGATCGCGATTTCGCCATCGAGTTCACCGCCGCCGCGGCGCTGTTGATGACGCACCTGTCGCGCTTTTCCGAGGAGATCATCCTGTGGAGTTCGGCGCAGTTCCGCTTCGTGGAACTGTCCGACAGCTTCTGCACCGGCTCGTCCATCATGCCGCAGAAGAAGAACCCGGACGTGCCGGAACTGGTACGCGGCAAGACTGGCCGCGTGAACGGCCATCTCGTCGCCCTGCTCACACTCATGAAGGCGCAGCCGCTGGCGTACAACAAGGACAATCAGGAAGACAAGGAGCCGCTGTTCGACACCATCGACACGGTGAAGGGCTCACTCAAGGTCTATGCCGACATGATCCCCAACATGCGCCCGCTACGGGAAAACATGTACGAAGCCGCGCGCCGTGGTTTCTCCACGGCCACCGATCTGGCCGACTACCTGGTGCGCAAGGGCGTAGCCTTCCGTGACGCCCACGAGATCGTGGGCAAGGCCGTGCGCTACGGCGTGGAGAGCGGCAAGGACCTGTCCGACATGACCCTGCCCGAACTGCACGCCTTCTCCCATGTCATCGAAGAAGACGTGTTCCAGGTCCTTACCCTGGAAGGCTCGGTAGCCGCCCGCAATCACCTCGGCGGTACCGCCCCCGCCCAGGTCCGCGCCGCCGCCGCCCGCGCGCGGGCGCGCCTGGCGGGCTGATCAAGAGAAAAGCACAAACAGGGGGGACTCGGGGAATGGATTGCTCGGATCGGCGTTGGTGCAATGGTTCGCGGAAGCACCGCTGCGCCGGTCCGCCCAAGGAACTTGGTCTTCCCCCGTGTACCCCGCGGTTAATGCTTTTTCCCACCGCCGCTGCAAAACTGTGACCACACCAAGCGGCTTGCCCCGCCCGCGGCGCTAATCTGTCGCTTGGTTCAGTCCCGCATTCCCACAAGCGGCACGCAGGGGTTCCGGTTACACTGGTGTACGGATTTCACGCCGTGGCTTCTGAAAGCCGCCTGTTACCGACAAGGAGAATCGAACCATGAGCGAACGCGTGCATACCATCCACGTTGGGGCCCCGGATCCGGAGAAGCGTACCTCCCTGGTGGTGGAGGACTCGGATTACGATTACGACGTGCTGGGCCAGGAAGTACCCGAGACGCCCATGTGCTTCTTCAATGACGTCGAGTACGAGGAAAAGGCCTACGTGTGCAGCGGCGATGAACTCCTGCGCTGTGAAAAGGGCGTGTGGGTGCGCGTCGGCTCTTGCGACCCGGTGAATCCGTAGCGGCGCACCGGCTCCTTCCTGAAGAATACGTCCGCCGGCCCCGGGCCGGATGGGCCAGCGGGTTTCATGGCGCACAACCCTCGCATCACCGAATTGGCTGATGAACACGATTTCGCGGCCATACTGAAGCGCTTCCAGGCCCTCAACGAGGCTCGGCTGGGGCGCACCCGTGAAGCCCTGCGGCCACGGCAGCGGGACTTCCTGGACCTGTTGCCGCTGTTCTTCCACATCAACCACCCGCTGCTACCGGGCTATGACACCGATTGCCCCGCCGGCGTAGTCGGTTACAGCCCGGATGCGGCGGCTCTGGAGGCGGCCGGCCGCCTCGGTCGCGCCTTCCACTTCACCCGCCAGCTGCACCGCAATCTCCACATTCAGGCGATCTACCTCATGGGGAGTCCGGGCAGTGTGGCCTATACCGGCGATAGTGATTTCGACGTGTGGTTGTGTCACGGTGCGGGGTTCAGCGAGCCACAACTGCGGGCCTTGCGTGCGAAGGCGGACGCAGTGCAGACCTGGGCCGCCAGCCTGGACCTCCGGGTGCATATCTTCCTGGTGTATCCGGACCAGTTCCGGCGCGGGGAGACAGAGCCCCTCTCTGACGAGAGCAGCGGCTCGGCTCAGCAGCAGCTATTGCTGGACGAGTTCTACCGTACAAGTCTGCGCCTGGCCGGTATGTATCCGATCTGGTGGCTGGTACCACCCGGCCATGAGACCGCCTACGACCACTACGTGGAAGAGATTCGGCACCAGCGCTATCTGCATGCCCGGAACCTCATCGATTTCGGCGGGCTTGGGCATGTGCCTGCGGAGGAATTCCTGGGCGCTTCGGTATGGCAGCTCTACAAGGGTATCGACTCGCCCTACAAGTCGGTGCTCAAGCTGCTGCTGCTCGAGTCCTACGCCCGCGAGTATCCCTACCTCGATCTACTCAGTCTGCGTTTCAAGCAGGCGGTCTACAACGGCTGGACCGATCCGGACAATCTCGACCCCTACCTGATGATGCTGGACAAGGTGGAGGAATATCTGAAGGGCCGCGGCGAGAACGAGCGTCTCAGCTTGGCCCGGCGCTGTTTTTACTTCAAGGTCGACGAGAAACTGTCCGAGGAGAACAACGCCCTGGCACGCTGGCGGCGCGAGCTGCTCGGCGCCCGTACGCGAGACTGGGGTTGGGCGCGTACCGAGTTGTTCGTGCTCGACAGCCGCCACAGCTGGAAGGTGGACAAGGTCGCCGAGGAACAACGCCTCCTGTTCGAGGCCCTGTCGGAGAGTTACCGCTTCCTCTCGACGTTCGCCCGCCGCTATGCGGGTTCGGCATTCATCAGTCAGCGCGACCTCAACATTCTCGGCCGCAAGCTCTATTCCGCCTTCGAACGCAAGGCCGGCAAGGTCGACCTGCTGGGACGCGGCTTTGTCACCAACCTGCTGGAACCCCAGCTCACCGTGCACGAGGTGATCGACGACCTCCATGGTGCCGGCGGGTGGGTGCTGTACCGTGGCGTGGTGAAGCCGGAAGAGGTCACCGAGCACATCCCGGTGAAACGCTTTCGCTTCGTCACCGAGATGGTGGCTTGGTGCTACTTCAACCGTGTCATGGACCGCGCCACCCATGTGGTGGTGTTCGCGCGCCAGAGTCGTCTCAGCGCGAATGAGCTCAAGGCCATGATCGGACGCATGCACGCGGTGTTCCCGGATCGTGCCAGCGCCTGTGGCGCCGTGTCGGACTTCGCCGTCGCAGCCAAGGTGGTCAACAGCCTGTTGTTTGTGAACGCCGGGCTCGATCCCCTGGCACGTACCGAACACGCCGAGGGCCGCATCGCCAGCGGCCGCTCCGATGCGTTGAGTTATGGGGGGTTGGGTGAAAACCTGGTACTTACCGTCGACCAGGTAGTGGCCACCACCTGGCAAGAAGTGCTGACTTACCACTATGGCGGTATCAAGGGGCTGATGGACTGCCTGTGCGAATACCTCAAGTGGTCACCGCTGTCGGGACGCGCACCCATGATACCGGCCGTGGCCAGCCACAGCCCGACCAAGGGCAACGCTATCGCCCGGCGTGTCGAAGCGCTGTTCCGCGAGGTCATCGATTGCTACTACACCCTGAACCGGCCGCCGGCCACGCGCTATGTGTTGCAGGTGGAGCACGGCTTTTGCGTACTCAGTTTCGAAGGTGACCTGCCGCGCTACAAGATCCTGGACAACCAGGCTGCATTGCTGCGCTACCTGGGTGCACCTCAAAAGGAATTCAGCCCGCTGGTGTTCGACAGCCACGTGCGCGCGGATCGGGTGCTGGCTTTCATCATCACCTACAACCGGCCGGGTGTCGTCCAGTTGTTCTATCGTGTGCAGGGTGCGCAGGTGGACATCTACGTGCTGGACGAGCGCGGCTCCCTGTTTCACGGTCGCATGCCTTTCCACGACACCGACGCGCTACTGGGGCAGTACAGCCACTTTTTCGAGGCCGTGCTCAACCGCGTCAACTTCCTCATGCAGGACGGGCGCACCGTGCATGGTGCCGAAGGGCTGGAATTCTTTCAGGTGGACGAAACTGCCGGCCGCAACCTGCAGTTGTTGCGCCAGGCCCCGCGTTTCCCCACGCAGGGTGAGCGATTCATCAGCCTGCAGGTCATCGTGGACGTGGATGAGGCGGGGCATACCACGTTCACGTTGTACTGCAACGGACGGGAATTCAGTTCGCCGGAAAGCGGCGGCCGTACCCTGGATGACGTGGTGCGCTACGTGCTCGAACTGCGGCGCGGACGCGAGGCCTATCCCATCTACATCACCGACATCTCCATGTCGCCGAGGGTGCTGGGCGAGGAGGGTGTGGAGCGTATCCAGACCATTCACTTCCTCAGCTACAAGCACCGCATCGAGGAAAAGCTCAATCAGGCCATGGCACGCCGTGCGGGCGGCTGATCAAGCTCGCCACGTCCGAACCTGAGTCGGCCGGGAAGGCCCGGGGCATGGCGAACCGCTCCCGCTGAGGGTTCATGTCCTTGTGTTCATGCGCCGACGTCAGACCCCCCGCATCACTCCAATCGCCGCAGGGTGTCCATCACGACGATCAGATCGTCGTGCCAACGCTGCAGGACGGGCATGAGCGCCGGATCATCGGCCAGACCGCGCAGCATGAGCGGATCGGCGCCGACCACCAGGGTCTCCTCGCCCTCGGCGAAAATGGTGACCTGCAGGGGCAGGTAGGGCACCAGTTGCGGATAGCGTGCCGACAGGCTGCGGATCTGCTCGGGCATGCCGAAGAAGACGATGCGGTATTTGTCGGTGGTGAAACCCATTTCCGTGAGCCCCACGTCCACGTGCTGTACACGCGACAGCACATAGCCGCGCGCGGTAAGTACCTCCTGCAGGGCCAGCATGGTCTCGGGGAAGGAAAGCGGCGAACGTGCCATGAACAGGTCTTCGGCCTGGACCGCTGAAACCATGCCGGCCAGCACGAAGGTGGCGATGCGGAACAACCTTTTCATAGCGTCGCCTCCTCCAGGATCTCTTTGTACAGGTCCGTCATCTGCTCACAGGCCGCGTCCAGCTCGCGATTGTTATAGAGCGCCCCCAGGTGCTTGGGGTTGATGCTCAGCACCTTCACGACGCCCGCATGCTCCACCACGGTCACGCGGCAGGGCAGGAACAGGCCCACGCGCGGGTCCAGGCTGAGTGCCTGGTTGATGAAGTTGAAGTTGCAGAAATAGACGATGACCTGTTTGGCATTCTCCTCACCCTCGGAGAAGAACCCGTGCTCCAGTGTCTGCTCGCGGATGAGGCGGAAATTCCTGCCTACCGCCGCGCGCTTGACGTTCTCGACCGTCTCCTCGAGTGAGTAGGCCGACTCGGCTTCCAGGATCATGGGCTCGTCGAGCGGTGCGCGCTGGGCGGGTGTGCTGGCCTCGAAGCTGCGCACGAAAGCGACGATATCGTCGATGTCCTGTTCGGAGAGGCCCTGGTCCAGGTAGGAGATCATGGGGGTGCCCTCGCGCCCACGCATGAGGGTGGCCTTGATCATGGTGTCGGAGGCCGCCGCCAGGAAGCCGGGGTTATTGAGGGCGGGCGGCATGATGGGCAGGTCGCGCGGCCGGGAGAAGGTCACGCCGGTACCGTGGCCGCCCTCGCCGTTTGCCCCGTGGCAGGCGGCGCAATGCGTGGCGAACAGCTGCCGGCCCTTGGCGGCATCACCCTTCACCGGCGCTTTGGACACCGGGCGCGGCGCGGGGGCATCCGGCTGGGCGAAGCTGCGCAAGTGGGCGACCAGTGCATCGATTTCGGCATCGGCCAGATTGCGGAAGGCCGGCATGATCCGGCCGGGGCGGCCATTGCGCAGGGTCTTGCGCAGGAAGTCATCGTCGGCCGTGGACAGGAAATCCGGCAGCGCTAGTGGTACGCCCACCCCGCCTTCGCCATGCAGGCCGTGACAGGCGGCACAATGATGGCGGTAGAGTTTCGCACCGTCGGCCGCCGCGGCCGATCCCGTCACGGCGAGTAGCGCCGCGAGTACCAATCCCCTGAACATGCCGTCCTCCCCTGTGCCTGCCCCGCGGAAGTATATTCTCCCTTTCCCGCACCAGATACCCGGTCACTCCAGCGCCACGGTCTCACCGGCCTGGGCGCTGGCCAGTTCGCCCAGCATGGCCATCAGTTCCTGGCCGTCGCTGTCGCGGCGCCAATCGCACGCTGCCGCGACGTAGTCGAAATGAAACCCGCCGCTGCGTGCCGCCACCCAAATCTGGCGCACCGGCGTCTGGCGATTGATGACAATCTGCGAGCCGTTTTCGAAGCGCAGGGTGAGGATACCGCCGGCATTCTCATAATCGATGTCCGCCCCACAGGCATCGAGCGCCTCCTCGATACGCAGCAACTGGGCATCCACCAAACGGTTGAAATCGGATTCGTTCATGGGTTTTCGGTCTTGTGGAGAAAGGAGAGATCTAACGCAAAGATGCAACGGGTGCAAAGACTGTTGGCGAAACGCGTGACCCCATCCCGGCGAGACGCCCGCGCCACAGGGCAGGTATAATCAACTGCTTGTTCGCGGAGATCCTCCCATGTTCTGCCATTGCCGTGCCCAGTACCTGCTGTGGGCTGTCATTGCCGTACTTGGTGTCCTCGCCATGCTCGCCGGTTGCGGCGCCAAGGGCGATCTCTATCTCCCTCAACAGACCTCCCAGGAACAGGGCTGATATGGACCACTTCCAGTACCGCGACGGCCGTTTGCACGGCGAAGATGTAGACCTGGCGCGCGTGGCCGCCGAATTCGGCACACCCTGCTACGTGTATTCCCGCGCCACCCTCGAGCGTCATTTCCACGCCTTCGAGGCGGCCTTCGCCGGCCAGGACCATCTCATCTGCTACGCGGTGAAGGCCAATTCCAATTTGGCCGTGCTGAACGTCCTGGCACGCCTCGGGGCCGGGTTCGACATCGTCTCGGTCGGTGAACTGGAACGCGTGCTGGCCGCGGGCGGTGATCCGGCCAAGGTGGTGTTTTCGGGCGTGGGCAAGCGCACCGACGAAATGCGCCGGGCGCTGGAGCTGGGTATTCATTGCTTCAATGTGGAGTCCGAGCCGGAATTGGAGCGGCTCGACCGTGTGGCCGCCGAAATGGGGGTGCGCGCACCGGTCTCGCTGCGCGTCAACCCCGACGTGGACGCCAAGACCCACCCCTATATCTCCACCGGCCTGAAGGAAAACAAGTTCGGCATCGACATCGCCCGTGCGGTCGAGGTGTATGCACGCGCCGCCGCCATGGCCAATATCGAGATCCTGGGTGTGGACTGTCACATCGGTTCCCAGATTACCCAAGTGGAACCATTCGTGGATGCCCTCGACCGTGTGCTGGTGCTGGTGGACAGCCTGTGCGAGCGTGGCATCGCCCTGCGTCACCTGGATCTCGGCGGCGGCCTCGGCATCACCTATCGCAACGAGACCCCGCCATTGCCGGGCGACTATGCCGCACCGCTGCTCGCTCGCCTGGCAGGGCGCGATCTGGCCGTGATCATCGAGCCGGGCCGGGCCATCGTCGGTAATGCGGGCGTGCTGCTGACCCGGGTGGAATACCTCAAGCACACCGATCACAAGGACTTTGCCGTGGTGGATGCGGCCATGAACGACCTCATGCGCCCGACCCTTTATGGCGCCTGGATGGATATTCTGCCCGTGGTGGAACGCGCCGGCGGGGCGCGCCGCTACGATGTCGTGGGACCGGTATGCGAGACGGGCGATTTCCTCGGCAAAGAACGTGAACTGGTGCTCGCACAGGGCGATGTGCTCGCGGTGCGTTCGGCCGGTGCCTACGGCTTTGCCATGAGCTCCAACTACAATACCCGTCCGCGCGCCACCGAGGTGATGGTGGATGGTCCGCGTATGCACCTGGTGCGCGAGCGTGAGCGTATCGCCGACCTGTTCGCCGGGGAGCGGCTGTTGCCCTGAGCGGTTTACGGGACGCCAAAGGCGAGAGTAGCCCGACGCAAAGACGCAAAGACGCAGAGGGCGCA
>JBAYQE010000105.1:0-8536 GCA_041677345.1 Thiohalomonadaceae bacterium
CCACCACCGACAGCTCCGCATAGCGGCGCTTGAGCGCCTGTTCCAACTGCTCAGTACGCTCCTTTACCAGGCGATCCATCCTCGCCAGCAGTCGCTGGTTCACAATCATCTGGCCCAGGAAACTGGCGAATACCTGTAATGTGCGCTCGCGCGAGTCACCGAAGAAACCGGCATGTGGATGTGACACGTTGAGCACGCCGATGGTCTCGCCGTTGGCGTGGATGGGAATGGCCATGATGGCACCGGCCTTTGCCTCACCTGAAGAGTAGCGGCGAGGAACTGCCTCACCACCAGCGACATCGCAGGCAGTTCGTTCAGCTTCTGGATCTCGAGCCGGATCTGTCGGGGACGTGCTTCCTGCTCAGCAGATTCGCGTTCCACGCCCCTCAGGCCTTCTCGTCCAACAACGTACCCAGGGTTTCATCCACCGCGCGCACCACCCCTGCACCGGCCTGCACCTGAAGGCGATGGGACATGGCCGCCACCAGGGGTTTCAGCACGGGGGCGGGCTCTTCCGCGGCGGCGCGCGCCACGGCGACGGCACAGCGGTCGAGCCCTTCGATGCCGTGCCTTACGCCCTGTATGGCCGTCTGCAAGATCGGGATGTTCATGCCCATGGATTATGTGCCTGCATACGAGGAAACAGAAGCCCCGTTGCTACGGTTCAGGCCCAACGCTCGCGCAGCGCAGTACGGTTCATCGCCAGCCATTGCAGGGCAATGACCGGTGCGGCCGAATTGATGCGACCCTGCCGAAACAGGTCCCAGGCCTCATCGAAACTCACCGTGCATACACGGATGTCCTCGGACTCGTCGGCCAGCCCATGCAGGCCGCCGACACCGGTGCTGTCCACGCGCCCGCAGAACAACGAAATGGACTCGGACGTGCCGCCCGGACTCACCAGATAGGTGCAGATGGGTTCCAGCACAGTGGGTTCCACGCCGGTCTCTTCGCGGCACTCGCGCAGGGCCACCTCCTCGGCGCGCTCGCCGGGCTCCACGATGCCGGCGACAATCTCCAGCAGCCAGGGCCCGCCGGCAAATTGCAGGGCACCGATGCGGAACTGCTCCAGCAGCACAATGCGATCCCGCACGGGGTCGTAGAGCATTACGGCCACCGCGTGGCCGCGCTCGAATAATTCACGCGTGAGTACGGGGCTCATGTCCCCCGCGAAGCGCCGATGGCGCAGCCGGTATTTCTCCAGTTTGAAAAAGCCCTCATAACATACGGTTTTTTCCAGTATTTCCACGTCGGGAGACGGTTCAGCCATAGGCACTTCCGTGGTTCGCGAATTCAGATGATAGAATCCGGTTATAACATTTTCGCGCATCACTACCGTGAATCATCGCCCCCGTATTCAAGCCGTCGTGCTCGCCGGCGGACTGGGCCGCCGCATGGGCGGCCGCGACAAGGGACTGCTCCCCCTCACCGGCCGGCCTCTGGTGGCGCACGTGCTCGCCGCGCTGGCGCCGCAGGTGGACGAACTCGTCATCAGCACGCCTAACCCGGAGTATGCAGCCTTCGGCCTGCCACTGCTTGCGGATGCCATTCCGGGCCGGGCCGGGCCCCTCGCGGGCATCCTGGCCACACTGGAAGCGACCGATGCCGATCTCGTATTGAGCGTACCCTGCGACACCCCGCACCTTCCGGGTGATCTGGTGCAACGCCTGTTGCTTGCGCTGGATGGCCACGAAGCCAGCGCCGCCGCCGACGAGGCGCGGCTGCATCCGGTTATCGCCCTGTGGCGTCCGGGTCTCGCGGGGCGTCTGCGCGTCTTTCTGGAAAGCGGCGAGCGCCGCGCCGGGGCTTGGCTGGCAGGCGTCGACCACGCCGTCGTGCGCTTCGATGCCGCCGGTTTCGTCAACGCCAACACCCCGGAAGACCTTGAGTCACTGCAATGAACACACCCGTCATCGGCTTCGCCGCCTGGAGCGGCACGGGCAAGACCACGTTGCTGGAGGCGGTGGTCACGCGACTCCGGGCGCGCGGGCTCAACGTGGCAGTCATCAAGCACGCCCATCACGACTTCGACATCGACCATCCGGGCAAGGACAGCCACCGCCTGCGCCAGGCCGGGGCGCGCCAGGTGATGGTGGCCTCGCGCCGTCGCTGGGCGTTGATCACGGAGCACGACGACGACCGCCCCGAACCGCAGCTTGCCGAACTGTTGCCCCAACTGGCGCACGATCGCCTCGACCTGGTGCTGGTGGAAGGCTTCAAGCACGAGCCCATCCCCAAGATCGAGCTGCACCGCCCCGCCCTGCGCAAGCCGCTGCTCTATCCCGACGACCCGCAGATCATCGCGATCGCGACCGACGCGCCGCTCGCCATCACGCCCGGTATCCCGGTGCTGGACCTGAACCAGCCGGATGCCGTATGCGATTTCCTCATCGAGTACCGTGCGCACCACGGCGCACGCACCATCGCCCGTAAGGACAGGACATGAGCCGACACCAAACCGATCACGACCCGAATTCCCTGAGCTTCGACGAGGCGCTGCGCCGCGTCACCGAAGCCGTCACGCCGGTGGCCGGCTTCGAGCAACTGGCGTTGCGCGCCGCGCTCGATCGCGTGCTGTACGAGGATGTGGTCTCGCCGCTGAACGTGCCGGGTCACGCCAACTCTGCCATGGACGGGTATGCCCTGAGGGCCGACGACGTTCCGGGCGAGGGTGAGCGCGAACTCACTGTCATCGCCACGGTGTTCGCGGGCCATCCCTTCGCGGGCGAGGTGGGCGCGGGCCAGGCCGTGCGCATCATGACCGGCGCCATGCTGCCCGCCGGCGCCGACACCGTGGTCAAGCAGGAACAAACCCGCGTACAGGATGGAAACGTGATCATCGGCGCCGGCCACAAGCGCGGCGCCAACGTGCGCCACCCGGGCGAGGACATCCGTCTGGGCGAGGTGGTACTCGCCCGCGGCCGGCGCCTGACGCCCGCCGATCTCGGCCTGCTCGCCTCACTGGGCATCCCCGAGGTGAAGGTGTTCAGGCGGCCGCGGGTTTCCTTCTTCTCCACCGGCGACGAGCTGCGCTCCCTGGGTGAGACGCTGGACGAAGGCCAGATCTACGACAGCAACCGCTACACCTTGCACGCCATGCTGGCCCGTCTGGGCGTGGAGCTCATCGACATGGGCGTGGTCCCCGATGACCGGGACGCCATCCGTGAGGCCTTCGGCACCGGCGCCGACTGCGCCGACGTGCTCATTACCTCCGGCGGCGTATCCGTGGGCGAGGCTGACTTCGTCAAGGAAACCTTGCAGACCCTGGGCCAGGTGAATTTCTGGAAGCTGGCCATGAAGCCGGGCAAGCCCCTGGCCTTCGGTCGCTTGGGCGATGCCCTGTTCTTCGGCCTGCCCGGTAACCCGGTATCGGTGATGGCCACCTTCTACCAAGTGGTGCAACCCAGCCTGCGGCGCCTGGCCGGTGAGATTGGCGGTGAACGCCTGCGCCTGCGCGTGCCCTGCGCCGAGCCCCTCAAGAAAGCCCCGGGCCGACTGGATTTCCAACGCGGCATTCTGGAACGCGACGGCTCCGGCCAACTGGTGGTACACAGCGCCGGTCTGCAGGGTTCGCACGTGCTCTCGGGCATGAGCCGCGCCAACTGCTTCATCGTGCTGCCGGCGGACTGGGGCAATGTGGAGGCCGGCACCCTGGTGGAGGTCGAGCCGTTCGCGGCCTTTGTCTGAGTCGGAAACAGCCGAAGACACCGCAGTCAGGGCCATCGGGACCGAAAGATGACCTGCAGGGCCTTCCGGGGCCCGGCACTCAAACACCGTCCGCTGCGTTGTCATTTCCCACTTCCGCCCCTATGTGTTGGAAACGACATCAGGTGGAAAGTGGCAATGAACGACAGGAATCTGGAAGCGGACATCATCGGTGAGGAACAGGCGGGGGGTGCCCTGGCCGTGCCCGGAATGGCGGCGCCGACCACCATCCATATCCTTCCGCTCACCGAGCGCCCGTTTTTTCCGGCCCAGACCGCGCCGGTGCTCATGGACGAGGAGCCCTGGTTGCAGACCGTGCGTGACGTGGGCAACACCGCCCACCAGATGACGGGCCTGCTGCTCCTGCGCGGCGACCTCAAAGATGAGCTGCGTACCGGGGACTTCCACAGCGTGGGCACCGTGGTGCGCATGCACCACCCTGCCCGCAACAGCGGCAAGCTGCAATTCATCGCCGAGGGCGTGCAGCGCTTCCGTATCGTGCGCTGGCTGACGGACAAGCCGCCCTTCATGGCCGAGGTGAGCTACCCCGAGCGGCCTCACGGCAAGGCCAACGAGCAGGTGCGCGCCTATGCCATGGCGATCATCAGTACCATCAAGGAACTCATCCCACTCAACCCGCTCTACAGCGAGGAACTGAAGTACTTCATCGAGCGCTTCAGCCCCAGCGACCCTTCACCCATTACCGATTTTGCTGCCGGCCTCACCAGTGCCGGCAAGGACGCGCTGCAGGAGGTGCTGGAAACCTTCCCGCTCATGCGCCGCATGGAAAAGGTGCTGGTGCTCCTGAAGAAGGAACTGGACGTGGCCAGGATCCAGGCCCAGATCCGCGAGAAGGTCAACGAGCGCATGACCGAGCAGCAGCGCAAGTTCTTCCTGCGCGAGCAACTCAAGGAGATCCAGAAGGAGCTGGGCCTCGAGAAAGACGACCGCACCGCCGACGTGGAGCGTTTCCGCGAGCGCCTCACCCGACTGAAACTGCCCGAGTCCGCCCAGAAGCGCGTCGACGACGAGTTGGAAAAACTCGCCATTCTCGAAACCGGGTCGCCCGAATACGGCGTCACGCGCAACTACCTGGACTGGATCACCTCCCTGCCCTGGGGGGTTTATTCGGAAGACAAGCTCGATCTTCAACGTGCGCGTGCCATCCTCGATCGCGACCACGATGGTCTGGAAGACGTAAAGGACCGCATCATCGAGTTCCTCGCCGTAGGTGCCCTCAAGGGTGAAGTGGCAGGCTCCATCGTGCTGCTGGTAGGCCCACCCGGCGTGGGCAAGACCTCCATCGGCAAGAGCATCGCCGAGGCACTGGGCCGGCGCTTTTTCCGCTTCTCCCTGGGCGGCATGCGCGACGAGGCCGAGATCAAAGGCCATCGCCGCACCTACATCGGCGCCATGCCGGGCAAGTTCGTGCAGGCCATCAAGGAAGCGGGCACCGCCAATCCGCTCATCATGCTGGATGAGATCGACAAGATCGGCGCCAGCTTCCAGGGCGACCCCGCCTCGGCCCTGCTGGAAGTGCTCGACCCGGCGCAGAACAACGACTTCCTCGACCACTACCTGGACGTACGCTTCGATTTGTCCAAGGTGCTGTTCGTGTGCACCGCCAATCAACTCGACACCGTACCCGCACCGCTGCTCGATCACATGGAGGTCATCCGCCTCTCCGGCTACATCACGGAAGAGAAGGTCGCCATTGCCAAGCACCATCTATGGCCGCGGCAACTGGAAAAGGCAGGCCTGAAGAAGAGCCGCATCAAGCTTTCCGACACGGCGCTGCGCCAAATCATCGAAGGTTATGCACGTGAGGCCGGTGTGCGCACGCTGGAAAAACGCCTGGGCCAAATCGTGCGCAAGGCCGCTGTGAAATTCGTCACCGGCGAGGCGAAGACGGTCACCGTGGCACCCGCCGACCTGGAGAAATTCCTGGGCAAGCCGCCCTTCCAGAAGGAGAAGCTCATCGACGGCGTGGGCGTGGTCACGGGCCTGGCCTGGACCGCCCTCGGCGGCGCCACCCTCAGCATCGAAGCCACCCTGGTGCACAGCAAGAACCGCGGCTTCAAACTCACCGGCAAGCTCGGCGACGTGATGCGCGAATCGGCGGAGATCGCTTACAGCTACGTCGCCTCGCACCTGGATGAATTCGGCGCCAAGACCAATTACTTCGACGAGGCCTTCGTGCACCTGCACGTACCCGAAGGCGCCACGCCCAAGGACGGCCCCAGCGCCGGTATCACCATGGCCACCGCCCTGCTGTCACTGGCGCGCGGCGAACGCATCAGGCGTCCCCTCGCCATGACCGGTGAACTCACCCTCACCGGCCAGATATTCCCCGTGGGCGGCATCCGCGAAAAGGTCATCGCCGCGCGGCGTGCCAAGGTCATGGAACTGATCCTGCCCGAGGCAAACCGTGGCGATTTCGAAGAACTGCCCGAGCACATCCGCCGTGGCGTGAAGGCGCACTTTGTGGGCCATTTCCGCCAAATGGTGGATGTGGTGTTTCCCGCAAGGAAACGCAGGCGGGACTGAGTACAAGCGCAACATGAAAGACCCGGAGGTACCGGCGTTGTTTGTGCAAGTGTGATCCAGCGCGTATTCCGTTTCACTAATCCGGTTACGATGGGTTACTCGACCTGACAAACCGGCATTGACCATGGGAAATGAAGATCAGGAGCGCGTGCAGGCGTTCGCCAATGAGCTTCGTTGGCTGAAACAGGTGTCGCACAACAAGCCCTCCCATTGGGCACTGAGTCGCATTGCCGCGCTCGAAGGTATTCTTGCCGCCTATCGCGAGCAATCGGCCTGGGAGGAAACGCAGAGGATCCTCGCCAAACTCAATGCGCGCGAATGAGCTCACAAAACTACGGCGCGGACGCTGCATTCAGCAGCTTGTATACGGGATTCCGTGGGTCACCATCTTCGGTAGCGACGATCGTGCTCTGGCCCATTCGATCCTGGACCACGATTTCGTATTGAATCAAATCCGCACCAATTTCGGGTGTGCGCTGCCGCAATTCGCGAACAGCACCCTCAATTGCCTCCGCGCGTGATGGTGTCAACCCACTGGTATCGACGCGCGCCACTTCTTCCGGCTCTCCGCCCGCCAATCCCCCGGAACGATTGATCACAATTTTCATGCTGTTCTCCCCACGCCGCGAACCGGGTTCCGGCTCGCGGCGTGCTGTTCGTCAGGTGAATTCCGCCCGAAGCCGTTCCGTCTCGTCCAACAGCATCTCCTGGTCCGTAAGCGTTTCACCGTCGATGAGTCTGCGCAGGTTGTCGTGCAGCTTTTGTTCCGCCTGCATGTACTCGGGCAACTGCATGGTGCCGCAGCAGCCTGACCGGTCCTGGGTTGCCATCATGGATGGGTGGTGCGGAAACGCCATTTCCATGGCCAGGGCATCCTCGCCGTCCACGAAATTGGCGTCATTGATGTTGATGGTGCCCGTCGCCATGGCGTTCAACGGATTGGACGAAATGACCACCTCACGGAAGGTGAACCTGTTGCGAATGAACGTCCGATAAATGGCAGGATCACCCTGGGCGTGAGAAATCGAAAGCATCTTGTTCACCACGCTGGCGTAGGTGGCCCCTACGTCCGGTGCCTGGACAAAGGCGTTCAACACCAGGTTGCGCAAATGCTGCGCCGTCTCTAGCAGCACCTGCGCCGGGTCCTTGGTCAAGGACTGGCGAAACTTCTCAAAGGTGTAGATATCGGCCAGTACGTCGTAAATGCCGCCCGTGAACACCTGAGAAACTGAATGCACTTCATTGCTTACCTCGCTCAGCTTCAGATCGTTATCGGCATTGCGCAACCCCATGTCACGACCGATGCCTGCACCGAATTCCTCGGCCAGTTGAGCGAGGAAGTTCTTCTTGTGCAAATCGCCCTTGGTCATGGCCAGGAATGCTTCCACCTGATCCAACTGGGAGAGCGCGAGGAAAATGGCCGTAAGGTCGCCGAACGCCTCATGGAGCCCACCGGTTTGCGGCGGATTGCCGATACCAAGCCAACCCGGCTTCAAGCCGTCCAGGATGGCATGACCACATTCGTGCGCCAGGATATCCAGGGAACGACAGGTAAATACCTCCGTCGTGCTGCCCGAAGGTGTGAAGCGGCCAAAGCGCAACGCCTTTTGCGTGCGGCTGTAAAACGCATTGGCGCCTGCAAAACCGTGCGGGAAGCACGAGATCGGCTCGGTATTCCCATTACGATTCCATGCCCAGGGTATCGCTGCCCCGCTTCTGGCCCGTTCGTACATTGTTAGCGTCTGACGCAGGACGGCATACGTATTGGCGCAGTCCCCTTCCGGACTCACGCAATCGAAGATGAAGTCACCCGTCGCGTTGCGCACCACGGGCGTGGTACCGGGCAGCACGGTTGTAAACCGTGCATCCCGCGGGCCATCCAGCACCAGTTGCGGGATATAGGTCAATCGACAGCCCAGGGTCCCCACGGTCGGGTCCTGCTTCCAGATTTTGAACCTTGATCCAAGAAACACGCCGGCAGGACTGGGAATGGGGCGCGGCCTGGCTTCGACCTCGATGCTTTCGAAGAACTCCGCACTGATGTCACGTGGCACACTACGCATTCCTTCAGCAATGGTTAGCCCGTTCGTCTCAAGCATGATTCCCTCTTGAATCCATGGAGAGGCCGCGCAGGCGACATTGATCGCCTTGCGGGCGCCAGTTTGGAGTCGGGTTTGCAATGCAAGGCATCTCCGCCGTGTCCTCGCCATCCCTTTTGAGATCGCCATTGCCTCGCCACGCGTTCCTTGCGCCTCGTGCGGATGTGCCTTAGGTACTCTTAGTA
>JBAYQE010000106.1:0-8457 GCA_041677345.1 Thiohalomonadaceae bacterium
AAACCAGTGGGGTCAGAGTCAATTGGTCGTCACACCGTCCGCCGGTGTTTCAATTGACTCTGACCCCACTGGTTCAGCAGCTGATGGCGGGTGCGCAGCTGCCGGGGTGTGCGGCCAGGGCGCTGCTGCGACGCAGGCGCGACAGGGAGGTGTCGATGGAGGCGTCCAGGTAGCCGCCGAAGAAATCGGGGGTGGTCAGACCCACCATCTTGTCGGTGAGCTGGTGGCCGGCCGCATCGAGAAACACCAGCGTGGGCGTGACGATGACCTGGTAACGCTCGGCAAGCTGGTCCACGGTGACTGCGCTACCGTCGAAGTCCCGCAGTGTGCCACCGCCCAGCTCCAGCTTGCGGATGAGCGCCTTGTCCTCGTAATCGCCGCTCAGAATCATGGGCTTGAGGAACTCATCCTCCATGCGCATGCAGTACGGGCAGTGCTCAGCGGAGAACATGAGCAGTACCGGAACCCGGCGCGCCGTCGCAAGGGCGGCTTCCTCGCGCAGGTCGGTGGGCTGGGGCACCGTAACCTCGCCGGCACCGGCAGCAGCCATCCAGAGCCCCAGGCAGACAGTCATCACTCGCAGGTATCGCGTCACTTTCCCGTCCTCGTGGGGGCTGCATCACACTCCCGGCTAGCTTAGGTAGCCCGGACCGGTGCGGCAATATGCCCTAAGGGGGTATGATTTACGCTTTCGTCACCGAAAGCATGGCCTTATGTCCCGTCTCGTTCGCATCGCCACCCGCCAAAGCCTGCTCGCGCTCTGGCAAGCCGAGTTTGTCGCCGACGCCCTACGCTGCGCCCACCCGGGCATTGAGATTGAGCTCGTGAAGATGGTCTCAAGGGGCGACAAGATCCTCGATGCCCCCCTTGCCAAAATCGGCGGCAAGGGCCTGTTCGTAAAGGAACTGGAGGAAGGTCTGCTGAATGGCACGGCGGACATTGCCGTGCACTCCATGAAGGACGTGCCGATGGAATTCCCCGCCGGCCTGTGCCTCGCCGTGGTGTGCGAACGCGAAGACCCGCGCGATGCCTTCGTTTCCAACCGCTACGCCAGCCTCGACGCACTGCCGCAGGGTGCACGTGTCGGTACCTCCAGCCTGCGCCGCCAGTGCCAGGTCCTGATGCGCCGACCCGACCTGGAGATCACCTTCCTGCGCGGCAACGTGCAGACCCGCCTGGCCAAGCTGGACGCGGGCGACTATGACGCCATCATCCTCGCCAGTGCCGGTCTCAAGCGGCTTGGCCTCGCCGATCGCATCACCGCCTTGCTCGAACCGGAACTGAGCCTGCCGGCCGTCGGCCAGGGCGCCGTGGGTGTGGAATGCCGCTGTGACGATGACGAGATGCGCGCCCTGCTCGCGCCGCTTAACCATCCCGACACCTGGACCCGCGTCAGCGCGGAGCGCGCCATGAACTTCCGCCTGCAGGGTGGCTGCCAAGCGCCTATTGCCGGTTATGCGACGCTCCAGGAGGATATGCTGCGTCTGCGCGGACTGGTGGCCTGGCCCGACGGCACCCGGCGCGTATTCGTAGACAGGACGGCCCCCTGTGCGCAGGCGGAGGAGCTCGGCACGGCCGTCGCCGACGAACTGCTGTCAGGCGGCGCCGCAGCTATCCTGAAGGAACTCTATGCCCAGGCGTGAACTGGCGGGCGTGGGGGTGCTCGTGACACGCCCGGCCCATCAGGCAGATTCCCTGGCCCGGCTCATCGTGGATGCCGGCGGGACACCCGTGGCCTGGCCGACCCTGGAAATCGCTCCGCCGCAGGACCCCGCCCCCGCCGACGCCCTGCTGGACCGCATCACCGGGTTCGACCTGGTGGTGTTCGTGAGTGCCAACGCCGTGACGCAAGGGCTGGCACGGCTCGGCCGGTCACTCCCCGCCGACCTGCAGGTGGCCGTCGTCGGCGCGGGCACTGCACGCGCCTTTCAGGAACAGACGGGCCGCACACCGACCCTGACGCCCGACGAGCGGTTCGACAGCGAAGGACTGCTGGCCCTGCCCGAGTTGCAGGAGATGACCGGGCGCCGCGTGCTCATCGTGCGCGGCGACGGTGGCCGCGAGTTGCTGGCGCAGACCTTGCGCGCACGCGGCGCCGAGGTTGAATATGCCGAGGTTTACCGCCGCCTCGCGCCTCCGGCGGTACCGCCGGAGGCCTGGAGCGCGTTGGCGGAAGATCGCATCCATGTGGTGACCGCCACCACCGCCGAGGGCCTGCGCAACCTGGTCACCATGGCCGGGGAACTCACGCCACGGCTGTTGGCCTTGCCCCTGGTGGTCGGCGCAGAACGCCAGCGCGAGGCCGCCGCCGCACTCGGATTTCACGGCCCGATCATCGTGGCTGACAACTCGGACGATGCATCCATTTCAGCCGCCGTCGTGCGCTGGAAAACGCGCGGGGAAAACGAGGGGATGAAAACAGACAACCAACAGAACAGGGCGGTGCCTGCGGGTAAGGAAACGGGCACGCTGACACCACCGCCGGCGCCGAACGGCGATGGCCGTGGACGCGCGCTGGGCATCACTGCCCTGGTGCTGGCACTGGCCGCCGGCGGCGGCGCCGCCTGGCTCTGGACAGAGCTGGAACGGACCCGAGCGCACGCCAACATGGCAGAGGCCGATCTGACACAGCAGCTGGCGCAGCTGCGGTCCGCAGCAACCCAACAGGCGTCGGAACTGGACAAGGTCCTGCAGGACACCCAGGCGGCCGTGGTGCAGGGCCAAGCCCTCAAGGCCGCGGTGGATGACCTTCGCGTACGCCTTGCGCAGGACCGCAGCGATTGGCTGCTCGCCGAAGTGGACTACCTGCTCACCGTCGCCAACCGCCGGCTGCGCTTCGAGCGCGATGTCCCGTCCGCGGAAGCCGCCCTGGTGGAGGCCGACAACCGGCTGGCAGCCTTGCAGGACCCGGCCCTGGTGCCGGTACGCGAGGCCATCGCCAACGAACTGGAGCGCCTGCGCGCCGTACCGGGCGTGGACCGCAGCGGCCTCGCGCTGCAGGTGGCCGCACTCATCAAATCCGTGGACGGACTGCCGCTGTCCGCGGAATTGGCCAGCCGGCCCGCGGGTGCATCCCCAGGCGAAGCCCCTGCGGATACCGCGGTGGAGAGCTGGCGTGGCCTGTTCGCCGCCATGTGGGAGAGCATCAAGGGCCTGGTCACGGTGCGCCGGAGCGACCAGCCGGTGCAGCCGCTGCTGCCACCCGAGCAACGCTACTACCTGCAACAGAACCTCAACCTGAAACTGGAATCCGCACGCCTCGCCCTGCTGCAGCACGACGCTGCGGTTTACCGCACCACGCTGGAGGAGGCGGAACGCTGGACGCATGAGTACTTCAATGTGAACTCGCCCGGCGGCCAGGCCTTCCTGCAAGGCCTGGCGCACCTACAGCAGGCGGAGATCGCCCCCGAGTTGCCGGAAATCGACGGCTCACTGCGCATACTGCGGCGTACCGTGCGGGAACTGGCACCGCCGCGGGCGGAGGCCGATGCATGAGGCTATTGTTCACTGTCCTCATCGTCCTGATCGCCTCGGTAGGCGTGGCGCTGGTCGCCGTGCGCGATCCGGGGTACGTGCTGATCACGCGCGGCCCGTGGGTACTCGAAACCTCGCTCGGTCTTGCACTGGCCCTGCTGGTAATCACGTTCGCCGCGGGCTACGGTGCGCTGCGCCTGGCAGCGAATGCCTGGAAGGTCCCGCACCGGCTGGGTGCATGGCGCCGACAGCGCCGTACCAACCGTGCCCGGCGCCTCACCCAACGCGGCCTCATCCAGTTGGCCGAAGGCAACTGGCGGCGCGCCGAGCGTGACCTGGTGCGTGTGGCCGATGATAGCGACGCACCCGTCATCAACTACCTCTCCGCAGCGCGCGCCGCCCAGCAGCAGGATGCCCGTGAGCGCCGTGACCACTATCTCTCCCTCGCACACCGCGCCATGCCCGATGCGGGGCTGGCCGTGGGCCTGACACAGGCGGAAGTGCGCATGGCGCAGGGGCAGTGGGAACAGGCCCTCGCCACGTTGATGCACCTGCGCAGCATCGCACCCAGGCACAAGCATGTATTGGCCCTGCTGCGGCACACCTACGAAAAGCTGGGCAGCTGGCGTGAACTGGCGGCGCTCACGCCGGATCTGCGCCGCAATGAGGTATTCACTGCCGATGACCTGCTGGGTGTCGAGCGCCTGGCCCATGCGCGGCTGCTGGACGAGGCCGGCAAGAGCGGCCAGGTGGCCCGTTTGCGCGAAGCATGGGAGGCGGTGCCGCGCCCCCTGCACGACGATACCTACGTGGCCGGGGCCTTCGCCCGCAACCTGGCGTGCCTGGGCCAAGGCCCCGAATCGGAGGAGCTGCTGCGCGACGCCATCAAACGCCAGTGGGACCCTGAACTGGTACGCCTGTACGGCCTGGTGCGGGGCAAAGACCTGAACCAGCAGCTCGCCACCGCGGAAGGCTGGCTCAAGCGTCACGAACACAACGCCCTGCTGCTGCTCACCCTTGGCCGCATCTGCCTGCATAACCGCCTGTGGGGCAAGGCGCGCACCTATCTGGAAGCGAGCCTGGGTCTGGAGCCGCGCGCCGAGACCTACCGGGAACTCGGCGTACTGCTGTCCCAGTTCAAGGAGCAGGAAAGGGCAACCGACTGTTTCCGCAAGGGCCTGGAACTCTCGGTGGGCACCGATGCCTGCACGGCCTTCAAGGTGGAAGACACCGCCACCGCACGCGCCAAGGTCTGATGCTCCTCCCCCGCCCTTCGTAGAACGATTGACGGGGAAGAAGATGAACACGGGGAACACGGGGAGATCCATCTTCTCCTGTGGGAATGCCCGAGGCCGCGATGCGGATTGGCAGCGACGCCGTGCGTTGTCCCGAATTCCGATCCCCCGTGTCCCCCGTGGTTAACGCTTTTTCTTCGGACGCTCAGTAAGGCCAGCGCCAGTCGCGCACCTCCGGCATGTCCTCGCCGTACTTGCGCGTGTACTCGCGGTGTTCCACGAGCTTTTCGCGCATCTTCTGCTTGGTGTAGGCCGCCGCGGCACCCAGTTGCGGCAGGCGATCGATGACGTCCATGACCAGGTGGTAGCGATCCAGGTCGTTCATCACCACCATGTCGAAGGGCGTCGAGGTGGTGCCCTCCTCCTTGTAGCCGCGCACGTGCAGGTTGTCGTGATTGGTGCGCCGGTAGGTGAGCCGGTGGATGAGCCAGGGATAGCCGTGGTAGGCCATGATGATGGGCTTGTCCTTGGTGAACATGTTGTCGAAATCGCTGTCGGTGAGGCCGTGCGGGTGCTCCGACGGCGGTTGCAGGCGCATGAGGTTGACGATGTTCACCACGCGCACCTTCAGGCCCGGGAACTCCTGGCGCAGGATATCGACAGCCGCCAGGGACTCCAGGGTGGGGATGTCACCGGCACAGGCCATCACTACATCGGGCTCGCCACCGCGATCGTTGCTGGCCCACTCCCAGATACCGATGCCCGCCGTGGTGTGCTTCACCGCCGCATCCATGTCCAGGTACTGCAATGCGGGCTGCTTGCCGGCCACGATGACGTTCACGTAGTGGCGGGAACGCAGGCAGTGGTCCGTCACCGACAGCAGCGTGTTGGCATCGGGCGGCAGATAGACGCGGATGACCTCCGATTTCTTGTTCACCACGTGATCGATGAAGCCCGGGTCCTGATGGGAAAAGCCGTTGTGGTCCTGACGCCACACGTGCGAGGTGAGCAGATAGGTCAGTGAGGCGATGGGCCGGCGCCAGGGGATGTGGCGGGTCTCCTTCAGCCATTTGGCGTGCTGGTTGAACATGGAGTCCACGATGTGGATGAAGGCCTCGTAGCACGAAAACACGCCGTGCCGTCCGGTCAGCAGATAACCCTCCAGCCAGCCCTGGCAGGTGTGCTCGGACAGGATCTCCATGACGCGCCCGTCGGGTGAAAGGTGTTCGTCATAGGGCTGCGTTTCGGCCACCCAGGTGCGGTTGGTCACCTCGAACACAGGATCAAGACGGTTTGAGGCGGTCTCATCCGGTCCGAACAGGCGGAAATTGCGCTGGTCGGCGTTGCGGCGCATGACGTCCCGCAGGAACATGCCCATGGTGCGCGTGGCCTCGGCGAAGGTGTTGCCGGGCCGTTCCACGCGCACGGCGTAGTCACGGAAGTCGGGCAGGCGCAGCGCCTTGAGAAGGATGCCGCCGTTGGCGTGCGGGTTGGCCGACATGCGCCGGTTACCGTGCGGCGCAATCTCGGTGATGTGCGGCAGCGGGCAGCCATCCTCGTCGAACAGCTCGTCGGGGCCGTAGCTCAACATCCATTCCTTCAGCAGGTCCAGATAGCGCGGGTTGTTCTGCAGTCCGGTGAACGGGACCTGGTGGGAGCGCCAGAAGTCCTCGGTCTTCTTGCCGTCCACCGTCGCCGGCCCGGTCCAGCCCTTCGGGCTCCTCAGCACGATCATGGGCCAGCGCGGGCGCGCTGCGCCCGTGTCGCCCCGGCGCGCCGCCTGCTGGATGGTGTGGATGCGATTCAGGGCGCGGTCCAGGGTGGCGGCGAAGGCCTGGTGCATGGCCGCGGGATCGCTGCCTTCCACGTAATACGGCTCCCAGCCGTAGCCCCACAGCAAGGCGTTCAGTTCGTCGTGGGGAATGCGCGCGAGGATGGCGGGGTTGGCGATCTTGTAGCCGTTGAGGTGCAGGATGGGCAGCACGGCGCCGTCGGTCACCGGATTGAGGAACTTGTTGGAGTGCCAGGAGGTGGCCAGCGGACCGGTCTCCGCCTCACCGTCGCCGACGATGCAGGCGACGATGAGGTCGGGGTTGTCGAAGGCCGCGCCGAAGGCGTGCGAAAGCGCATAGCCCAGTTCGCCGCCTTCATGGATCGATCCCGGCGTCTCCGGCGCCACGTGGCTCGGAATGCCGCCGGGGAAGGAGAACTGCTTGAACAGGCGCTGCATGCCGTACTTGTCCAGGGTGACGTCCGGGTACACCTCGCTGTAGGTCCCCTCCAGCCAGGCGTTCGCCACCATGGCCGGCCCGCCGTGGCCCGGGCCGCACACGTAGATCATGTTGAGATCGCGCAGGCGGATGGCGCGGTTCAGGTGCACGTAGATGAAGTTGAGCCCGGGCGTGGTGCCCCAGTGGCCCAGCAGGCGCGGCTTGACGTGTTCCAGGGTGAGCGGCTTATCGAGCAGCGGATTGTCGAGCAGGTAGATCTGGCCCACCGAGAGGTAGTTGGCGGCGCGCCACCAGGCCTGCATCTGTTCCAGTTCCTTTGCATCCAGGGGCGCGGCCTCCGGCCGGATTTCGCGGTTCACGTCGTTCATGGCGTCACTCCTTGGGTTGCCGTGGCGCCGATGCGCTCCAACGCACAGCGCGCGATTTCGTGTTCCTCGTCGGTGGGAATCACCCAGATCTGGCTGGCACTCGACGGTGCATGGATGGCGACGGCGTCGTCGCACCGGGCGCGGTTGCGCGCTTCGTCCAGGACGATACCGAAGAGCTCCAGCCCGGCGAGGCTGCGCGCCCGCACCTCGGCATCGTGCTCCCCGATGCCCGCGGTAAAGACCACCCCGTCCACGCGGCCGAGCACGGCCGCATAGGCGCCCACGTACTTCTTCAGGCGGTGGCAGAACATGTCGAGCGCCAATGCGGCTGCCTCATCACCGACTGCGGCGCGGGCATGGACCTCGCGCATGTCGCTGTGGCCGCACACCCCCTTGAGCCCGCTGCCGTGATATAGGAGGTCCTCCACCTGTTCGGGCGTACGCCGGGTGTGGCGCAACAGGTGGAAGTGCACAGCCGGATCCAGATCGCCGCTGCGCGTGCCCATCATCAGGCCCTCCAGCGGCGTCATGCCCATAGAGGTCTCCACGCTGCATCCGTTCGCCACGGCGGTGATGCTGGCGCCGTTGCCCAAGTGCATGACGATGAGATGGAGGCCCTCCAGCGGCCGTCCCATGAGCCTGGCCGCGCGGCGCGTCACGTGTTGCAGGGAGATGCCGTGGAAGCCGTAGCGCCGCACGTGGAAGTCCTCGTACAGGGGGAGCGGCAGGGCGTAGTGGCGCACATGGGCCGGCAGGGTGTGGTGGAAAGCCGTGTCGAACACGGCCACCTGGGGCACGCGCGGGAACAGGCGGCGCGCCACGTCGATGCCGAGCACGTTGGCCGGGTTGTGCAGGGGCGCGAGATGCTCGACGGCGCGGATCTGGGCCAGGCTGGCGCCGTCCACCAGGGTGGGCGCAGTGAAGTGCTCGCCACCGTGCACCACGCGATGCCCGATCACCGCGAGGGCACGGCGATCGGGCAACAACCCGGCCGTGGCCAGGTCGGCGAAGGCGTATTCCAAGGCATCGGCATGGGTCTCCGTGTCGCCCTCGCGCACGTGCTCCTGCCAGCGCCCCTGCGGGTCACGCCAGCGCTGCACCAGCCGGTTATGGGGCGAGTTCAGGCGCTCCGCCAGACCACTGGCGAGC
>JBAYQE010000107.1:0-8379 GCA_041677345.1 Thiohalomonadaceae bacterium
AACTATTAATTGAACGTCCGATCTACCAATATCAACGCTACCCACACCGTTCCATTGCCGAATTCTCCTTACGTAACAGGCTGTTACCTGCCCTTGGCCATACCGCGAATATACGGCAATTTGACCATTCAACATAGATGAATGGCAAATCGCCATCTAATACGCGGCGCAGGCAGCAGTCGGCCAGGACTTTGTCTGCTAATTCGGTAACTTAGCGGCCAAATGCGATGGTTGGCCGGGAGAAATCTTGCAGCTTGTGGCGGGGAGTTCAGCGGTCTTCACGCGCGGCGATCGGCATGACGTTGATGTGTGGGTACCAAGGAGCCTCGGCGGCTCGATGGTTCAAGTCGTCAAAACGCGTGATTACAACGCGCGGCTCACAAGGTCGGCGAGTACGGCAATGTGGTCTTCGCGGTCGTTGAGGGCGGGGATGTAGCGGTAGGCCTTGCCGCCCGCATCCAGGAACAGCTTGCGGTTGGTCTGGCCCATTTCTTCGAGGGTTTCCAGGCAGTCGGCGGAGAAGCCCGGGCAGACTACGTCCACGCTGGCGATACCTTCGCTGGCGAGTGCGGCGAGGGTTTCATCGGCATAGGGCTTGAGCCATTCCTCGCGTCCGAAGCGCGACTGGAAAGCGACGCGCCAGCGCACTGGCGGAAGCTGGAGTTGTGCGGCAACCTGTTCCGCCGTGTGCAAGCATTGGCCGTAGTACACGTCGCCTTCGCGGCGAAAACGCACCGGTGTACCGTGGAAGGAAAACAACAGCAGGTCACCCGGCGGCTGAGTAGCCCAGGTCTCGCGGACGGAAGCGGTCAAGGCGGCGATGTAGCCGGGGTGGTCGTGGTAGTCACCGATGATGTGCAGGTCGGGCACGAAGCGTCGCCGTTGCATGGCGTCGGCCAAGGCATCGAAGGTGGAGCCGGTGGTGCTGCAGGAGTTCTGTGGATAGAGCGGCAGCACGATCAGGCGTTCGACGCCTGCGCCATCCAGTTCGCGCAAGGCGCTCGCGATGGAGGGGTTGCCGTAGCGCATGCCGAAGGCCACTGGGATATCCGTGCCTGTGCGTGCACGCAGTGCAGCGCTGAGCGCATCACGCTGGCGACGGGTGATGGCGATGAGCGGCGAGCCGTTGTCGGTCCAGATGGCCTGATACAGATGCGCGGAACGCGCCGGCCGCGTACGCAGGATGATGCCGTGCAGGACGGGCCACCACAGCGCCCGCGGCAGGTCCACGATGCGTCGGTCCCAGAGGAATTCCGCCAGATAGCGGCGCAACGCCGCCGGCGTGGGCGCGTCGGGGGAGCCGAGGTTGGTGATGAGGATGCCGGTGCGTGGATGGACGGACATGGGCTGTTCGGATGTGCAACGAACGCCCAAGCATACCCGATAGATCGTGTCGTGCGGGAGGGATTCAACGGAGCCGCAGTGGTGCAAGTTACGTTGAAGCGTCCAGTGCCGGCGTGACGAACGCGGCCCGAAGAAGTCACGTAGCTTCGCAACGTGACCTACGACGGGTTTTCATGCGTTCATTGGCGGACGTCAGGTCCCGAGCAGACGGGTGCCGTTGACCTCGAAGCAGGCAAAGGGCTCACGCCCCCAATGGGTGACCTTGCGCAGGGTAAGCGACACGGGCTCTTCCGTGGCCACCTTCTGGATGGTGGACAGCACCAGATCGAGTCGTACCTTGTCGGGCGAGAAGTGGTGGCCCAGTTCAGCCAGGGCTTGGGGTTGGTTTCGGCGCACCCGCGGCAGGGTGTAGGCCAGGCATTGCGCCTGCTCGATCTGCACGTTGGAAAATACACGCGAAAGGCGGCGCCGCAACTCGCGGCGGGTAAAGTCGACAGAAAACTGCGCCACTTCGTCGATGAGTGTGATGAGGGCCGGGTCCACCCCGCCGGACTCGCGACGGAAGTAATCCAGGGCCGGAAAATAGCCGAGCCTGCACTTGTTCACCGCAGCACTCACCTGCGAGGCGAGGCTGTCACCCAGCACCCAAGGCAGATAACCCATGTTCAACTCGATGAGGTCCTCCGGCACGGTGACGGTGAGCCCCAAGGCGACGCGGGTGATCTGCAGTGGTTGTCCCATCAGCTGGCTCCGCGCAGAACCGCGATGCGTGCCTGTATGGCCTTTACCACCGGCTCGATACGCGTGCGCATCACCGAACCGACGGCATCCGAGCGAGCGAAAATATCGGTGACCGCCGACTCGCCCACTTCGGCGAGGAAAAGCATGGCTTCCACTTCCGCGCGCAGTGCCGGCACCGCGGCCAACAGCGGTTTGGCCACATCACCCGGATCGGCCAAGCGTGCAGCCGCGCGCTGCTCCATCGCCTGGATGCTGCGCAATCGCTCACCTTCACAGCGCAGGGCACGGAAATAGCCACCGAGGGCGTCGAGCAGGGCAACGACCACATCCTGGTCGGCCGGGCGGCGCAGCGCATCGGCGGCGACCTCCAGGAAGGTCTGGCCCACGCCATCGAGCAGTTTGTGGAGCAAGCCGGCCGCAGGACCATCCACGGCGGCGAGGGCCGCCGCGTGATCGGCCACATCCCGGCGGGCGGGCACCGGCTCGGGCAGGTCATCGGGCACGGCGCGGAGGAATCCCACGCGATAAGTCGTCTTGTTGCGCCCTGCGTCCCACAGGCGCTGGCGGCGTTCCGGGGTAATGAGCCCCGGCTGGAGCACCAGCCGCACCGATTCGAGCATGTCGCGGTGCTCGGTCTCGAAGGGCAGGTATTCAATGAGGTACTCGGCCAGCACCGGACCCATCACGCCCTGCGCCACCCGTGGGTGCTCCAGCATGCGTCGGGCATGCTCGGCCGAGGGGGCCGCCCACCAGGCGCGCCGTGCGAGGTCGTCAGTGAGGCTGGGTGAGCACACCACCGCCATGACGGCTTCGGGCTCGCCCAGGCGCAGCAGGCGATCGAGCTGGTCGTGATCGATCTGCCCCATGCGCGTCCAGCGCCGCAGGAACACCGGATAGCCGCCGGGCGAGTCGAGCACGGCGCCCGACAGCAGCTCGCGCACGTAACCCAGGTATTTGTCACCGTTGCAGGTGGGATTGAGCTGAACCTTCAGCTCGCGCCCGGCCTGGAGTCCGTAGACGGCCATGGTGTTCTCATCGATGCGTACCGCTTCGGCGTTGGAGACAAGTACGTTCAGGCGCAAGCTGTCTTCGGCACTCAGATTCATCGTTATCATTCAGTTGAGCTGGATGCGCTGGCCCCACGGCACCCTGCCGCGGCCCTTGACCAGCCAGACCACCGGATACCCGGGCTCGCGCTCGGGAAACCGGCCTTCCGCATCCGTGAAATACACCAGCAGGTCCGGATGCTCGCCTGCCTTGTCGAGCCACTCGAACACGGGGCGGAAATCGGTACCGCCGCCGCCGCGGAATTCACGCGGCAGCTTGAATTCCTCCCATGGCTGATAGTGCCATGGCCCATCCTGCGCCAGATCGGCATCGCAGGCGAACAGGGTTACGCGCGCGCGCACCTGCGCCTTGAGCGCATCCACTTCCGAGAGGAACTGGCGCATCTCGGCATCGGAAATGGAACCGCTGGTGTCCAGGGCCACCACCACGTTCACTTCGTGGCTGCGCAGGCTCGGCAGGATGGCTGAGCCTTCGCGGCGTGAAGGTCGCGAGTAATTGTAGTCATCGCGGGCGGTCGCGCTCATGAAGCGCGCCAGCAGTGCGCGCCAGGGCAGTTGCGGCTGCAACAGGTGATCCACCAGGCGTGCCAGCGGGCCGCTCAGTTTCCCCGCCTGCATGGCCTGCTGGGCGGCACCGGCGAGGCGCTGGCGCCATTGCACGGCCAGTTGCTCGCGCTCCTCGTGGGAGAGTGGTGCAGGCCGCTCCTCCCCACGCGCTTCGTCTTCGATTTCCCGGGGCTGTGGGCGCCCCCCGCCGCCCTTGCCTTCCTGCGGCTGACCGCCTTGTGGCGACTGGCCTTCACCGCCGCCACCATCACCACGCGTCCCCCCTTCGCTCTCGCCTTGGTCGTAGAGGTGGTCGTCCTGCGGCCTGAGCTCGTCGTGCTCGTCCAGGCAGGGATAGATCTCCTCCGCCGTCATGCCCTCGAATTCCTTCAGGGCCAAGGCATCGGGCGTGGGTTGCAGACCGTCGGCCATGAGGATGGGATTAACCGCGAGGTCGCAGGCCACGTCCCAGCGTGTCTTCTGGCGATGTTGGCGCCGCGCGAAGTGTGACAACGCACAGTGCAGTGCCTCATGGGCCAGCACGAATTGGGTCTGCTCGACCGAAAGCGCGCTCATGTATTCCGGGTTGTAGTAAAACGCCCGCGCGTCCGTGGCCGTGGTGCGACACCACGGACCGGCCGCTTTCATGGGTAAGCGCAGCACCAGCGCACCCAGGAACGGCTTGTCCAGGATCAGGCGCGTGCGCGCGGCGGCGAGTTTGGTGTCGAGGTCGTTCATGGAGAAAACGGCCCAACGCAGAGGCGCAAAGAGCGCAAAGCACGCAAAGGATGCGCATACAAACAGGAAGGTTCGGCGTTACCCCCTGAGAGGAGTTTCGTCACCTTTGCGACCTTGGCGTCCTTTGCGCCTTTGCGTTGAAATCGCCTCTCACGCATACAGCATCACGTCGGCCACCGCTTTCGCCCAGGGGGAGAATTCGGGGACGTTGAAGATGGGTTGGCCGATGGCGCGGTGCATGTCGGAGACGAGCATGACACCCATTTCGCGTTCGGGGAAACGGCCGGCGAAGTTGAGGATGGCACCGTACACGGTATTGGCGTCAGTCGTACCGCGCGCGCGGATGGCGCGGCCCACCAGGGCGGCGGCGATGGCGTATTGCAGGTCCACCTCGCGCGGGATGGGCACCGGCTCGCCCTGGAGGATGGCGTCGATATCCGGCAGCTTGTCCAGATGGCGCACGAAGGCGTCCAGTTCGATACCTGCGGCGGGGCCCACGCAGGCCTGCAGGGAGGACAGCAGCAGGTCGGGGCTGTCGCCGAATTTCTGCAGGGCGCGATGGGCGAATTCCCAGGAGCGCGGCGTGGGAAAGGCCATGGGGTTATGGGCCGGGTCGAAGTCGAACAGCAGTTCGGGACGGAAGCGCAGGAAGGCGATGATGCGCTCGTCGATGCCGGCCTCGTAGGCCCAGCTCACCCAATCGTCCAGGTGGGTCTCCACCTCGAAATGGGCGAAGCGGTTGGCCAGCGGCGCGGGCATGGCATAGGTCACGCCGCGGTCACCCTGGCGGTTGCCGGCGGCGAAAATGGCCCAGCCCTCCGGCACCCGGTATTCGCCCAGGCGGCGATCGAGGATGAGCTGGTAGGCGGCGGCGGAGACGCTGGGCGGCGCCGAGGTGATCTCGTCCAGGAACAGGATGCCTTCGGGACCGTGGCGGCGGGCGTCCGGCAGCATGGCAGGCACGGCCCAGTCCACGCTGTCGCCGGTGCGAAACGGTATGCCGCGCAGGTCGGAAGGTTCCATCTGCGATAGGCGGATATCGATGACCGGCACGCCATGGTGCCGGCCCACCTGCGCCACGAGCTGCGATTTGCCCACACCCGGTGGCCCCCACAGCATCACTGGCGTGTGATGCCCCTCGCGGGTGCTCGTGAATTCACATTCCAGAACCTGGCTGATGTGTACCGGCCGCATCGACTCTCCCCCGATTCTTTTCACTATGGCCGGAGGGTCCCCCGGTCTCATGAAGCATACTCGCGAAATACTTTATCAGTATCGTCGGGTTTGCTGAAGCGACCATTCGGGGGAGGGGTATGTGGCTGGAAGGGATAAACGCGGAGGACGCGGAGGCGCGGAGGGCGCGGAGAAAAGGCGTGTGTATAGGCGAAAACTACCGCCGTAGGAGCGGCCTCAGGCCGCGATTCGCTGCTGCGGATTAAAACCATCGCGGCCTGAGGCCGCTCCTACAAGGGGGAAGCGATTGCCCTCGGGGTTCCGACACGGCGCAATACCACCGCAAACCCACCTTGAGATCCCCCGCGTCCTCCGCGCCTCCGCGTCCTTCGCGTTGCGACGCCGGTCAAACAGACGGCCCCGGCAGCTGACCGGTTTCGCGCCAGCGGCGGTAGTCGTCCAGGATGCGGGCGTGGTCGAAGGCGAGCGGTGAAGGCAGCGCATCCAATGGGTAGATGGCCAAGGCCCGCGCGTCGTCGTGGGCCTCCGGCTCACCTTCGGCCTCGGCCACGTAGACCACGCTCACGGTCTGGCCGCGCGGGTCCCGGGCGGGATCGGAATAGACACCCAGCAGGACAGTGAGGCGTACGTGCAGCCCCGTTTCTTCCAGGGCTTCACGTACCGCCGCCTGCTCCACGGTTTCGCCGACATCCATGAAGCCGCCCGGGATGGCATAACCCGGCGGCGGGTATTTGCGTTCGATGAGCACGATGGGCCGGCCGGGCCGATCCACCAGCTCGATGATGGTATCCGCGGCGATGGGTGGGGTGACGGGGCGGGCCATGAGTCCGTGCGATGCGGTGAGGCGTAACGGGTTACGTCACGCCCGCACCCAGCGGCTTAACTCTTCTGCTGCTGTTCTTCCGTGATCTGGCGGTGCACCTCCGCCATGTCGATCTCGGCGGCCTTCTGGATCAGGTCTTCCAACTGATTGCCGGGCAGCGCGCCGGGCTGGGAGTAGAGGATCACCTGCTCGCGGAACAGCATGAGGGTGGGAATGGAACGGATCTGGAAGTGGCCGGCCAGTTCCTGCTGTTCCTCGGTGTTCACCTTGGCAAACACGACGTCGGGGTGCTTCTCGGACACATCCTCGTACACGGGTGCGAAGGAGCGGCACGGTCCGCACCACGGCGCCCAGAAATCGACCACCACGAAGGGATTGCTGGTCACGATTTCTTCGAAATTGTCCCGGGTAAGTTCTACAGTCGCCATGCTTGTCTCCTGTTGCTGAAACGGCCACCACGGCGACCGTCGTTGAAAAAACTATGGGCAAGTGTACCGCTTCACTCCTCGCGGCACCTTCTGCGGGATGCGCCTGCAGTGCTTAGCCGCCGTCCCGTGTGAAACGCATGAGACGCCGACGGTCACGTTTGTCCGGGCGCCGCTCCGGCGCCGGCGCCAGCAGCGCACCCAGTCGATGCTGCTCGGCCGCTTCCTCACGCCTCCGACGGCTCTCGGCGGTCTCCTCGTAGAGCAATTGCGCCTCACTGGCCGGGCCGCGGCGCTCTGAGAGCGCACGCACGCGCACCACAAACACCTGGGTGCCCTTGCGGATGGTGATTTCGTCATCGGGTTTCATGGGCCGCGCCGGTTTCGCACGGGCACCGTCCACGTCCACATGACCGGCATTGATCGCATCGCTGGCAAGGGCGCGGGTCTTGTAGAAGCGCGCTGCCCAAAGCCATTTGTCGAGCCTTACCTTGTCACTCATTCGCCGGTCAGCAACTCATGGTAGTAATCCATGGCGAGCAGCGCCTGATCCTGGCTCTCGCAAGCGGGGCAACGCAGCGCCATGACGACACCCAGGGCCTCGGGGTCCGTGTAGGACTCCCCGGCCACGGGCCGGTATTCGAGCATGCCCTCGTAGCCACAATCCAAACAGGTGCCCCAACCCTTGTAGGTCTTGTCGTTCATCCGCCGTACGGCCTCCGGAATGGGACATATTATGGCCCAGAGCCGTGCCACTTCCGTGGCTTTTTTCCCGCTGCGTCACAGTTAAAGGTTTGCTCGGCACGTTCAGTTACAGTGATTGGGTTGGATAGTCCCGAATCCAAGGGCGTCGTCCGTGAACATCCTGCACAGCCTCAGTCTCAAATTCCGCCTCGTGTTACTCACTGCGGCCTTCAGCGTGCTCCTGCTGGTCGTCGGTGCCTTCGGCATGCTTGCCATGAGTACCGCCGAGCTGCGAATGGTGGCTCTGTATGAGCAAAACCTGGTGCCTTCCAGCGAACTCAGCCGCGTGCTCGAACACATGCAGGTGGCGCGCACAGGTGCTGCTGAGCCTGCAGCACGATCCTGCGTCGGCCTTCGCCGCAATGCATGATCACCCCCTCGACACGCACACCAACACGGTGAATGCTGCCACCGGCGAGGCCTGGGCCAGCTGGAAGCGCTACCGTGACAGTATCCCTGCGGAAGACCTCGCCGCCAACAAGACTGCGGTCGAATTCACCACATTGTTCGAGCGCTTTTTCAGTGAAGGTATCGATCCTGCGCTGGCATTGCTCCAGGCGGGTCGCTATGCGGATGCAAACCTGATTGTGCTGCGCAACATCCTCACTCGATACCATCGTGAGCGCGGTCAAGACCATCAACGACATGAACACCCAAATCGCCAGCGCCTCGGAGGAACAGAGTGCGGTGGCCGAGGAGATCAACAAGAACATCACCAACATCAGCGATGTCGCCCAACAGACCGCGACGGGCGCTG
>JBAYQE010000108.1:0-8289 GCA_041677345.1 Thiohalomonadaceae bacterium
CGCAGGCCGCGAGATGCGCACCGCGGCCCGTTTCCCTGCAGGGATGACCGGGCACGCGTGCGGTCTGCCTTTATTCCTTGATGGACAGCAATTCGATCTCGAAGACAAGGGTCTCGTTCGGACCAATGACACGCCCGGCGCCCTGCTCCCCGTACGCCAGTTCCGGCGGAATGACCACGCGCCACTTGGAACCGACCGGCATCATGGGCACCACTTCCTGCCAGCCCTTGATGACGCCGTTAACGGAGAACGAGGCCGGTTGCCCACGCTTCACAGAGCTGTCGAATACCTGGCCGGAGATCAAGGAGCCCTCGTAGTGCACGGTAACCGTGTCCGTCACGGCGGGCTTCTTGCCCTTGCCTGCCCTCAGCACTTCATAAAGGATGCCGCTGGGCAACGCCTTTACGCCCTTTTTCTTCTTGAACTCTGAGCGATACTTGTCGCCCGCGGCCTTGGCCTTCTGCGCCGCTTCTGCCTGCGCCGCCTCGGCCTGCTTCTGGAACGCCTGGAAGGCTGCTTCCATCTCCTGTGGTGTCATGCGCAGTTCCCTGCCGCTCAACACATCCCCGATGGCCTGTGCCAGTGCGTCCGTATCGATATCCGCCACACCCTGCTGCTGCAGGCTCATGCCCATGTTCACGCCGACCGCATAGCTGAATTTTTCTTTCTCGCTGGCAAGGCTCTTGTCGGCAGCCTGCGCGGTGAGCAGGAAGCCCGTGCCAAGCACGACGCCCAGCAGTCTGATCACGATTGTTTTCACATACGCTCCTTTGTTTGAAGTCAGTTCGACGAAATCGTGGTGCCCGGTCTGCACCGCATGTTCAGTTACGCAAACCCGCCCGCGCGGCGCCGAAGCGGCGGCGCACCCACCATGTGGTAAAGCCCAGCACCACCAGACCTGCGGCCGCCCAGGAGCCATAGACGGGGATCCCCTGTACGACCTGCTTGGCCATGCCGCCCAGCAGATATCCCAGCAGACCGATAGCCACCGACCATGCGGCAGCAGCAATGAGTGCGAGCGGCACGAATCGCCACGGCGGGATCTTGCTCATGCCCACGACCATAATGCCTACGGAGCGCACACCGTAAAGAAAGCGCAAGCTCAGGATGAACAAGACGTGATGGCGGTGCAGCAACAGGCGCGCCTTGTCGGCGCGTGCATGCAAATGCGGCACGCGGATCAGGAGTTGGTCGCCCCAATAGCGGCCCAGGAGATAGGCGGTGACATCCCCCAGCAAGGCGCCGGTGAAAGCCGCGCCCATCACCCCGGGCAGAACGAGATAACCCTGCTGCGCGGCATACCCGCCCAGCACGAGTGCGGTCTCACCTTCGAGCAAGGCGCCGGCGAATACCATCACCGTGCCGTATTGCTGGATAAGCGTGGAGAGGTCCATGGGGTGGGCAGATAGGGAAATGGCAAGGGTAGCAAAATGCCTACCGGGGAAGCGAGCGATGCCTCTTTATGCCCAAGCCCGGGGGCGCCTAAGGTCGCAGGAAGGCGTAATAGGCGGCCACATCCCGCATCTGCTCTTCCGTCATGCGGCGCACAACCTCGTGCATGATGTCGGTGTAGACCGTCCCCCCGCGTCGGCGTTCCTTGAACAGTCGCAGTTGCAGCACCAGGTAGTCGGGGAATTGGCCTGCCAGTTGCGGGTAGAAGGGATTGCGCCGGCGATCCATGGGGCCATGGCAGTGGGCGCACGAAGGTACGCCTTTTTCCGGAAGGCCCCTGCTCGCGATGCGTCGGCCGCGCTCGGTTTGCGGGCTCGGGGATTGTCGCGGCGTGCTCGCCACCGGGAGGTTTGCATAGTACGCACCGACGGCACGGCGCTGATCGGCGTCCATGCCGGCGGCGACCGCCTGCATGATGCCGCTGTGACGACGCCCCTCGGCAAAGGCATCGAGGCTGCCTGTGAGATATTCACGGGTCTGGCCGGTGAGACGCGGGAAGGCGCCCCCGCCACCGCCGCTGCCGTCGAAGCGGTGGCAGATGGCGCAGGTGGCGATGATCCCGCGTAACGGTTCGTCGATGGCACGTGCGGCGGGCGACTCCGCATCCGGCGCAGTGGTGAGTGCCATGTACGCCTCCGGAGAAAGCGCGGGCAGTTGCTGCAAGAAGCCGACCATCGCCCACACCTCGTCGTCACGCCGCGCACTGGGCCATGCCGGCATGCCGGTGAACTTGATACCGTGCCGAACGATCCAGAACAGTTCCTCGGCCTCCCAAGCCCCGATGCGCGGACTCAGGTTCGGCGGCGGCGGGGTCATATGTCGCATGCTGCCCCACGCAGCTGACCCGGGCGCCCCGTGGCACACGGCGCAGGAGGTGGCGTAGTGGCCGGCACCCTTGTGCACCTGCGCGGCCTGCGCATAGTCCGGCGGCGGCTCGATGCGCAGGGCACGGATCTGCACCGACTGGCGCATGGTGAAATGCAGAAACCAGTCGGTGAGGGCCCAATGGCCCGAACTGGCAGCCACCGGAACCAGGCCCACCCCGGCGGCGAGAAAGCCGATTAGGGCAAACACGAGTCCGAGGATGGCGCCGCGGCGCAGCAGCGTCTTCAACCCGGCCTCCCGTGTGCAACCAGGCAGCCATACGTGCATGGAGCCGCCCAATCCGGCGCAGGCATCCCCGCCCTCACCCGCAACTCCTCACGATCACCGCCACCAGGGCGACGTAGATCACGGCCACGGCACTCAGGCCCGAGAGAAGCACGGCGGCAAGCCCGAGAAAACGGTGCCGATCCGCATCGGTGGGAAAGTTGTGGGGCGCGGTAGCGCGACCGAAACGGTGGCGACGAAAAGCAAGGACGCCAATGACCACAATCCCCGCGAGCGCAATCACCGTGTAACCTGCCACCAGCACGCGCACCGTGAACAGGGCACCGTTCCCGCCCGGAAGCTTGGCGCACCACACGGCCGCCGTGATGTAACAGGCGAGGAAGTGCACCGCCCAGATGGTAGGACTGGTAATGAGCAACCAGAGGGTTTCCTTGCTTTCCGGCAGGTGCTCCATCGCTCAGGCGACCTCCGGAAAGCCCGCGATGACCAGCACCGTGCTCAGGACTGTCACCAAGGCGAAGTGCCAGTACAACACCACGTTCTGAATGTCGATGTCATGACGCGCGGTGAGGCAGCCGGCCAGGCTGCGCGCGAGGCAGTACAGCTGCATGATGACCCCAACGCCCACGTGGAATACGGTCCACAGCACCAGCACCCACACGATCGCCGGGTAGACGTGACGGGTGGGCTGCATGCCGTGCTCCCACGGACCCATCATGAGGGCCGCGCCCCCTGCAACGGCGAGCGCGACGGCGCCGAGCAACGCCAGGCGGGCGTACCCGTCCGCATCACGCCCGTTCAGCCTGCGTGACAGCAGCATGAGCCCCCACGTACCGACCAGCAGCACCGCGGCGACTGCAGGCCAGAACACGCCCGGGCCGGCATCCGGGCCCGGGAAATCGCTGCGCACGGTCCAGAAGAAGAAGTAGCCGAACACCAGGCTGAAATAGGCCGTCATATCGCCGGTCATAGTGATAAACATGGCCCACCAGCCCACCGATTCGGGCCCGGAACGGTACAGCGGCAACGTGAGCCCAAGCCCCACGGACTTGGCCGGTTTTTCCGGGATCATGGCCGTACCGGTCCACAACCAGACCAGGGCGGTACCCAGGCCCAGTACGCCGCTGACCAGTGCGGGCCACCACCAGTGGAAGGTCAGAAAGATGAACACGCCGGCGGTGAACAAGGCAGTGTAGAACGCGAGGAAGCTCGGTCCGGGCACCCGCAGGCACTGCAAGGGCCGCGCGTCAATGGTGCTGGTCACCAGGGTCTCGCGCCGCCCTTCCTCTGCGTCCGGCAGATAGAAGCGCCCTTCGTCCACATCACGCAGGAATCCGGGTTGTTCCCAGAGCGGATAGCGTCCCTTGATGAGAGGTACCGTGCGTGCCCCCCAATTCTCTCCCGGCATTTCGGACATCCACTCCAGGGTGCCCGCATTCCATGGATTCCGCGGTGCGTAGGCCTGCTTGGCCTTGGGGCGCACCACGTCCCAGACGAACACCGCCAGTCCCGCAGCGAGGACGAAGGCGCCGATGGTGGAGATCAGGTTCGCCGTATCGAAGCCCAGGTCGGGGGGATAGCTGACGACGCGGCGCGGCATGCCTGCCAGGCCGCTGATGTGCATGGGAAAGAATGTGACATTGAAGCCGATGAACATGAGCCAGAAGGCGATGCGTCCCAGGCGCGCCGAGAGTTGCTTGCCGTTGGCGAGCGGGAAAAAATAGTAGAAGCCTGCCACCACGGGAAACACCATGCCGCCCACCAGCACATAATGCAGATGCGCCACCACGAAGTAGCTGTCGTGGACCTGGAAATCGAAAGGGGCGAGCGCAACCATCACACCCGTGAGCCCGCCCAGCACGAACACCACGAATGCCCCTGACACGAACAGCAGGGGCACGGAATTCACCACGCGCCCGGCGAGGATGGTGGCAAGGAAGCAGAAGATCTGCACGCCCGTGGGGATAGCCACGGCCTCCGACGCTGCGGAAAAGAAACCCAGCGAGATCGACGGCAGGCCGGTGGTGTACATGTGATGCACCCACAGGCCGAAGCTGAGGAAGCCGGTGCCCACGGCGGCGAGCACGATCCACGTGTATCCCACGATGGGTCGTCTGGCGAACGTGGGCACGATCATGGCCGCGAGGGCGATGGCCGGAAGGAAGATGATGTACACCTCCGGGTGACCGAAGATCCAGAACAGGTGTTGCCACAACAGCGGATCGCCACCCTTTTCCGGGTTGAAGAACGGCCAGTGCAGCATGCGTTCCAGCTCGAACAGCAGATCGCCGGCAATGAGCGGCGGGAAGGCGAACAGGATCATGGCTGCCACCACCAGCACGTACCAGGCATAGAGCGGGATCAGATTGATGCGCATGCCCGGTGGCCGGCACTTGAGCACCCCTACGATCAACTCCACCGCTGCGGCGATGGCGGCCACTTCGATGAAGCTCAGGCCCAGCAGCCAGATGTCGTTGCCGTAGCCCTCCTGGAAACGCGTGGTGAGCGGGGGGTACATGAACCAGCCGCCCTGGGGCGCGGCATCGAAGAAGATGGACCCGCACACGAAGGTGCCGCCTATGACGAAGCTCCAGAAACCGTAGGCAGAAAGACGTGGAAACGGCAGGTCCCGCGCACCCAGCATCTGCGGCAGGATCATGATGGAGAAGGCTTCGAAAATCGGCACGGCGAACAGGAACATCATCACCGAGCCATGCATGGTGAAAAGCTGGTTATAGGTGTTGGCGGATACGAAGTCGTTGTCCGGTACCGCCAACTGAATGCGCATGAGCAGCGCGAGGATACCGGCGAAGATGAAGAACACGAAGGCCGCTGCGGTATACCACAAGCCGACGATGGTGTTGTTCACCGCCGACCAATAGCGGATGCCCTCCGGCCGCTTCCAGGCCGCACGCAGGCGCGCGGCCTGTGCATCGCGATATGCCGGATTATCCTGTGGATCGCGCCTCATTGCAGCGACTCCAGGTAGCGTGCGATGGCGTTGATGTCATGCTCGGGCAACATGCCAAAGCTGGGCATGTGCACCCCCGGCTTCACCTGCCCTGTCTGCGCGATCCAGCGTGTGAATTCCGCATGGGTGTTGGCAAGCACGCCCGCACCCAGTGAGAGTCGGCTGCCCACATGGGTGAGATCGGGGCCCACGCGTCCGTCGGCCGCAGTGCCACGCACGGAATGGCAAGCACCGCAGCCGTTGGCGAGAAAGGCCTGCTGGCCGCGCCGCTCCAGCGCACCCGTCGGCACCACCGCCGGCGCCCGCTGGGCTTCGAGCCAGGCGTCGAAAGCCTCCTGTGTGGTTACCCGCACAGGGAAACCCATGAAGGCGTGGGAGGCCCCGCAGTATTCGGCGCAGACGCCGCGGAACTCCCCCGTGCGCAGCGGCTCCAGAACGAGCCGCGTGGTACGCCCCGGGAGCATGTCCATCTTTCCGCCCAGCGGAGGTATCCAGAAGGAGTGGATCACATCGGGGCTGGTGAGCAGGAAAAGGGCACGCCGGTTGACGGGCAGGCGGATCTCATTGGCCAGATCCACCGGACCTGCGGGCGTGTGGTAGCGCACCCGCCACCACCACTGCTCGCCGGAGACGGAGATCTCGAGGTCTGCCCCATCGGGCGGTACCCGCAGGTGCGGCATCATGGCAAGGCCGCTGACCAGGAGGACGGCAAGCACCACCACCGGGAACACCGCTCCACCACCAAGGATGAGCCAGGCCGCGAGGCGGGGATGCTCCTTGACCGGGCGCAGGTGGATGGAATAGACGGCGAGCGCCACCACCAGCAGCCAGATGATGAACCCGCCCGCCACCATCCACCAGAACAGCTCGGCGATGCGCTCGGCGGCCCTGCCGGCCGTGTTCAGGGCCGATTGCCGGCCGTCGCAGGCCGAAAGCACGATGGCAAAAATCACGATTGACAGCCGCGCGCCCGCCGACAGGAACAGGGCTGACAAGCGTGGTGGCGTGTCGATGGGCATATCCCTCCGCCGCTGTGTGCCTCCTGCACGTCACCTGAGTGTAACCACCCCTTCCGCGCCCGCGCCCCAGCCTGCGCACGCGGGGTGTCTGCCGGGTTCCCCAACCCGTGCCGCGCCTGAGACCTGGCGCGCCTGCACCACGGTTCCCGGTTCCCCCGCCGGGCTTTGCCTCCCGGCGACATCCGCGCTGCGTTTCGTTGGCGCTGACGCCTGCAATCGGCCAAATCCCCGCTGGGTGGTATGATCCCGCCCTTCCCGAGAAACAGCCGATCTGGACGCCCGCATGGAGCTTTCCGAACTCACCGCCATTTCCCCCATTGACGGCCGCTATGGCAGCAAGACCGCCGACCTGCGCCCCATTTTTAGTGAATACGGCCTCATCCGACACCGTGTGCTGGTGGAGGTGCGCTGGCTGCAGCGCCTGGCCACCGAGCCGGCCATCACCGAGGTGCCGCCCCTGTCCGGCCATGCCATGAATGTGCTGGACGGCATCACTGCCAACTTCAGTGAAGAAGACGCGCGCCGGGTCAAGAACATCGAGCGCACCACCAACCACGACGTGAAGGCGGTGGAGTATTTCCTGAAGGAGAAGATCGCAGGCAATGCGGAACTGGAGGCGGTCTCCGAGTTCATCCATTTCGCCTGCACCTCCGAGGACATCAACAACCTGTCCCACGCCCTCATGCTGCGCGAGGCGCGCACCCAGGTGCTGCTGCCCGCCATGGACGAACTGGTGGATGCCGTGGCCGACCTGGGCCGCCGCTACGCCGAGGTGCCCATGCTCTCACGCACCCACGGCCAGCCCGCTTCGCCCACCACCCTGGGCAAGGAAATGGCCAACGTGGCCTATCGCCTCGGCCGCCAGCGCGACCTGCTCAAGCAGGTCCCGTTGCTCGGCAAGATCAATGGCGCCGTGGGCAACTACAACGCCCACCTCTCCGCCTATCCGGAGCTGGACTGGGAGCGCGTCGCCAAGGAATTCGTCGAGAGCCTGGGTCTCGACTGGAACCCGTACACCACCCAGATCGAACCCCACGACTACATCGCCGAATACTTCCATGCGGTGCAGCGCTTCAACACCGTGCTCATGGATTTCGACAAGGACGTGTGGGCCTACATCTCGGTGGGCTATTTCAAGCAAAAGACCGTGGCCGGCGAAGTGGGCTCCTCCACCATGCCCCACAAGGTCAATCCCATCGACTTCGAAAACTCCGAAGGCAACCTGGGCGTGGCCAACGCGCTCATGGACCACATGGCCGCCAAGCTGCCCATCTCCCGCTGGCAGCGCGACCTCACCGACTCCACCGTGCTGCGCAACATGGGCGTGGGCATCGCCTACTCGCTCATCGCCTACCAGTCCACCATGAAGGGCATCGGCAAGCTGGAAGTGAACCCGGCCGCCCTCGCCGCCGATCTGGACCAGAACTGGGAAGTGCTTGCCGAGCCCATCCAGACCGTCATGCGCCGCTACGGCATCGAGAAGCCCTACGAAAAGCTCAAGGAACTGACCCGCGGCAAACGCGTGGACGGCCCCGCCATGCGCGCGTTCATCGACACCCTGGCCATTCCCGAAAGCGAAAAGGCGCGCCTGAAGGAAATGACCCCTGCCACGTACATCGGCAATGCGGTGGCGCAGGCGAAGCGTATTTAAGCGCACGCGGTAACGTCGTAGGTCACGTTGGCGCGTAGCGCCTACGTGACAGCCTCGGTCCCAAAGATGTCACGTAGCTTCGCAAC
>JBAYQE010000109.1:0-8273 GCA_041677345.1 Thiohalomonadaceae bacterium
AGGTTCTTGCGGCTGATGCCGAGATGGTTAGCCGTCTCGGCAATCTGGTGGTTACACAGCGCAAGAGCGCGCTCGATGATCTGGCGCTCGTGCTGCATGAGCTGGTCACGCAGGTCGCCGACATCGGATTCGTTGCGCTTGTCGGCGAGATCGCTTAAGTCGGAAGCCTGGAGCACCGGTTGGTCGGAAAGGATGCACGCCCGCTCGATGGTGTGGTGCAACTCACGCAGGTTACCTGGCCATGCATGGCGCAACAGTGCCTGTTCTGCACCCGGCGTCAGCCGCTTCGGCTCAACACCCGAACGGGCGTTGAACTCCTCGACGAAACGGCGTGCGAACCAAAGGATGTCTTCCGGGCGCTCTCGCAACGGGGGGAGGTGGACGTGCAGCACATCGATGCGATAGAAGAGATCCTCGCGAAACGTCCCCGCTTCCACCATTTTCTTCAGGTCACGGTTGGTGGCGCAGACGAGCCGCAGGTTCACCGCAATTCGTTCGTCGCCGCCCACGCGCACCACCTGGCGCTCCTGCACCACGCGCAGCAGTTTCACTTGCATGCTCTGCGGCATTTCGCCGACTTCGTCGAGAAACAGCGTACCGCCGTCGGCTTGTTCGAAGAGGCCCTTGCGCGCACGCAATGCGCCGGTGAAGGATCCCTTCTCGTGGCCAAACAGCTCCGCTTCCAGCAGATTTTCCGGCACGGCCGCGCAATTGATGGCTACAAACGGCGTCGTGTAGTCGGGATCCGCGCACTGGTGCAGCCGCCGCGCCGCGTGCTCTTTGCCCACGCCGGACTCGCCCGTGATGAGTACCGTTGCAAGGTGCTTGGAGAAACGGCAGAGGTCCTCCTCCACGTGACGGATGGCAGGGGCGATGCCCAGGCTGGGTTCGCGGCACGGGCCGCCATCGGCCCGGGTGGGCGGCACCAGATCGCGGATCTTGGTGATAAGCGCGTCCAGATCGAAAGGTTTGGTGATGTAGTCCGTCGCACCGGCCTTCAGCAAGCGCACGGCGTCATCGATGCTGCCGAAGCCGGTGATGAACAAGGTCGGCACCACCTGCCCTTGTGCCTGCAACCGCTCGAACAACACGTCGCCGCTCATGTCCGGCAGCCGGATATCGCTCACCGCGGCGGAATAGGATTGCGACGAGAGCGCTGCAAGGGCATCACCGCCCGTTCGGTACCAATCGTAGGGGATGCCTTCCAAATCGAACCGATAGCATAGCGACTCGCCCATGATGGGATCATCTTCGATGAGGCAGAGCCGGAAATGTCGATTGCTCATGGCGTCACCGGTAAGGTCACGGTAAAACAGGTGCAGCCGGGCTCGCTGTTCACGCGGATGTCGCCGCCCAGTTGCTGCGCGATCTGATAACTCACCCACAGGCCCAGCCCCGTGCCGTCAGGACGGTCGGTGACGAACGGTTCGAAAAGGCGCCGAATACGCTCGCCGGCGATCGCCTCGCCGTCATTGCATATCTCTGCGCTGAAGCACCCGGCCTCGATCACTGCGCACAAACGTACCACCCCTTCCACCGGTACGGCATGGGCCGCGTTCAACAAAAGGTTGATCACCACTTGTCGCACCAGCGTAGAGGAGAGCGCCACCTCCTCTTCCAGATGGTTTTCCCAGTCCAGGCGCGCCGACTTTTTCTGCAATGCCGGCCCCACAAGCATGCGCACGTCTTCCAGATCGGCGGGTGTGAGTGGTCGGCGCTCGGTACGGGCCTCTACCAGCAGGGCCGATACGGTATCGCGTATTTGCAGCACACCACGCTCCAGCAGTGACACGGTCTTTTCGGCCATGTCATCCAAGGTGCCGTAGCGCCGATAGGTGTTGATGGCGTTGAGCATGCCACCCAGTGGGTTGTTGATCTCGTGGGCAATGCCGGCACTCAGCCGGCCGATGGCCGCAAGACGTTCAGCCGCAATCATCTGTCGCTCCAGGGCCTGCTTCTCTTTGAGTTCGCCAAGCATGCGCTGGAACTGGACACTCACACGGCCGAGTTCATCTTTTGATTCAACAAGCGAACAGGACAAGTCGGCGGGGATGTTGGGACCGATTTTGCCCAGGCAGTGCGCCAATTGAACCAGCGGTTGTGCCATGCGCACGCCCCAGTACCAGCTCACCGGAACGAGGATAGCCAATACGAGCAAGGTAATCATGGCGGCGCGGGCGGCGAAACTGGCGAAACGCGGTTCGAACACGTCGCCTGGATAGGTCACCACCAGCGTGCCGATGACGATGCCGTCCGACACGATGGGCGTGAGCATGTGCATCCGGCCTGCCGCGTCCGTCTCCAATGCATGCCCGTCGCCGGTCATCCCGGCGGCGATCTTCTGCAGTTCCGGGTAGGGCGCGCCCGCCATGCTCAATGGCCGCAGCAAGGGGAATCTGCGCGGCTCCGTCGTGACGAACACGCGCTGTTGATCATCCAGCACCAGGATGGTCTCCGGGAAAATGGCCTGCGGCGAGACGGGCCCGCTCTTGAGCGGTGAGGTGACGATCTCGTAGGCCGTCCACACGTCATCGCGGCGCAATGGCGGTACCAGCGTGCGCGCCAACACACGGCTCATGCCCTCGGCGCTGGTGATGACGTCATCGCGCAGGTCTTCGGCCGCACGATAGATGAGCGCCGACGCCACCGCGGTGGCGGTGATCAGGATCAGCAGGGTGCCGCGGATGGGAATCTTGTAGCGGTAGGTAAGGTCGCGAAACATGTCAGTGCCCTGCCGCGACGGCGCGGCCCATACGCTCGATGTCGTCATAGAGCGCGCGTTCGCCGCGGGTAAAACCGTCCAGGTTCATGCGGGTCAGCAGCCGGCGTCCTTCCTCGTCCTCCCCCATCGCAATCAACACGGTTTGCAGGCGCTGGAGATCGGATTGCTCGACTGATGGACCTGCTACGAACGGTGGAAAGCCGTAGGGACTGGATGCCTGCACCACGCGCGTCCGCACGGTGAGATCCGGCTCGATGCGCGCCAGGGTGTCCCACACGTAGCCGTCGACCGCCCCACCATCCGCCAGCCCGGCAGCGACGGCCTCGACCACCTTGCGATGGGCCCCCGTGTAGAAGGTCTTGCGGAAGTGCTCTTCGGGACGCTTCTTCATCTGAAGCAGTTGATAGCGAATCACCAGGGCACCGGAATTGGAGTCGGGATCGGAGAAGGCGAACACCTTGTCATAGAGGTCCGACAGGCCCGCAGTCGTGTGATCGTCCGACGGAACAATGAGGTAGGCGCGGTACTCGGGCCGGCCCTGATACACGGGGACGGTGAGCAGGCGCAGGCGTTCGCCGGCCGTCACGTAGGGGAAACCGCAGATCCACGCAAAATCGAGCTTGCCGCTCACGGTGAGGTCGACGATTTCCCGGTAGCTACCGCGTTGCACGAACTCCACGGGACGACCGAGGCGCGGCGTGAGATAGCGGGCCCAGTCACGCAGCAGCGAGAGCTGGTCGTCGAGAAACACCGGTGTGATGCCGATACTGAGCGGCGCCGGGGCTTCTTGCGAAAGTGCGGAGCCCGAGAACAGTAATGAAAGTGCAACCAGCAGCACACGGGTGAAACGGAAAATGGGAGGCATGGGAAAACCTTTAAGCCAGGGCGGATACGTTAGCGCTTCCTCACTTGTGTTGCCAACCCGCGCCGGCGATACACCAGCAGTGCTACAGGACTACCCACCGGTTGCTGCCATGATGCGTACTACCTTGTCGCGGCGCTCACCGAATTCGTGACGTTCGGGCTTGCGCGCCACCGCCGCGCGGATGGCATGTTCGAGGGCGGTGTCGCCGGCGCCGCTGCGCAGCAAGGTGCGCAACTCGCCGTCTTCCTCGTGTCCCAGACATGTGAACAGCCGGCCGTCGGCACCGAGGCGCAGGCGGTTGCAGGTGGCACAGAAGTGCCGCGAAAGCGGCGTGATGAAGCCCACACTGAAGCGGCCGTCGCGGGAGGCAAGGTACCGGGCAGGGCCGCCGCCCGGCATCACCGCGTCGACGAGATCGAAGCGTTCCCGGAGCCGCGCCTGGACCGGCTGCAGATCCAGATAAGCCGCGGTCCGGCCGGTCTCGCCCATGGGCATGCTCTCGATGAAGCGCAGGGTTAAGCCGCGCTCCATGCAGTAGCGCACCATGGGTTCGATCTCGTCGTCGTTCTCCCCGCGCATGACCACCATGTTGACCTTGACCGGCGCAAGCCCCACTGCACGTGCCGCCTCAAGCCCTGCGAGGACCTGGTGCAGCACTGCCCGCCCGGTGATGCGTGCAAATCGCTGCGGGTCCAAGGTGTCGAGGCTCACGTTCACACGCCTGAGCCCCGCGCGCCGCAGGCCCTCGGCGTGGCGGGCGAGCGCGGTGGCGTTGGTACTCAGGCTGAAGTCCTCGATTCCGGGTACAGCTGCCACGCGCCGCACAAGCTCCAAGATATTTGCGCGCACCAAAGGCTCGCCGCCCGTGAGGCGGACGCGATGTACCCCCATGCGCGCCAGCAACCGGGTCACGCGTTCCAACTCGTCCACGCTCAGGCAGGGCGCGGGATCGGCGTAGTCCACGGCCCCGCGCGGCATGCAGTAGCTGCAACGCAGATCGCAGCGATCTGTGACAGAGAGCCGCAGGTAATCGATGCGCCGGCCGCAGCCATCGACCAAAGGTGCGAGCGAAGCGTACTCGGTCATAAAGCTCCTCCTCAGGTACCTGCATGAAGCAGGTCGCGTGCCATGGAGGGACACGCGACCGATCAGACCTCCGCAGGCCCCGGAAACGCAGGCGTAAGAGCCAGTGTGTCGAAGCTATTCCTGACGGCCTTGCTTGGGATGTCGGCCGCCTCAAGCGACCATGCCGAGTCCACAGCGCTTACCCAAGGTTACCCATCGGTAACCCGTCCCCGCCCCTCCGTTACCGTTCCGTAACCTTTTCTTCGGGCGAGTCCCGGTACTCCGCCTGAAAACAAGGGTTTTCCTTACTGGCCCACCGATTGCAAACGGGATAACGGCACGGCGCCACCTGGCCGTGCCCTTTTCACCACCAGAGTGAGGAACAGGGGAATGAGTGAGGAACTGTTGTTGTCGTCCCGGGAAACCCGCGGCAAGCCGGGCCTGCGGCGCTTCGCCATGGTCATCGATCTGCGACGCTGTATTGGCTGCGATGCCTGCATGGTGGCCTGCAAGGCCGAATACGATGTGCCGCTCGGGGTCTTCCGTACCTGGGTGCCCTACCGCGTCGTCGGCAAGTATCCCAATGTAAAAAAACAATTCCTGCCGCGGTTGTGCAATCACTGCGACGACCCGCCGTGTGTGCGTGCCTGCCCGGTGGGCGCGACGTTCAAGGTGGACGACGGCGGCTTCGTGCTGCAGGACTACGAGCGCTGCATCGGTTGCAAGGCCTGCATGGCCTCCTGCCCATACAACGCCCGCTTCATGCTGCCCGAGCATCGCACGCGGACCAACATCACCCGCGTGGTGGACAAGTGCACCTTCTGTTATCACCGCGTGCAGCAGAACCTGGTGCCGGCCTGCGTGCAGACCTGCGTGGGCCGCGCGCGCATCTTCGGTGACCTGAACGATCCCAATAGCGAAGTCTCCCGCCTGGTGGCAAACCTGCCCACCCAGGTGCTGCGTCCTGAAGAGGGCACCAAGCCCCAGGTCTATTACATCGGTGCGGATCGCAACCAGACCGAATACGGCCGGGCGGTGTATCAGCAGAACGATTTCGTGGAATCCGAGCGCGCGGCGTTCAACCGCAAGCACGGCATCTGAGGGAGATTGCATCCATGAACGATTTCAACGTGTTTCATACCCTGGCATGGCCGGGCGCCTATGCCTGGTATTTCTTCGTCATCGGCATCTCCGCGGCGCTGTTCTTCTTCTCCACGCTGTCGTGGTTCCGCAAGGAATTCGAAGTGCTGCGCACCCGTGCCTTCTACGGTTCCTTCGCGACCCTGGTGCTGGGAGGTCTGCTGTTGATATCCGATTTGTCGCAGCCCCTGCGGTTCTGGCACATCATCAACCCCGCCTATTGGAACATGGGCTCGCCACTGGTGTGGGGTTCCATACTGCTCATGGCGTTCGGCGCGCTGTCGGTGCTCTATTTCCTCGCCTTGCGCGCGAACAACAATGGACAGGCGAAAGCCCTGGCCGTGGTCGGCTCGCTCGTCGCGCTGGGATTGCCGGTGTACACGGGCTTCGACCTTACCGTGCACCAGCACCGTCCGGTGTGGAATTCCTCGCTCATGCCCGTGTTGTTCGTGGCCCTGTCGCTGGTCTCGGGCGCCGCAGTGGCCTCGTTCCTTTCCGGCGGACACAGTGACCTGCTCGCGCGCCTGCGCGCCATCATGAGTTGGTCGGCCGGTGCCGTGGCCGTGATGCTGGTGTCACTCATGGTCACCACCGCCTACGGCGGCAGCGCCTCGGAACTCACCTGGCTGTTCATGACCTCCGGCGCCATGGGCATGGTGTTCATCGGCCTGGGTTTCATCGGCGGTACGCTGGTGCCGGTGGCTTTGCTCGCCACGCCGACTGGCCGCGCGCCCGTAGGCATGCTCGCGGCCAGCGTCCTGGTGCTCATCGGCGGCATTGCCCTGCGTTACGCCATTCTCGTGGGTCCGCAGCTCGTGCACACGACCTACTGACCGCGTGCCCCGATTAGGAGAACAGAACAATGTTTAAGATCACCCGTAGAACATTCATGAAAGCCAGCGCAGGCACCACGGCGGCGGCCATGGCCGCGCCCAGCGTGTTGCGCGCCATGGAAGCGGACCTCGGCGGTCGCGACGCGTCGCCCGAAACCTTCGCAGAGCGTCAGGCCATCCCCACCGGCTGTCACGTGTGCAACATCCAGGACGGCGCCATCGCCTTCGTGGAGAACGGCAAGGTGGTGAAGCTGGAAGGCAATCCCGAGCATGTCTCCACCCGCGGCCGGTTGTGCGCCAAGGGCAACGCCGGCATGTGGTACAGCTACGACCCGGACCGCATCCTTTACCCGCTCAAGCGCGTGGGCGCCCGCGGCGAGGGCAAGTGGCAGCGCATCACCTGGGACGAGGCGCTGTCCACGGTGGCGGCGAAGATCGACGAGACCCTGAAGCGCGGCGAGCCCAACGAAGTGATGCTGAAGTGGGGCCGCAATCGTACCGGCGGCGTACTGGAACGCTTCATGAACACCATCGGCTCGGCCACGGTGCTCAACCACACCTCGGTGTGCGAAAGCTCGAAGAAGATCGGCATGGAGCCCACCTGGGGTCCTGACATCGAGACGCCGGACTTCGCCAACACCAAGTACATCCTGAACTTCGGCTCCAACATCCTCGAAGCGGCGTATTTCCACAATCCCTATTCCCAGCGCATCACCGAGGGTACAGCGGAAAACAAGGCGAAGATCGTCACCTTCGACGTGCGCCTGTCCAACACGGCGGGCTACTCGGACGAGTGGATTCCGGTGTTTCCTGGCACTGATGGCGCTGTGGCCCTGGCCCTCGGCCACGTGATCCTGCGCGATGACCTCCAGGACAGCGAGTTCATCGAGACCTGGACCAACGTCAGCGTCAAGGAACTGAAGGCGCACTACGAGCAGTTCACCCCGCAATGGGCCGAGAAGATCTCCGGCGTGCCCGCGGCGACCATCGAGCGCATCGCGCGCGAGTTCGCCCTCACCAAGCCGGCCACCACCTACACCTACCGCGGCCCCGCGAAGCACCTGTACGGCTCCTACCAGGAAAAGGCGTGCATGATGCTGCCGATCATCACCGGCAACATCGAGGTGCGCGGCGGCTATTGCATGCCGCGCGGCATGGGCTTCAAGCAGCCGCAGCCGGAGCCGCCCAAGCCCGCCAAGCCCTCCTACATCGCCTCGCACCCGGACTATCCATTGGCCGGTCACAAGGTGAGCCATACGGTGCCTTACTGGCTGAAGGAAGGTCGCCAGAAGATCAGCGTCTACATCGCCTACCAGGACAACCCGGTGTACACCAATCCGGGCGCGCAGGCCTATTGGGGCGAGATGTTCAAGGACGAGAAACTGGTGCCGTTCTACGTCTGCCTCACGCCCTACATGGGCGAGGAAGCCGAGTACGCCGACATCATCCTGCCCGACGTGCCTTACCTGGAACGCTGGGAACCGGAATCCATGCCCAGTTCACTGTGGCCCTGGCTGGGCATTCGCCAGCCGGTCATCAAGCCGCTGGGTGAAGGCCGCGAGACCAAGGTCTACCTGCGCGACCTGATCCACAAGCTCGACCCGGATGGCAGCCGCGGCATGCGCACGTACTGGAACTTCAAGGATCC
>JBAYQE010000110.1:0-8186 GCA_041677345.1 Thiohalomonadaceae bacterium
GACGTGGCCATCAACCCGGGCAACTCGGGAGGCCCACTGTTCAACCTGGACGGTGAGGTGGTGGGTATCAATTCGCAGATCTACAGCCGTACCGGCGGTTTCATGGGCCTGTCTTTCGCCATTCCCATGGATGTGGCCATGGGCGTGGTGGAGCAACTCAAGGAGAAGGGCTACGTCACCCGTGGCTGGCTGGGCGTGTTGATCCAGGACGTGACCCGTGAGCTGGCCGAGTCCTTTGGTATGGAACGACCCTCCGGCGCGCTGGTGGCCAAGGTGCTCGATGACAGCCCGGCAGCCAAGGCCGGCATGCAGGTCGGTGACGTAGTGGTGGAGTTCGACGGCAAGCACGTCGACTATTCCTCCGACCTGCCCCCGCTGGTGGGCCGTACACCCATCGGCAAGGATATCCCGGTGAAGGTCATCCGTGACGGCAAGCCGCGCATGCTCACGGTACAGGTGGGGGAATTGCCCGCCGACGATGAGATAGCCGCCGCCTCGGAACCGCGCAAGACCGTGGACAGCCGCCTTGGCCTGGGTGTGGTGGACCTTACCGATGTCCAACGTGAGCAACTGGATATCGGCAAGTATGGTGTGCTGGTGCGCGAGCTGGAGCAGGGCCCTGCGGTGGAGGCGGGCGTGCGGCCGGGCGACGTGATCATCCGCATCAACAACGTGAACGTGGAGAATGCCGCCCACTTCAAGCGTCTCGTGGGCGAACTGCCTGCCGGCAAGACCGTGCCGCTGCTGGTACAGCGCCGCTCGGGGCCCATTTTCCTGGCACTCAAGGTGCCGCCGGTCAAGAAATAGGAAAAAAGCGATTAACCACGGAGGCCCGGGAGAACACGGAGACAGGAAAACGGTCTGTCCATGTGTATCTCCGGGCGGCCGTGGATAGTCTGCGGGAAGACGTCGTTTTCTCCGTGGCTACGCGGCCTTCGTGGTTGAGCTTTCTTCCTGTCAAGGTTCGATAATGCGCCTGACCTTCTATTTTCGTGACGGATGTTCCCTGTGCGAGGCGGTACTTGAGGAGCTGGAACCCTATCGCCGCAATTTCGGTTTCGAACTGGAGCCGGTGGACGTGGACGGTGATCCGGAGCTCCGGGCCCGTTACGGCCAGAGTGTCCCCGTGCTGGTAGGCCCCGACGGCGCCGAGATCTGCCGCTATTTCCTCGATCCCCCCGAGCTCAAGCGGTATTTATCCACTGTGTGAACATGGGGTAGAATCCCCTGCCATCACGCGGCCGGGATGAGGGGCTCGTCCCCTCGGTTCAACGGCAACAAGGGGCGCCCTCTGGGCGCCTCTTTGTTTGTCCCGGCTGCCATTGCGGAAGCTGTACTGTGACCGACCTCACACATATTCGAAACTTCTCCATCATTGCCCATATCGACCATGGCAAGTCGACCCTGGCCGATCGGTTCATCCAGATCTGCGGCGGCCTCAGCGAGCGCGAGATGTCGGCCCAGGTGCTCGATTCCATGGACCTGGAGAAGGAACGCGGCATCACCATCAAGGCGCACAGCGTCTCGCTCAATTACCGGGCGCAGGACGGTGAGACCTATCTGCTGAACTTCATCGACACGCCGGGCCATGTGGACTTCTCCTACGAGGTGTCCCGTTCCCTCGCCGCCTGCGAGGGTGCCCTGCTGGTGGTCGACGCCTCCCAGGGCGTGGAGGCGCAGACGGTCGCCAACTGCTATACGGCCCTGGACCAGGGCCTCGAGGTCATGCCGGTGCTCAACAAGATCGACCTGCCGGCGGCTGATCCGGAGCGCGTGAAGACCGAAATCGAGGAGATCATCGGCATCGAGGCACAGGACGCGGTGGCCGTGAGCGCCAAGAGCGGCATCGGTGTGGCCGATCTGCTGGAGGCGCTGGTGCAGCGCATTCCGCCGCCCCAGGGCGATCGGGATGCCCCGCTCAAGGCCTTGATCATCGACTCCTGGTTCGACAACTACCTGGGTGTGGTCTCGCTGGTGCGCGTCACCCAGGGCGTGCTGAACAAGCGCCAGAAGATCAACATCATGTCCACCGGCCGCAGCTATCAGGTGGACCGGGTGGGTATCTTCACCCCCAAGATGCAGGATACCGACACCCTCGCGGCGGGTGAGGTGGGCTTCATGATCGCCGGCATCAAGGAGATCGACGGTGCCCCCGTGGGCGACACCATCACCCAAAGTGACAATCCGGCCGCCGAGCCGCTACCCGGTTTCAAGCAGGTCCAGCCGCGTGTGTTCGCAGGCCTGTTCCCGGTAAGTGCCGAAGAATACGAAGGCCTGCGCGAAGCGCTTGGCAAGCTGCGCCTCAATGATGCTGCCCTGTTCTTCGAGCCCGAAACCTCCCAGGCCCTGGGCTTTGGCTTCCGTTGCGGGTTCCTGGGCATGCTGCACATGGAGATCGTGCAGGAGCGCCTGGAACGGGAGTACGACCTGAATCTCATCACCACGGCACCCACCGTGGTCTACGAGGTCGAAACCACCAAGGGTGAGGTGATTCAGGTCGATAACCCCTCGAAGCTGCCTGCGGTCAACTACATCGCAGAGATCCGCGAGCCCATCATCACGGCCAATATCCTGGTCCCGCAGCAGTACCTGGGCAACGTGATGACCCTGTGCGTGGAAAAGCGCGGCGTGCAGAAAAAGATGCTGTACGCGGGCAGCCAGGTGCAGCTCAGCTACGAAATGCCCATGAACGAGGTGGTGCTCGATTTCTTCGACCGCCTGAAGTCCGTGAGTCGCGGCTACGCCTCGCTGGATTACCATTTCGAACGCTTTCAGCCGGCGAAGCTGGTGAAGTTGGATCTGCTCATCAACGCCGAGCGCGTGGACGCCCTGTCCATCATAGTGCACCAGGAGCAGGCCCAGTTCCGTGGCCGCGAGCTGGTGGAGAAAATGGCCGAACTGATCCCACGGCAGATGTTCGACGTGGCCATACAGGCCGCCATCGGCGCCCATATCATCGCCCGCGCCACCGTGAAGGCGCTGCGCAAGAACGTCCTGGCAAAGTGCTACGGCGGCGACATCACGCGCAAGCGCAAGCTGCTGGAGAAGCAGAAGGCGGGCTAGAAGCGCATGAAGCAACTGGGTTCGGTGGAAGTACCGCAGGAAGCCTTCCTGGCCGTGCTGCACGTAGGCAAGGACAACAAATGAACGTGAGTTTTCCGGCGCTGCTCGTGGCGGCGACCTTCATCACCGGCATCATCTGGGCGCTGGACGCCCTGTTCTGGGCGCCGAGACGCCGCGCGCGTGCCGCGGAAGTGGCGGCAGGCGCGGGTGGCCAGGCCGCCGCGAAAGACGTTGCCAAGGAACCGGCGATGGTCGAGGTCGCACGCTCATTTTTCCCCATCATCCTGGCGGTGCTGGTGGTGCGTTCCTTCGTGGTGGAGCCATTCCGCATCCCGTCGGGTTCCATGATGCCCACCCTGCTGGTGGGCGATTTCATCCTGGTGAACAAGTTCTCCTACGGACTGCGACTGCCTGTGCTCAACACCAAGGTGTTGGACCTGGGCGACCCGGAGCGTGGGGACATCGTGGTGTTCCGCTACCCGGAAGACCCACGCATCGACTACATCAAGCGCGTGGTGGGCGTGCCCGGCGATCACATCGTGTACCAGGACAAGGTGCTGTACGTGAACGGCCAGCCCATGGTCCAGACCGTCGCCGGTACCTATGTGGGTGAAGGCTCCGGTGCCGTCATGACCGGCGCCAGCCACCGCGAGGAACAACTTGGCGATGTCAGGCACGATATCCTGGTACTGCCCAGTGCCTTCGACCGGCCCTTCGAGTACACCGTACCCGCGGGACATTATTTCGCCATGGGCGACAATCGCGACAACAGCCGTGATAGCCGCTTCTGGGGTCCGGTGCCCGACGAAAACCTGGTGGGCAAGGCCTTTTTCATCTGGTGGAACATCGATTGTGGCCAGCGCGGCCTGGTCGCCTGCCTGCTCGGCGCCGGTGACACGATAAACTGGCGGCGCATCGGCTCCAGCGTGGAGTGAGGAAATCAACATGAACGGTGCGAAGCGGCAACGGGGAATGACCTTGGTGAGCGGGATGTTCACGCTCGCGATCCTTGCCATTTCCGTGATGTTCCTGCTCAGGGTGGTTCCGGCTTACCTGGAGGATTTCGGCGTGCGTTCGACACTCTCTTCCTTGCAGGAGGACACGCTCGCAAGCTATTCGAGCCCGGAGCAGGTGCGTACGGCCATCACGCGCCGCCTGTCCATCAACAACGTGAAAAACGCCAGGGCGACTGATTTCGAGATCGCACGCACCGGCGGCGTGTTTGAGGTGACAGTGGACTACGAGGTGCGCGAGCCTTTCATGTTCAATATCGATCTGGTGCTCACCTTCGCGCACCGCGTGGAGGTCCCGGCCAGTTGAACCTACCCTTGGACAGGCTGTCGCGGGCGCTGGGCTATCACTTCAGCACGCCCGACCTGCTGCGTAGCGCCCTCACGCACCGCAGCTTCGGCAGCAAGCACAACGAGCGGCTCGAATTCCTGGGCGATGCGGTGTTGAGCTTCATCGTCTCATCGGAGCTGTATGCCCGCTTCCCAGCGTTGGACGAAGGTCGATTGAGCCGCCTGCGCGCCTCGCTGGTGAAGGGCGATACCCTCGCGGAACTGGCCCGCAGTCTGGAGTTGGGCGACTACCTCCAGCTGGGCTCAGGCGAGCTCAAGAGCGGCGGCTTTCGCCGCGCCTCCATCCTCGCCGATGCCATGGAAGCCGTGATTGGGGCGGTGTACCTGGATGGCGGTATCGACGCGGCACATCACCTGGTGCTTGCGCTCTACGGCGACAACCTCGACAACGTCTCGCCGGGCGCCAACCTCAAGGATCCGAAAACCCGCCTGCAGGAGCACCTGCAATCACGTCGTCTTCCGCTACCCCATTACGAAGTCGTCTCGGTCACGGGCGAGGCCCACGACCAGACCTTCGTGGTGCACTGTTTCGTCCACAGCCTGCCCGAACCCACCGAGGGCACGGGCGCCAGCCGCCGCCGCGCCGAGCAGGCCGCGGCCGAAGCGGCGCTGAACCTGTTGAATACATGACGTCCGCAAATCAACGCAATTGCACATGGCGAGGCGCTTCCCGTGCATTTCCGGATTTCCGTTTCATTTGCGTTATTTGCGTTCATTGGCGGACTTTAACCAGAAAAACACATGACTGATTATCGTGCGGGATACGTGGCTATCGTAGGGCGGCCCAATGTGGGCAAGTCCACGCTGATGAATCATCTCATCGGCCAGAAGATCAGCATCACTTCCGCCAAGCCGCAGACCACGCGTCACCGCGTGCTTGGCATCGACACGGGCGAGGACTACCAAGCCGTGTACGTGGATACGCCGGGCCTGCACCTGGGCGCGAAGAAGGCCATGAACCGCTACATGAACCGGGCCGCGGCCGGTTCGCTGGAGGGCGTGGACCTGGTGTTGTTTGTCATCGAAGCAGGACGCTGGACCGCTGAGGATGAGATGGTGTTGTCCCGCCTCGCCGAGGTAACCGTGCCGGTGATCCTGGTGGTGAACAAGGTCGACAAATTCGCCGACAAGACGGCGTTGCTGCCGCTGTTGGCGGAACTGGCGCAGAAGCGCGGCTTCGCCGAAGTGGTGCCCGTGTCGGCGCTCAAGAACAATAACCTGCCGTCCTTGCGCAAGCAGGTGCCCCGTTACCTGCCCAAGGGCGAGCCCATCTTTGCCGAAGACCAGCTCACGGATCGCAGCCAGCGTTTCCTCGCCGCCGAGATCGTCCGTGAGAAGCTCATGCGCAACCTGGGCGAAGAACTGCCCTATGCCCTCACCGTGGAGATCGAACAATTCAAGGAGGAAGGCGGTGTCTACGACATCGCCGCCGTGATCTGGGTCGAGCGTGAGGGCCAGAAGAAAATCGTCATCGGCAAGGGCGGCACCGGCCTCAAGCTGGTCGGCCAACAGGCCCGCGAAGACATGGAAAAACTCTTCCAGTACCGCGTCTTCCTGCGTCTGTGGGTCAAGGTGAAGGAAGGCTGGTCCGATGACGAACGCGCCCTGCGCAGCCTCGGCTATTCGGATGACTGAAGAGAAAAGCGCTAATACGGGGGCACGGGGAACACGGGGAAATCGAATTACTGTAGGAGCGGCCTCAGGCCGCGATTCCTGTCAGGTGGCAAGACCTATCGCAGCCTGAGACCGCTCCTTCACGTTCCGATGACATCCGTGGAATTCCCCGTGTCCCCCGTGTTCCCCGTGGTTAATGCATCTCTTCCATGACCGGCGAACGAATCGCACTACAGCCTGCCTATGTGCTGCATCGGCGGCCTTACCGGGAGACCAGCCTGCTGGTGGAGGCCTTCACGGCGGAGCATGGGCGGGTTGGCCTGATTGCCAAGGGCGTACGTCGCGGCAAGGGCCGGCTGCAGGGGGTATTGCAGCCCTTCCACCCGTTGCTGTTGTCCTGGAGCGGGCGCGGTGAATTGCGCAGCCTGACGGACGCGGAGGGCAGAGGGCCGGTGCCCGTGCTATCGGGCCGGACCATTTACAGCGCCTTTTACCTCAACGAACTGTTGTTGCGCCTGACCGAACGGGAGGACCCGCATCCGGCCCTGTTTGCACACTATGGCGAGACCCTGGCTGCGTTGTGCGAGGACGAAGAATGGGCGCTGCGCCTGTTTGAGCGCGACCTGCTGTCCGAACTGGGTTACGGGCTGGCCCTGGAAACGGACGTGGACGGCGAGCCGATCGCCGAGGACGCGCTCTATGATTACCAGGCGGAAATCGGTGCCATCCGCTGCGGCGATGTGCCCACGGTGCGCGCCATCTCGGGCCGGGCGCTGCTGGTGCTCGGAGGACGCGTGCCACCGGATGAACAGTCCCGCCGCGAAGTGAAGAAATTGCTGCGCCGTGTGCTCAGGCTCTACCTGGGCACGCGGCCGCTGGAAAGCCGTGTGCTGTACGCCAGCGCACTGGGCCTTCAGGACAACGAGGAAGAACAACCGTGAGCGATCTCTTTCCCATCGAACTCGGCGTGAACATCGATCACGTGGCCACCTTGCGTCAGGCCCGCGGCACGCGCTATCCCGATCCGGTGCAGGCCGCCATCGAGGCGGAACAGGCGGGCGCCGATGCCATCACCCTGCACCTGCGCGAAGACCGCCGCCATATCCAGGATCGCGACGTGGAGGTGCTGCGCGGCATCTTGCAGACGCGCATGAACCTGGAGATGGCCGTCACCGACGAGATGATCGCCATCGCCGAGCGTATCCGCCCCCATGACTGCTGCCTGGTGCCCGAGCGTCGCCAGGAACTCACCACCGAGGGCGGTCTGGACGTGGCGGGCCAGGTCCCGCGCGTGAAGGACGCCTGTGCGCGCTTGGCCGCCGCCGGCGTGCGCGTCTCTCTGTTCATCGATCCCGACCCGCGCCAGATCGAAGCGGCCGTGACCTGTGGTGCACCCGTGGTCGAGTTCCATACCGGACATTACGCCGATCTGGAGGCGCGCGAGGAAAGGGCCGCGGAACTGGAGCGCATCCGCCATGCCGTGCGCGTGGCCCATGGCGCCGGGCTGTACGTGAATGCGGGCCACGGCCTCAACTACCACAATACGGCCCCCATCGCCGCCATCCCCGAGATCCGCGAACTCAATATCGGTCATGCCATCGTCGCCCGCGCCGTGTTCACCGGCCTGCAGGAGGCGGTGCACGAGATGAAGCGCCTCATGGTGGAGGCGCACGGCCGGTGATCCTCGGCATCGGCACCGACATCGTGCGCATCGCGCGCATGGAGGCGAGCCTCGCCCGTCACGGCGAGCGCTTTGCCGAGCGCCTGCTGGCGCCGGAGGAAATGGCCGGGTTTCGCGCCGCGGCAAAACCCGCCGCCTTCCTCGCGAAGCGTTTCGCGGCCAAGGAGGCGGTCGCGAAGGCCATGGGCACCGGTTTTCGTGACGGACTCTCCCTGCGCCATATCGCAGTCGCCCACGAGCCCAAGGGCCGCCCTTATCTGGTATTTACCGGGCGCGCTGCCGAGATGCTGGAGGCGCTGGGGGCAGGGGAGTGCCACCTCAGCCTGGCCGACGAACACGACACGGCCATTGCCTTCGTCACCCTGCTGAAAAGGACACCCTGACGTGGTGCTGATCGAACTCATCATCCTCGCCGTCATCGTCACGGTAGTCGTCCTTGCACTGAACGTTCGCAAATGAACGCAAGC
>JBAYQE010000111.1:0-8128 GCA_041677345.1 Thiohalomonadaceae bacterium
GCCATGATGCGCAGCAGCGTGGACTTGCCGGCGCCGTTCAGGCCCAGCACGCCAATTTTCGCGCCTGGGAAGAACGACAGGGAGATGTTCTTGAGGATTTCCCGCTTCGGCGGCACGACCTTGCCGACGCGGTTCATGGTGTAGATATATTGCGCCATGGAATTGCCGGACTGCAGTGGGGTTGCGAAGGCAGATTCTATCACCTCGGTTTGAGAGGTCGGTCACAAATATCCGCTGTAGTCGGGCAACGTGATCGAGGTTGTGACTTACTTCGCAGGAAGCGTGACGGCCACGCGGCCGATAAGAAGAAACATCGGAGGGGGATTCCATGGATTCAGCAACGGCCTACGCGCCAGCCATCGCTGCGGCCGCGTGGTTCGACTGCGCGCCGGATGCCATGGCCATTGTGGGTTTCGACGGCTGTATCCGTCAGGTAAATGCCGCGGTAGTGCGATATTTCGGCTATCCGGCCGAGGAACTCATCGGCAGCACCTACCGGCGCTACTTCCATCCGGACGACTTGCCGCTGATTGAGGCTACCGTGCATCTCATGGCACGGGGCGAGCCGGGACTGATCATCGAGCTCCGCTGCATCGACAGTTCGGGTGCCGTCCAGTGGTTCGAATGGAATGGCGCCCCCGTGGACTCCCAGTCCTTCATCGCCATCGGGCGCCAGATCGACACACGCCGGGCCTTGTTCCACACCCTGGAGGATGCGGGTGCGGCCATGGCCGGCCTGTCCCAAGGTTACTGGGTGCGCGACATCGCCTCGGATAGCACCTACTGGTCACCCGAGTTGCGCGAGGTCTTCGGCCTGGCGCCCGACGCCCCGTCCTGCGCCCTGGAGGAGGTCGGTGACCTGGTCCACCCGGACGATCGGGACCGCCTCCGGCAGGAGATCTCCGAGGCGCTCGCTTCGCCCACCTGCCGCAACTTTGCCACCGAGTATCGCCTGCAGGCGCTGGATGGCACGCGCGTGTTGCGTGCCAGCGTGCGTATCGCGCGCGATGCCGCGGGCAAGGCGGTGCAAACCGTCGGCACGGCGCAGGATGTGACCGCACAGCGCCAGGCCGAGGAAATCCTGGCCCGCGAGCGATTGCTCAACGCCGCGGTTTTCGAAAGCGGGGGCGCGCTCATCGTGGTGGTGGACCGCGCGGGCAGGGTGGTGCGCTTCAACCGCGCCGCCGAAGAATTTACCGGCCTGCACCGTGAGGACCTGGAGGGCAAGCCGTTCTGGAACATACTCCCGGCGAGTGAGCGTGATTACGTACTGGATATCTTCCAGCAACTGATAAGCGGTGAGGTGGCCTCGCTTTCCAGCATGCACTGGTTTGGCCGCGACGGTGCGCGCATCCCGACCACATGGTCGAATACCGCCGTCACGGACGAGCACGGGCAGGTGCGTTTCGTCATTGCCACCGGCGTGGATATCTCCCGTCTGGCCGAGACCCGGCGACAACTCGCCCTGGCGCGTGAAGACTACCGGCGCCTCATCGAACTCACGTTCGACATGGTGCTGGTACAGTCGCTCGAGGGCATCATCCTGGACATCAACCGTGCCGGTGCAGAATTGCTCGGTGTCGACGAACCCGGCCAGCTCATCGGCCGCAATGCGAAGGACTACCTGCACCCCGATTCGGTCGAGTTCTGCCTTGCCTGTCTGGACACCGTGCTGCGTGAGGGCGAGCAACGACCCCACGCGGAATTTCGCTTCGTGACCACGGCGGGGCAGGCGGTCGAGGTCGAACTCACGGCGGCGATTCGCGTGGACTGGAATGGCCAACCTGCGGTGCAGGCAGTCATGCGCAACCTGAGCGAGCATCGCCTGGCACAGACGGCTGCGCGGGCGCGGGAGCATTATTTCGAGACCCTGGCCCAGGTGGTGAACGTTGGTATCCTCCAGGCCGACGTGCAAGGCTACGTGGTGTACGCCAATCGTCGGGCGGCCGAGATATTCGGCTCCGACGACATCCTCGGGCTGGCTTGGCGACAGTTCGTGCACCCCGAGGACCTGCCGCGGCTGAAGGCGATGGTGACCCGCTTCGCGACCGGACAGCCGACTTCGCTGGAATGTCGTGTGTGCCGCTCCGATGGCAGCATGTTGTGGGTGCTGGATCAGATGGTCGCGCAGCGCGGCGACAAGGGCGAGCTACTGGGCTACATCGGCACCATCACCGACATAACGCCTTTCAAGGAACTCAACCACCAGTTGGCCGAGGCCGAGGAACGCGCGCGCAGGGTGGTCGCCATGTCCTTCGACCTGGTAACCATCGTGCGCGGTGACGAGCTCACCATCGCCGAAATCAATGTGCGCGGTGCGCGTATGCTCGGCAGGCGTCCGAGCGAACTCGTGGATCAGCCCTTCCTTGACCTGGTGTTGCCAAAGTACCGGGGCACGGAGGCCTCACGCGTGCGCCGTGCAATGGAATCGTGTCAGCCCGGCAGCGTGGCCGAACGCAAGCTCCTCAAGTGTGACGGCACCTATCTGGAAATGGAAGGTGCCGTCATTCCTGTGACCTACGACGGCGAGCCCGCGGTATACGTGGTCTATCGTGACATCACGGAGCGCAAGGCTGCGGAGCGGGCGCTGCGCCAGCGGGAACATCATTTCCAGACCCTGGCCAAGGCAGCCCCCGTGGGGATTTTCCAGACCGACGCCCAGAGCCTGTGCGTGTACGTCAACGAGCGTTATCTGGACATCACGGGTTATTCGTACCTCGACACCCTGGGCCAGGGCTGGTGGGCACATGTGGTGGAGGAAGACCGTGACCGCATGCGTCTTGACTGGAAGCAACTGGTCGCCGGCACTGATGCGTGCTTCCGTTGTGAGTATCGCTTGCGCCGCAAGGACGGCCAGGTGATCTGGGTGCTGGGCCAGGCGGTGTCGGAGCGCGACAGTGCCGGGGCGTTGCTCGGCTATATCGGCACCATCACCGACATCACGCGCAGCAAGCTCAACGAGATCGAATTGCGCAACTACCGCGAGCACCTGGAGGACATGGTGCGCGACCGCACCCTGGAACTGGAGGCGGTCAACCGCGAGCTCGAGTCCTTCAGCTACTCGGTCTCGCACGACCTGCGCGCGCCGCTCCGCGCCATTCACGGCTTTGTGTCCACACTCACCGAGGATTACCAGGACAGGCTGGATGAGGATGGGCGTTTCTTCCTGAGCCGGATCCAGGTGAACAGTCGCCAGATGTCCGACCTCATCGAGGAATTGCTGGAGCTGTCGAAAGTGTCGCAGGCACCCCTCAAGCGCGAATGGGTCGACCTTTCCGACCTCGCCACGATGGTACTCGACGAGTTACGCATGGCACATCCCGAACGTACCGTGGAGACGATCGTGGCGGGCGGCCTGCGTGCCTTCGGTGACCCGAAGCTGCTGCGTTGCCTGCTGCACAATCTGCTGGCCAATGCCTGGAAGTACACCGGCAAGACCGCCAGCCCCAGGATCGAATTCGGGGGCGTGAACACCGGCGGCCTGTGCAACTTCTACGTGCGCGACAACGGTGTGGGTTTCGACATGGCCTGTGCCGGCGAGCTGTTCCGGGCGTTCCATCGGCTGCACCATCCCTCCGAGTTCGAGGGCACGGGCATCGGCCTTGCCACGGTGCACCGCATCGTGACCCGCCATGGCGGCAAGGTGTGGGCCGAGGCGAGGGAAGGGGAAGGGGCGGTTTTTTTCTTTACCCTGCACTAGCAGGCCCGGCGGCTTGGCTATACTTGCCGTTGCCCCGGCCATGCCCCGGGGCTGAGGCCAAATCACAGAAAAAAAGGCCGCTATCCACAGGCACCGTCCCGAGGCCCACCACAGCGGGACTCGTTGCGAACGGTGACCGCCGAAGGGGGTTTTGAGGAGGTCGTATTATGAAGGGCGGACCGGTTCGCAAACCGTTGCGCGTCCTCGTGGTGGAGGATTCCCAGGATGACGCCTACTTTCTGTTACGCGAACTGAGGAAGGGCGGTTACGAGCCAGAGTACCTGCGCGTCGATACCCTTGCCGCCACGGCCGAGGCCCTTGCGGGAGAACGTTGGGAACTGGTCATTTCCGATTACCGCCTGCCCCGTTTCACTGCCCTCGATGTGCTCGCGCTGGCTCGCGAACGCGCCCTTGATATCCCCATCATCGTCATTTCCGGCGCCATCGGCGAAGATCTCGCCGTGGAGACCATGCGTGCCGGGGCCCACGACTACATCATGAAGGACCGCATGGTCAGGCTTTGCCCGGCCATCGAACGGGAGTTGCGCGAGGCCGGGGTGCGTCGCGAACGACGCCAGGCGGAACGGGCGCTGCGTGAAAGCGAGGCCCGCTTTCGCGAGCTCACCGAGACCATTGCCGACGTGTTCTGGATGATCGACTGCGGGCATGGGCGCATGACCTACGTGAGCCCCGTGTATGAAAAGATCTGGATGCGTTCCTCCGCGCCCCTGCGCGAGCGTGCCTCCACCCTGCTCGATACCGTGCACCCGGAGGACTACGACCGGGTCCACGCGGCCCTGGAGATCGACGGCTGGGCCGGGTTCAATCTGGAATACCGCATCCAGCTGCCGGACGGCGGCGAGCGTTGGATCCACACCCGTTCCTTCCCGGTGCGCGACGAGAGCGGCGCCGCGAGGCGTATCGCCGGCGTGAGCAGGGATACCACGGAGCGCAAGCGCCTGGAGGCGGAGACGCAGAAACTATCGCGCGCCCTGGAGCAGACGGCTGATGCGGTGATGATCCTCGACCGCGACGGGCGCATCGAATTCGTCAACGGCGCGTTCGAGGACATGTCGGGTTACAGTCGCTCGGAAGTGCTGGGACGCCAGCCCAAGCTGCTGCGCTCGGGATTTCAGGACGATGCCTTCTTCACCCACGTCTGGCGCACCCTGCGTAGTGGGTTGCCGTTCACCGACGTGTTCGTGAGCCGGCGCAAGGACGGCGAGCTGTACTACGAGGAAAAGACCCTCACCCCGGTGCGCGACGCGCGCGGCGACATCACCCATTACGTGTCCACGGGCCGCGACATCACCCGCCGCCTGCGCATGCAGCAGCGTCTGCAGCATGTGGAACGGCACGATGCGGAGAGTGGGCTCGCCAACCGCATATTCTTCGTGGAACGGCTGGGCCAGGCCATTCTCAACGCACGCCGCCTCGGGCGCAACGTGGGCGTGCTGTGCGTGGGCCTGGATACGGGCGGACTGCTCGGGGCTGACGCCAAGGAGGTGGAGGAAAAGCTCCTTCCGGTCATCGCCGAACGCCTGCGCGCCCTGTCCGGCCCCAAGGACGTGGTGGCGCGCCTGGAGCGCGATCAGTTCGCATTATTGCGCTGCGAGACCGATGTGGAGGCCCTGGAAACGCTCGCCCGGGACATCGTCGGTGCCTTCGCCGAGCCGGTCCGCGCCGAGGGGTATGAGCTGTTCCTCACCCCGAACGTAGGTATAAGCCTCTTTCCCAAGGATACCGAGGAAACCGACGAACTGCTGCGCAACGCCCACCTCGCCATGCGAGCCTCCCGCGAACAGCGGCGTACCGGCTATCGCTTCTTCACGACCCAGCTGTCACAACCTGCCAATCCATCCAACGGCTGATCACGCCCCGGTTGCCCCAATGACATTGGGGCTAAGGTTTGGTCTCGCTCGGCCGATATACGGATCACAGCTCGTGTGAACGATTTCACAGAACGAGAACCCGGATTGCGGCCGACGCACAAGGTGTGACGGGCAGGAAGCGCGGCGGCTGCGTGTTTTGTATCAAGACTTCGGTAAAGCCAGGCAGACGTGCATGAACGATCACACTAACGCCATTCAGGGGCTTTCTATCCGCTCCAAGGTGAGCATTGCGCTTGCCGCAGGCTTCGTCCTGATCCTGATCTCCTCTCAGGTATTCGTCGCTTTCAGCGAACGCAAGCTCATCGAGCATGTGATCGCCCAGCAGACGCTGGATACCGCCGATTCGTACTTTGACAGTTTCAACATCCTCATGCTCACCGGCACCATGGACAACCGTGCTGCCCTGCGCCAGAAGATCCTGGAGCGCCCCGGTATCCTCGACGCCCGCCTGTTAAGGCACGAATCCATCTCCCAGACCTATGGCCCCGGCTTGCCCGAGGAGGCGCCTGTCGACGAGCTGGACCGGCGCGGCCTTGCCGGCGAGAAGATCCTGCGCATCGATGAGACCGAGCAGGGCCGTGTGCTGACCGTGGTGGAGCCGGTCCGTGCCAGCGAGAACTATCGCGGCACCAACTGCCTGACCTGTCATCAGGTGCCTGCCGGCAGCGTAGTGGGCGCGGTGCGCATCAGCTTCTCGCTCCAGGACCTGGACAAGCAAATCAATCGTGACCTGCTCGCTTCCGGCGGCATCCAGCTGGGTCTTTTCGTGGCAGGCTTCCTGGTGTTGTTCACCCTGCTCCAGCGCATGGTCATCGGGCCCATCAATCGGGTACGTAACACCATGGAGGACATCGAGCGTGATTCCGATCTGAGCCGTCACATCGAGGTGACCTCGCGCGACGAAGTGGGGCGCATGGCGGAGGCCTTCAACCGCATGGTCGCCAAGTTCCGGGAGAGCCTGTCCCATGTGAGCGAGGCGACCCAGCGACTGGCCGGCTCCGCCGGTCGGGTATCCGAGGTGTCCCACGCCACGGTGCAGGCGGTGCTGGAACAGCAGCGCGAGACCGACCAGGTCGCCACGGCCATGAACGAAATGACCAGCACCGTGCAGGAAGTGGCCAGGAACGCCACGCGCACGGCGGACGCGTCCCAGGGTGCCAACAACGAGGCGCGCAAAGGTGCGCTGGTCGCCACCGAGGCCTTGGGCGGCATTGAGGTGCTGATGCAGCAGATCCAGAGCGCCGCCGACGCGGTGCACGAGCTGGACGAGAAGAGCGAAGGTATCAATACCGTACTCGAGGTGATCCGCAGCATTGCCGAGCAGACCAACCTGTTGGCCCTCAACGCTGCCATCGAGGCCGCGCGCGCGGGTGAGCAGGGGCGTGGTTTTGCTGTGGTGGCCGACGAGGTGCGTAGTCTGGCGAACCGTTCTCATGGTGCCACCGAGGAGATCCGCCAACTCATCGACCAACTCCACACTGGCGTACGTGATGCGGTGCGCGCCATGGGCTTGGCCGAGGCCAAGGCGAAGGAGGGGTCGGACATGGTGGAGCACAGCGCGGAGGCGCTGGGTGCGATCGCCGGCGAGGTCAGCACCATCAGCGACATGAATGCCCAGATCGCCACGGCCGCCGAGGAGCAGAGTGCGGTCGCCGAGGAGATCAACCGCAACGTGACCAATATCAGCCAGCTGGCGGACCAAACCTCCGAGGGCGCCAGGCAGACCTCCCGGGTGAGCGAGGAACTGGTCGGGTTGGCGGAGCAACTACAGGCCGCTGTGAGCCGGTTCCGCGTCTGAATGGCCCCCGGCCGGGGCCTGCGATGGACACGCGAGGCAGGCTGGGGCGTCGACAACCTCGGGCGAAGCGTTCCTGGGCCCCTGCCGCCTGTCCTGGCCAGCCAGACACCCCTGCAGCCTTGCAGGGGCGATGATGCTATTCCTGTGGCACCTTCTGCCCATCCATGTCACATTTCCGCTGGTTGCGAAGCGGGATAATCGCGCCCCCCCGTTAGACACGTTAGACACGCTTGAAATGTTCTGGCCTGACCCCATTAATATGCGCTATATTAGCGAAAGCTAATATATATTTCCTTTCGGTTACAGGGGGTTTACCAACATGCACATGATGCGTGCATTCGCGGCCGCCGTGCTGCTGGCAATCGGGACGCTGGCCCAGGGCCAAGAAGGCGGACTGCCGTTCGAAGTGGAGGCTGTGGCACTCGGTACCGTGGTGCAGGAACATGAGTTCGATGCACTGGTCGAGGCTGTGAACCAGTCCACCGTATCGGCCCAGACCTCCGGTCGTGTGGTCGAAATCAACGTGGATGTGGACGACTTCGTCGAGCAGGGTACGGTAATCCTGCGCATGCGCAGTGCCGAGCAGCGCGCCGGCGTGGCCGCCGCCGAGGCCCACGCCCGCGAGGCCCAGGCGGAGTTCGACCGGGTCAGTGACTTGGTGCAGAGGCAGCTCGTGGCCAAGGCCACCTACGACAAGGCCGAGGCCGCCCTCAAGGCCGCCAAGGCGGCGCTTGCCCA
>JBAYQE010000112.1:0-8049 GCA_041677345.1 Thiohalomonadaceae bacterium
CAGGTGGGCTTCCCGGCGGAAGACATCATCTTCGACCCCAACATCTTCGCCATCGCCACCGGCATCGAGCAGCACAACAACTACGCCGTGGACTTCATCGAGGCCACGCGCTGGATCAAGCAGAAGCTGCCGCACGCGCTCATCTCGGGCGGCGTGTCCAACGTGTCGTTCTCGTTCCGCGGCAACAACCCGGTGCGCGAGGCCATCCACGCGGTGTTCCTCTATCACGCCATCCGTGCCGGCATGGACATGGGCATCGTCAACGCGGGCCAGCTCGCGGTGTACGACGAGCTGCCGGCCGAATTGCGTGAGCGCGTGGAAGACGTGGTGCTCAATCGCCGACCCGACGCCACCGAGCGCCTGCTGGAGATCGCCGACCAGTACAAGGGCGACGGCGCCGCAGTGGAGAAGCAGACCGAGGAATGGCGCGGCTGGCCCGTGGCCAAGCGCCTGGAACACGCCCTGGTGAAGGGCATCGACACCTGGGTGGAGCAGGACACCGAAGAGGCCCGCCAGCATTTCGCGCGCCCCATCCAGGTGATCGAAGGCCCGCTCATGGACGGCATGAACACCGTGGGCGACCTGTTCGGCGCCGGCAAGATGTTCCTGCCCCAGGTGGTGAAGTCCGCGCGGGTGATGAAAAAGGCAGTGGCCTATCTGATCCCCTACATCGAGGCGGAGAAGGCCGAAGGCGCACGCGCCGCGGGTCGCATCCTCATGGCCACGGTGAAGGGCGACGTGCACGACATCGGCAAGAACATCGTCGGCGTGGTGCTGCAGTGCAACAACTTCGAGGTGATCGACCTGGGCGTGATGGTGCCCGCTGCCAGCATCCTCGACGAGGCGAAGAAGCACGACGTGGACATCATCGGCCTGTCCGGCCTCATCACGCCGTCCCTGGAAGAGATGGCGCACGTCGCCAAGGAGATGCAGCGCCTCGGCTTCACCACGCCGCTGCTCATCGGCGGCGCCACCACCAGTCGCGCCCACACGGCGGTGAAGATCGCGCCCAATTATGATGCAGGTCCCGTGGTGTGGGTGAAGGACGCCAGCCGTGCCGTGGGCGTGGCGCAGAGCCTGATCTCGGATACCGGCCGCGACGCATACGTGGCGCGTATCCATGCGGAACACGAGGAAACCCGCGCCGCCTATGCCGGTCGCGAGGCCAAGGCACGTTACGTGAGCCTGGAGCAGGCGCGCGCCAACCAGCGCGCGTTCGACTGGGCCGCCTGGAAGCCCATGCAGCCCAAGCTGCTCAAGGCCCTGTTCGAGGCGCCCGTTGCGGCGATGCAGCAAACCGCGCATGCCGTGGGTGACGACGTCGAATTCGCCTCCGCGCCCTGCATGGCCGCCGAGTTCGCCCACCTGGACGCGGCGCCCTCGGCCGCGCGCAAGCACCTGTTGTCCGCTGCGGTTCCCGCCTCGCGGCCGGGTGAGTGGGGCACCACGGAGGTCGACGTGGAGGCGCTCGGTCAGGGCGCGGTGGTCACGCTGCGCCACGTGCCCCTCGAGATTCTCACGCGCTACATCGACTGGACGCCCTTCTTCATCGCCTGGGAGATGAAGGGCAGCTATCCGAAGATCCTCGACGACGCGGAGAAGGGTGAGGAGGCGCGCAAGCTGTTCAACGATGGCCAGGCCATGCTGCAGCGCATGGTCGCGGAGAAGTGGCTCGACACCGCGGCGGTGGTCGGCCTGTTCCCGGCCAATGCCCACGGCGACGACGTGCGCGTGAACGGCCATGCCTTCCACTTCCTGCGCCAGCAGACCGAGCAGCCCGACGGCAAGCCCAATCTCTCGCTGGCGGATTTCATCGCCCCCGCCGCGAGCGGCAAGTGCGATTACCTGGGTGCCTTCGCCTGCACCGCGGGGATCGGCATCGATGCGCGGGTGCGCGCCTTCGAGCAGCAGCACGACGACTATTCCGCCATCATGCTCAAGGCGCTCGCCGACCGGCTCGCCGAGGCGCTGGCCGAATGGCTGCACGAGCGCGTGCGCAAGGAGCTGTGGGGTTATGCGCGCGACGAGCGCCTCGGCAACGACGCCCTCATCGATGAGTGCTACCAGGGCATCCGCCCGGCCGCCGGTTATCCCTCCGCCCCGGACCACACCGAGAAGGACACTCTCTGGGCGCTGCTCGACGTGGAACGCCGCACCGGCATCGGGCTCACGGAAAGCAAGGCCATGGTGCCCACCGCCGCGGTGAGCGGCTGGTATTTCAGCCACCCCGAGAGCCGCTATTTCGCCGTGGGCAAGATCACCCGCGACCAGGTGGAAGACTACGCCGCACGCAAGGGCATGTCAGTGGAAGAGGTGGAGCGCTGGCTGGCGCCGAACCTCGGCTACAGTACCTAGCCGCCGGAAGATAAAACCCGGAGGCCACGGAGATTCGACCGCGGGTGTCTGTGGCGGCGCAGGGCGAGAGTTCGCTACTGAGGTTCCGGCAAGCCACCCTATTCTCCTGAGTGGCCTCCGTGGTTAAAGCTTTTTTCTCCGGGACGACCGCAAGGTGTCACGCATGTGGGATGAACGTTACGCGACGGACGAGTACGTCTACGGCACCGAACCCAACGATTTCCTCGCCGCCAACGTGGCGCGCTTGCCGCAGGGCGAGGTGCTGTGCCTCGCCGAAGGCGAGGGCCGCAATGCCGTATGGCTGGCGCGCCAGGGTTTTCGGGTCACGGCGGTGGATGCCTCGTCGGTCGGTCTTGCCAAGGCGCAACGCCTTGCCGAGCGACACCAGGTTCACATTGAGACCGTCCATGCGGACCTGGCGCATTACGACCTGGGCACCGCACGTTGGGATGCCATCGTGTCCATCTTCTGCCACCTGCCGCCGCCGTTGCGTGCACGGGTGCACGGCGCGATCGCAGACGCATTGAAACCGGGCGGCGTGTTTCTGCTCGAAGGGTACACGCCTGCACAATTGCGCCTTGGTACCGGCGGCCCTCCCGTGCCCGAGCTGATGATGACCCTCGATGCACTGCGCAACGAATTGCCCGGGCTTTCCCTGCAACACGGCGTCGAGCTGGAGCGCGAGGTCCACGAGGGGCGTTTCCACCACGGCCGCGGCGCGGTGGTGCAGGTGATCGCGAGTCGTTAGCAACGGAAATGGCCCACGGCTTCGCGGCCTGAGGCCGCTCCTACGAGCCGAGTGTCTCCACCTGTAGGAGCGGCCTCAGGCCGCGATTCTCACGGTGATTCAGCCGGTGAGCGTTTCACGAATCCCCTGACGGTACGGTGTCGGCTGAAAAAAGCGTGCGTTGAATTTGGAGCTGTCGAAGACGTAGGGCTCGGCGTTCTGGTCCAGCAGTTCCATGGTCGCGCGCACCGCACCGTGGAATCGAACCCCCCACCGTGCAAAGCATCCGCCGGATCCACTCGGTACAGCGAGACCGAATAGGCACGCACGTGAGCGATTTTCATCACCGACGCCCGTGAGATTTCCGTGGTTGGGCGCTAAAGATTCGATGAGCGTCCTCCGGAGGGATTCCCCATGAAACCCATGTCGGCCGCAGCCGTACTTCTCTCCGCCGGGGCGATGCTGCTCCCTGCGGGGACCGTCCGCGCCCAGGACCCGGGTGCGGTGACGCTGCTCGATCAGGCGTTCTCCCGGCTGGACACCAACAACGACGGCCTCATCAGTCTCGGCGAGGCGGATCGTTCGGTGCTGCTCAGCAGCAATTTCGCCACCGCGGATACGGACGCGGACAACGCCATCGATCGCGTGGAGTTCGGGGCCTTCCAGGCGCTCATCAGCGGCGGGCCGGGCGGGGGCGGAGGCGGCCTCCTGGGCGGGACGACCACGCCGCCCGCGACCGGTACCCCCGGCCCCTCGGTGACCGCACCGCCGGAGACGGGCACGCCCGGCCTGACACCTCCCCCGGCCGCGCCGCCGGGCGCCGGAACCACGGCGCCGCCGGCTGTCGGCTCCCCCGGCGTCACGCCCCCCACGACTGTGCCTGATACGGACGTGCAGCCCTTCGCCGCACCCGGCACTTCGCCTTCGCCCTTTGGTGCTCCAGGCACGACGCCACCGCCCTTTGGTGCGCCGGGCACCCCCGGTGCAACGCCGCCGACCACCAGCAGCCCCGGCGCCACACCGCCCACGCCCAGTGCACCCGGCGGTGTGCCGCCCACCACCAGCGCGCCGGGCACCACGCCACCCACCTTCAGCGCACCGGGCGGCACGCCCCCCACCACCAGCAGCCCGGGTGCCACACCACGCACCTTCAGCGCGCCGGGCACGGCGCCGCCCACCTCGGCCGCGCCGGGTGCGACACCGGCGCCGCCACGCTGAGCCGAAGGTCGCATACACCCATGGGTTGGGGCATAGTGGAGCTCCATGCCAACCACGGATGCCCCCATGGACTTCCATGCCCTTTCCCTGCAACTGCGCGTGTTCGCCGAGGAGCGCGACTGGGACCAGTTCCACAACCCCAAGAACCTGGTGATGGCGCTTGCGGGCGAGACCGGTGAACTGCTGGAGATATTCCAGTGGATGACGCCCGATCAGGCTGCGGCTGTCGCGCAATCGCCGGAGAAATTCCGCGCCGTCGAGGATGAGCTGGCCGACGTGTTCATCTATCTGGTGAGGCTCGCCGACAAGCTGGGTGTGGATCTGGAGACGGTTATTGCGCGGAAAATCAACGAAAATGCCGCCAAGTACCCGGTTCACAAGTCCCGTGGAAACTGCCTGAAATACACGGAGTTGCCGGAGGACTGAGCCCGGCGGGTGTGGTCACCGATCTGCAAAATGCAGAAAAGCTCACAGTTTTTTTGAGACCTATCACGGAAGCTTTTACGTGAGGGACTCACATGAATACGAAACGTTTCCAGGTCGTGTACACGGGGCGGTGCGTATCCGGTATGGATACGTCCACGGTAGTGAGCAACCTCGTGCTCGACGTGGGTGTTTCGGAAGAGAAGGCGCGTTCCCTGCTGCGTATGCAGCGCGTCCTTCTCAAGCGCTTCGCCTTTGCCAGCGATGCACAGAAGATGGTCACCAAGCTGGAACGTGCCGGCCTGTTGTGCGCCATCGTCGACGCCATGCCCGACGGTAGCGAGTCCGGCGCTCCCGGCGAAAGCATGCTCGTCAGCTTCCTCAGTAAGTTCAGCCCTCTCAAGAAGAAGTGATTGCCGGGGCGCCGCAGGCGCCCCGGTACCTTTTCCCGTGCGGCAGGACCGCTACTACCCGCTGCGGCATGTGATGACCGCCGGGCTCACCACATCAGATCGTCGGGCACCTGGTACTTGGCATAGGGGTCGTCGGGGGCCGGAGTAGCCGATGGCGGGGCTTCGGGGGGACTGATCACGCAGGCGGCATCACGTTCGCCGATCTTCTCGGCCACGGCCACGGGCACGATGTTGTACTGGCCGTGCAGCTTCACCACCAGGGCGCCGCCGTTCACCAAAAGGCGATGCACCTCGGGATTCACATACAGGCGCCGCACCTTGCGGCCGTCGATGAAGTTGTAGGTGACATCACCGTCACCCTTGGGTAGACGGTTGGCCTCGATCATCTGCTTGATCTGTGCGGCCCGCGCCTTGCGCTCGGACTCTTCTTGGCGCTGGCGGTTGAGCTCGCGGTCGCGCTCGGCTTTCTCGGCCTGCGCCTTCAACGCCTGCTGGCGTCGCGCATCCTTCTGAGCCGCCGCCGGGTCTCTTTTCTGTTCCTGGCGTTTTTGTTGCTTGGCCTGGCGCGCGCGCTTCTCGTCCACCAGGCCCAGTTTCAGAAGCTGTTCTTGCAGGGAATTGCCCAAGGTCGTCTCTCCGCCGACGATACGATGGCTGTTAGTGTACTGTCTTACCCTTGGGCGCCACTTCCAGGGCCCAATGGCGCAGAAACAATGTCTGCCGCCGCGAAACAGTACACTACTTTAGCCCATGGATGCGCGTGCAGCGCCGGTGCGCCGGGCGCGGCCTTGTCCGGGCGCTACATTGGTGCCCTGGCGGGCCGGGAAATAATCGCTCCCCCACACGCCCCCACGGCGTGCTTATCGCACGGTAGGTGCTCGTGTCACAAACCTTCATCGTCGGCAAAGACGCATCATTGGAAGCCTCCCTCGCCCGTATGCAGGCGCGGCTCTCGGCGCTGGGCTTTCACGTGGAGGCGCAATCCTGGCTCAACCCGGTGGCAAATGTCTGGTCGGTGCACGTACGCGAGCGCGATTGTCCGCTGTTGTTCACCAACGGCAAGGGCTCCTCGCGCGATGCAGCCCTGGCCAGCGCCCTGGGGGAATTCTTTGAGCGCCTGAGTACCAATTATTTCTGGACGCATTACTGGCTGGGCGGCACCAACGCGAATGGCCCCGTCACCCACTTCCCCGATGAGCGCTGGTTCCCCTTGCGCGACGACGGTACCTGGCCCGAGGGCCTGCTCACACCCGCGTTGCGGCACCATTACGATCCGGACGGTGACCTGGATGCCGAGGCACTGGTGGACCTGAATTCGGGCAATGCCGCACGCGGCATCTGTGCGCTGCCGTACGTGCGCGAGCGTGATGGCGCGCAGGTGTGGTTCCCGGTGAACATCATTGGCAACTTGTACGTGAGCAACGGCATGTCCGCCGGTAATACCCAGGCCGAGGCCCGTACCCAGGCGCTGTCGGAGATCATTGAGCGCCACGTGAAGTTCCGCGTCATTGCCGAGGGTCTGTGTCTGCCCGAAGTGCCAGAGGCGATGATCGTGCGTCACCCGCGCATCGCTGCGGGCGTGAACGCCCTGCGTGCGGCTGGCTTCGGCGTGCGGGTGCACGACGCCTCGCTGGGCGGCAAATACCCCGTGATGAACGTCACATTGCTCAATCCTGCCGACCAGGGCTGCTTTGCCAGCTTCGGCGCCCACCCCCGTTGCGAAGTGGCCCTGGAGCGCGCCCTCACCGAACTGCTGCAGGGACGCGCCCTCGACGCACTGGGCGGTTTTCCGCCGCCCGGCTTCGACATGGATGAGGTCTCCCAGCCCCAGAACCTGGAACTGCACTTCGTGGACTCCAGCGGCGTGGTCGGCTGGCGCTTCTTGGCCGACACGCCGGATTTTCCTTTCACCGCATGGGATTTTATCGGCAGCACCACACAGGAATATGCCTGGCTGGTGGAACGCATCCAGGCCGATGGCTTCGATGTGTACGTCGCCGACTACACCGACCTGGGGATGCCGGCCTGTCGTATCCTGGTGCCCGGCATGTCGGAGATCTACCCCGTCGAGGACCTGCACTGGGAGAACAACAGTGTGGGCAACGCACTGCGCGAGCCGCTGTTGCGTCTGCCGGAACTCGACGAGGAGGCATGTGCTGGCCTGCTGGGGCAATTGGACGCGCTCGGGCTCGACGATGCCCGCCCCGTGGCGCCGCTCATAGGGCTTGCCGCCGACCCGGGTTCTGCCTGGGCGGAACTGCGCGTCGGTGAACTGAAGACATTGCTGGCCTTGGCCGTCGGCGATGACGAGGCCGTGGGCGAGGGCTGTGAGTGGATCCGACAGTTCGGCCAGCTGAGCCCCGCGCGACGGCGCGTCTATGATTGCCTTGGCTCCCTGCGACAACTGGTGGACCCCGAGTCCTACGAGAGCGCGCTGGTGCAACTCTACGGGAGCGACACACTCGCCCTGGCCAAGGCCCTGCTGGCCGGGGAACTGCGCTTTCCAGGGCTGCACGCCCCCGGCCCGGGCTTGGCCCATTGCGACCTGCACCTGAGTTTGCTGGCCGCCTACGACAAACGTCATCACCGCAGCGCCCGACAGGCGGCCGGGGTGGCTGTGTAGGCGGTAGGCGCCCCGTAAGCATTCCGGGGACCACCCGCGGCACAGGATCACCACAGCGCAATTTTGTGCAGCCACCGTGGTCGAAATGGCGACGGGTGCGCCAGCACGGCCCCGCAGGATGGCACGAATCCCCGCCAACCCGTCGGCCGGCGCTGTAAAGCGTGCGATTCTTCTCTATACTGCGCGGCCTTTCGAACAGGCAGGAATCCCATGACGTACACACTGACCGACAGCGACATCCTGGCGGTGGCGCTGTTGTCCGCCGAAGGACGCTACGAATACTGCGTGGA
>JBAYQE010000113.1:0-8021 GCA_041677345.1 Thiohalomonadaceae bacterium
AAAAAAAACCCCGGGCTAAGGGGGAGGAAAAGCGCCCGGGGTTTTGAGGACCCGACTCGGGGGGTGCCGAGGCGGGCCGGCTACACCCCGTCAGGGAGAGCGACGGGACGAGGCAAGCACTTGGCTTACCTGTGGGATGCCGGGGTGCATGAAAAAGTTCCCGGTGATGCCGTAAATTGTGCTGCGTAATGAGTACTGCATCACACTTCAGTGCGCCTCATCCCAGTTGGCGCCCATGCCAACCTCCACCACCAGAGGTACCGAGAGGCTCGCGGCCGCTTCCATGAGGCGCCGGATATGGGCAATGGCCTCCGTCTCCTGTCCTTCCCGGATTTCGAACACCAGCTCGTCATGGACCTGCATGATCATGCGGCAGTCCAGTGCGCTGTCCGCCAGCCAGACGTCGATGGCCAGCATGGCCCGCTTGATGATGTCGGCGGCCGTACCCTGCATGGGTGCGTTGATGGCGGTGCGCTCGGCATACTGGCGGCGCTGCATGTTGGAGGCTCGTATGTCCGGGACGTACAGCCGGCGGCCGAACACCGTCTCCACGTAGCCGCGCTCGCGGGCGGTCTCGCGGGCCTGCTCCATGTAGCGCTTCACCCCGGGATAACGGGTGAAATAGAGGTCCACGTAGCCTTGGGCCGCGCTGCGATCGATACCCAGCTGCTTGGCGAGGCCGAAGGCGGACATGCCATAGATGAGGCCGAAGTTGATGGCCTTGGCGGAACGGCGCTCCTCGGCGGTCACCTGCTCGGGGTCGCGCCCGAACACCTCGGCGGCGGTGGCCCGGTGGATGTCCTGTCCGCCGGCGAAGGCCCGCACCAGGCCTTCATCTCCGGAGAGGTGCGCCATGATGCGCAGCTCGATCTGGGAATAGTCCGCCGCCAGCAGGCGGTAACCGGGCGGGGCCACGAAGGCCTGGCGGATACGCCGGCCCTCGGCGGTGCGCACCGGGATGTTCTGCAGGTTCGGGTCCGAGGAGGAAAGGCGCCCGGTGGCCGCCACCGCCTGGTGATAGGAGGTATGCACCCGCCCGGTACGTGCACTGACCTGCTCGGGCAGGCGGTCGGTATAGGTGGACTTGAGCTTGGCGAGGCTGCGGTAGTTGAGGATGAGCTGCGGCAGCGGGTATTCGAGCGCCAGTTCCTGCAACACGTCCTCGGCCGTGGAGGGCTGGCCCGTGGCGGTCTTGGCGAGCACGGGCAGGCCCAGCTTGCCGAACAGGATCTCCTGGATCTGTTTGGGTGAAGCCAGGTTGAACGGTCCGCCGGCGACCTCGAAGGCCTCCCGCTCCACCTCCAGCATGTGCGCGGCGAGCTCGTTGCTCTGGCGGCGCAGCATGTCCACGTCCACCAGTACGCCCGTGCGTTCCATGCACGACAGTACCGGCACCAGCGGCACCTCGATGTCCTGATACACCTGGGCGAGCGTGCCTTCGGCCTGCAGCCTGGGCCAGAGGGCGCGGTGAAGCTGCAGGGCCACGTCGGCGTCCTCGGCGGCGTAGGCAGTGGCCTGTTCCAACGCCACCTGGTCGAAGCTGAGCTGCCTGGCACCCTTGCCGGCCACCTCCTCGAACAGGATGGTCTTGTGGCCGAGGTACTTGAGGGACAGGGAATCCAGGTCGTGGCGCGAGGCGGTGGAATCGACCACATAGGATTCGAGCATGCTGTCGTGGGCAATGCCGCGCAAGGTGATGCCGTGGTTGGCCAGCACGCTCATGTCGTACTTGAGGTTATGGCCGAGCTTGGGACGCGTCGGGTCCTCCAGCAGAGGCTTGAGCGCGGCGAACACACGATCGCGGTCCAGTTGCTCAGGCGCGCCGGGGTACCGGTGGGCGAGGGGTACGTACACGGCCTCGCCCGGGTTCACGGCGAAGGACACGCCCACGATCTCGGCCTGCATGTAATCGAGGCTGGTGGTCTCGGTGTCGAAGGCGAACAGCGGTGCCTCGCGCAGGCGTTCGAGCCAGCGCTCGAACTCGGCCCAGCCGGTGACCGCATGATGGTCCTTGACCCCGGTCTCCGGCGGTGCGGCGTGCAGGCGGGCCTCGGCACGCTCGGATCCGAGCAGCTCGGCCAGCCAGCTCCTGAATTCCAGGCGCGTGAACCAGGCCTTGAGGGCAGCACGATCCGGCGCCAGCCGGTTGAGGTCTTCGGGTGCGACGGGCAGCTCCACATCACACTTGATGGTGACCAGCTCGCGCGACAGCGGCAGGTGGCCCAGGCTGGCGCGCAGATTCTCGCCGACCACCCCCTTGATCGCGTCCGCGTGCGCCATGACACCGTCCAGGCTCTCGTACTGCTGCAGCCACTTGACGGCGGTCTTGGGGCCCACCTTCGGCACGCCGGGCACGTTGTCGGTGGTATCACCGATGAGCGCCAGGTAGTCGATGATGCGTTCCGGCGGCACGCCGAATTTCTCGATCACCCCTTCACGGTCCATTTCCGTGCCGGTCATGGTGTTCACCAGGCGCACGCCCGGCCGCACCAGCTGGGCCATGTCCTTGTCACCGGTGGAGACCACCACCTCCATCCCGTGTTCGTGGGCACGCACCACCAGGGTGCCGATCACGTCGTCGGCCTCCACCCCCTCCACGCACAACAGCGGCAGGCCCATGGCGCGGATGATGGCATGCAGCGGCTCGATCTGGCCCGCCAGTTCGCCCGGCATGGGCGGACGATGGGCCTTGTAGTCGGCGTAGAGCACGTCGCGGAAGGTGGGGCCCTTGGCGTCGAACACCACGGCCACGTGCTCCGGGTCGTAGTCGGCGAGCAGGCGACGCAGCATGTTCACCACGCCGTAAACGGCGCCTGTGGGTTCGCCCGCGGAGTTGGTCAACGCCGGCAGGGCGTGGAAGGCGCGGTACAGGTAGGAAGAGCCGTCCACCAGGACGAGACGCTTGATACTATCGGTCATTGGCTGAAGCGGTCGGAAGGGCGGACCGCATTATGGCTAAAATGATTGAACCCGACGATACAATATGCCGGCGCGGATCGGCCGTGCGTGAAAGGTTTCCATGAACGACGACAGCAAGCACCGCCACCCGGGGATGACCCCCATCGACGACTCCATGCTCACCCGCGAGTCATGGAAGATCTTCCAGATCATGGCGGAATTCGTGGAAGGCTTCGAACGCCTCGCCCGTATCCGACCCTCGGTGAGCATCTTTGGTTCGGCCCGCATGAAGCCCGATCACCCTTATTACCAGCTCACCGAGGCCATTGCGCGCCAGCTCTCCGATGCAGGCTTCTCCGTGGTGAGCGGCGGCGGCCCGGGCATCATGGAGGCAGCCAACAAGGGTGCCTACGCCGGCAAGTCGCCTTCTGTCGGTCTCAACATCCAGCTCCCCCACGAGCAGAGCGGGAATCCCTACCAGGACATATCCCTCAGCTTCCGCCACTTCTTCGCGCGCAAGGTGATGTTCGTGAAGTACGCGACGGCCTACGTGGTGCTCCCGGGTGGTTTTGGCACCCTGGACGAGCTGGCCGAGATCCTGACCCTGGTGCAGACCGGCAAGACCCGGCGCATCCCCATCATCCTGGTGAATTCCGCCTTCTGGGCCGGCCTCATCGACTGGCTGCGCGCGAAGCTCGTCGCCGAGGGCATGATCGATGCGGCCGACATGGAACTGTTCCAGGTGCTCGACACCCCTGAAGAAGTCGTCGACTCCATCTTTCGCCATTACGAACAACGTGGTTTCGAGCCCTCCGCCGAGGAGCGCGAGATCCTGCTCGACCTCTGAGGCATCCTATGCGCCGTATCGCTACACCCCTGCTGCTGGCCAGTCTGGCCATGCCGGTCTTCGCCCAGGACACCGACCAGGTGCCACCGCCCCCACCCATGCCCGAAGTGCCTGCCGATGCACCCGCGACCGGGGCACCGCCGGACACGGTGGAGGAGCTCCTGGAGCCACAGGTGACCATCGTCCGCCGCGAGCGTGAGGTCATCGAGGAATACCGCGTGTCGGGCCAGCTCTACATGGTGCGCATTACCCCACGCTCCGGCCCGCCCTATTTCCTCATCGACACCGACGGCGACGGCAGTCTGGAGACCCGCAGGAACGAGTTGTCCAACCCCGAAATCCCGCAGTGGGTGTTGTTCCGCTGGTAATGCGCGCCCCGGGTGAAGTGTCGCGGCGTAGGGCGACGTTTTCCACAGAAGCTGTGGATAACTCTGTGTGTACTCTGGGGGCTCCCGGCGCGAAGTCCGGTGGCGACTGGCTGTCGGCCAAATTGGCGAAATTTTCACCAGCGCCCGCACTCTTCGGAAAATCAATAAGTTGCACGACAATACGGGCATTCTGACAGGCAGTGGCCACTAACTTCCGTCAGGCGCTCCCGTTTCCTGTCCCATGTGCATAACACACGTCGGTCACGCCGGCTCCAGATTGGCATAGGCCAGCACCAGCCACTTGCTGCCTACCGCATCGAAGTTGACCTGTACGCGTGCCTGGGCACCCTGGCCCTCGCAGGCCAGCACCACGCCCTCACCGAACTTGGGATGGCGCACGTGCTGGCCCAGGCGCAGGCCGCCGGCGGTTTCCTCCACCACGGCGCGCCGCGCGAACCAGGGCTGGCTCACGGTGCCGCGCAGGCGCACCTCTTCCAGGTGCTCGCGGGGGATTTCGCCAAGAAACCGTGACGGACGCGTGGTGTGTTCCTGCCCGTACAGCCGGCGCACCTCGGCCCAGGTGAGATAGAGGCGCTGGCGCGCGCGGGTCATGCCCACGTAGCAGAGGCGCCGCTCCTCTTCGAGCCGGCCCGGCTCGTCCATGGACATCTGGTGGGGAAACAGGCCCTCCTCCATGCCGGCCATGAAGACAAGCGGAAACTCCAGACCCTTGGCCGAGTGCAGGGTCATGAGCTGCACGCTGTCCTCGCCCTCGCCCGCCTGGCCTTCGCCCGCCTCCAGCGCCGCGTGGGCAAGGAAGGCCCCCAGGGCATCCATGCCCGCGTGTTCCACCTCGTCGTACTCGAACTGGCGCGCAGCGTTGACCAGTTCCTCCAGGTTTTCGATGCGGTCTTCGCCGCGGCCGGTCTTCTCCTTGCGGTAGTGCTCGATGAGCCCGGAGCCCGCGATCACGTGCTCCACCTGCTCGTGCAGCTCCACGCCCTCCACGCCCGCGGTGAGGCGCTCGATGAGGTCGATGAAGGCCTTCAGTGCGTTGGCCGCGCGCGCGGCGAAGGCCTGGTGCGCAAGCAGGTCGCGCGCCGCCTGCCACAGCGGCACACCGAAGTTGCGCGCGTGCTCGCGCAACTGCTCCACCGTGCGTTCGCCGATACCACGCGTGGGCGTGTTCACCACCCGCTCGAAAGAGGCGTCGTCCGTGCGGTTGAACAACAGGCGCAGATAGGCCAGCGCGTCCTTGATCTCGGCGCGCTCGAAGAAGCGCAGGCCCCCGTATACGCGATAGCGCACGCCCGCCTGCATGAGCGCCTCTTCGATGACCCGCGACTGGGCGTTGGAACGGTACAGCACCGCCACTTCCGAGCGCCTGCCGCCATGGGCCTCGTGCTCGCGGATGCGCTCGACGATGAAACGCGCCTCATCGATCTCGTTGAACGCGCCGTAGACGCGAATGGGCTCGCCCTTCTCGCCCTCGGTCCACAGCTCCTTGCCGAGGCGATCGGCGTTATGGGCGATGAGTGCGTTGGCGGCCGCGAGGATGGTGGCCGTGGAGCGGTAGTTCTGTTCCAGGCGCACCAGACGCACGTCCGGGAACTCGTCCACGAAGCGGTGGATGTTCTCGATGCGCGCACCGCGCCAGCCGTAGATGGACTGGTCGTCGTCACCCACGGCGAACACCAGGCCCTCACTGCCCGCGATGAGCCTGAGCCAGTCGTACTGGATGGCATTGGTGTCCTGAAACTCGTCCACCAGGATATGGCGAAACCGCCGCCGGTAGTGGTCGAGGATGTCCGGGCGCGCCTTCAGCAACTCGAAGGCGCGCAGCAGCAGCTCGGCGAAGTCCACCAAGCCACTGCGTTGACACGCCTCTTCGTAGGCCTGGTACAGCTTGAACATCTGACGTTGGTAGGGGTCGTCGCCCGGACCCAGATCCTTGGGACGCTTGCCCTCGTCCTTGCGCGCATTGATGAACCACTGCACCTGCTTGGGCGGCCAGCGTGCTTCATCCACGCCCTGTTCGCGCAGCAGGCGGCGCACGATGCGCAGTTGGTCGTCGCTGTCGAGGATCTGGAAACCCGAAGGCAGCCCGGCGTCCTGCGCATGGGCGCGCAACAGGCGATGGGCGAGCCCGTGGAAGGTGCCCACCCACATGCCCGTGGTGGGGATCCCCAACAGGTGTTCGATGCGCCCGCGCATTTCATGCGCGGCCTTGTTGGTGAACGTGACGGCGAGGATGCCGTAGCTCGAGGCCTGCCCGGTGCGGATGAGCCAGGCCACGCGATGGGTGAGCACGCGGGTCTTGCCGCTGCCGGCGCCGGCCAGGATGAGCAGGTTACCAGGAGGGGCGGCCACCGCCTCGCGCTGAGCGGGGTTCAGGGCGTCGAGAAGATCGGAAACATCCATGGCGGGATTTTATCAGACCTGTAGCAGCGGCTCCTGGGCCGATGATTTTCACAGTAGGCACGGCCACCGCGACCCGGGGAGGGAAGGCTGCGGCCGTGGTGATCTTCATCTGCCGCCGCGGCGATCACTGTGCACGTTGCCCGGTGATTACCGCAGCACCCGGCCAGTGCAGGCATCGCGGATGGAGGTGGGGCGTTCGAGGCCGCCGAGCGGGCCGTGCAGGATGTAATCGACCCCGGTGCCGAAGACCCTTCGCACTGCCAAGGCATCGCGTGCCGGCGGACGACCGGCGATATTGGCGCTGGTCGAGACCAGTGCGCCTCCGAACGCGTTGCACAACGCGCTCACGATGGGATGGTCGCTGATACGTACTGCGATGGTTGCATGCTCACCGCGCAGCCACGGTGCGGTAGTCGCGGCGGCGGGCAACAGCCAGGTAAATGGCCCCGGCCAGGTCGGAACGACGCGTGCGGCGATTTCATCGGTGAGCGGTGCGATGTACGGGGTCAGTTGCGCCAGCGATCCCGCTACCAGGATGAGGCCCTTGGCGAGCGGACGGCGTTTCAGTCGCAACAGCTTTTCAACAGCCTCCGATGATTGCGGGTCACAGCCGAGGCCATACACCGCTTCAGTGGGATAAGCCACCACGCCGCCGTGGCGCAATACATGACGTGCAATGCGCAGGTGCCAGCTACTGATCACGAAGCGAACGACCCAACGCAGAGGCGCGGAGGCGCAGAGAACACAGAGAAGGTTGGCGGGTGGCCCATGACGACGCGCGGATGCTGTGGGCGCGTTACAGTCCCAGCTCCTTCTGTACCGCCGCGTCGCGCGCCTGGATGTTGCGCGCATTCGCTTCACGCTCCTCGCGCAGCTTGGCAGCGAGTTCTGTATCGGCGACCGCAAGGATCTGCGCGGCGAGGTAACCCGCGTTCTTCGCGCCGGTCTTGCCGATGGCCACCGTCGCGACGGGAATGCCTGCGGGCATCTGCACCGTGGACAGCAGCGCATCCATGCCTTGCAGCGGACCGGCGTCCATGGGCACGCCGATCACCGGGCGCACGGTCATGGCGGACACCGCACCGGCGAGGTGGGCGGCCAGTCCCGCGGCGGCGATGAAAACCCCGCAACCGCGTGCCTCGGCATCCTTCACGTAGTCATGGGTGGCGGCAGGCGTGCGATGGGCGGAGGTAATCTTCACCTCGTAGCGGATTCCGAACGAGGCCAACACTTCCAGCGTGGCCTTCATGGTCGGCAGGTCCGAATCGGACCCCATCAACACGGCAACAAAACGGCTCATCACTTCGACTCCGACAGGATCAAAAAAGCACAAACACGGGGAACATGGGGGACACGGGGATCAAGCAATTGGTGGGTTGAGCCAACCCGTAGGAGCGGCCTAAGGCCGCGACGGTTTTCGACGACCCATGGATGTCGCGGGCTTAGCCCGCTCCTACGCGAAAATTGATTTCCCCGTGTCCCCCGTG
>JBAYQE010000114.1:0-8016 GCA_041677345.1 Thiohalomonadaceae bacterium
ACCCTCCGCCGATTCCATCGTGCACGTGCTGGCCTTCACCCACGCCGTGGCGCGCGATTATTTCATCGCCAACTACGGCTCCGTGGTGCGCGTGGAAAGCGCCGAGGAACTGCGCCACACCGCGCGCGGCATCACGGCCGACGGCATGGGCTCCGGCGGCTATTCCATGTTCCGCTGCGACCTGCCGGACGGCGAACTGGTATTCGGCGCCGCCGCCCGCGAGCGCGCCCTGGCCGCCAAGCGTGCGGAACTGACGCAACTGGCCGCGGAATGGCAAAGCGCCCACGGGCGCCTGGAAGAGGCCGCGCAACTGCTGGCCGCGGTGGACGGCCTGGAGCCGAGCACGTATGCGGACACCCTGGCCGGGATGCTGGCGGCGCAGCGCGAACTGGGGCGGCTGGAAAGCCTATTGGCCCAGCTCGATCTGGGCGAACACCGGGCGCTGGAAGAGAAACTGGACAAGCTGCGCCAGGAAGAGCGCCAGTGGCGCGAGCGCCAGGAACAACTGCTCAAGGCCAGCGGCAAGTTCGAGGAACAACTGCGCGAGGCCGACAAGGCCGTCACCGCCCTGGCCGATGCCCAGGAAGAGACCCAGACCAAGGTGGAGCAATGCGAGGCCAACCTGCGCGCCATCACCGCCGACTGGCCCGACTTCGACCTGGACGCGCGCCTCGACCACCTGGACGCCGAGGCGAAGGACCTGGACGAAAAGCGCGCACGCAACGAACGGGCCGAGATCGAGCACAAGCTGCGTGCCGCCGAACGTCACATGGACGGCGTCATCCAGGAGCACAACCAGCACTGCCGCCCGGGCGACGCCATCGTCTACACCGGTTTCGACGGCGAGTACGATGCCGAGCTGTTCGGCAAGGTCTGCGCCGTGCGCGGCGAGCTGGACCGGGTGTACAACCTGCTGAAGAACAACATCCTGGTGGAGAAGCACGACAATCTTGCGCAGCTCAAGGCCAGCTTCAATAACGCCTTCGTGACCCATTTGTGCCACGCCATCTACCAGGCCATCAAGGACGGCGAGCGCCAGGTCGACCTGCTCAATCGCGAGCTGCAACACCACCGCTTCGGCGCCGACCGCGAGACCTTCCGCTTCGCCAGCGAATGGATCCCCGAATACCGCGACTACTGGCGCTTCTTCGAGGAAGTGGTGAAGAACCCCGCCCTGGGCGACGAGGTCACGCTGTTCGAACTGGAGCTGAGCGGCAAGTCGAAGAAGGTGCGTGACGAGATCATGGCCATGCTGCTCGACGAGGACGAGCACAAGGCCCTGCGCGAGCTGGAACGCATCGCCGATTACCGCCACTATCGGCGCTACGAGATCTTCAAGGAAGTGGAAGGCAAGGCGCCCATTCCGCTGTCCGAGTACGGCACCGGCTCCGGCGGCCAGTTGGAGACGCCCGCCTACATCATCCGCTCCGCGGCCATCACCTCGGCCTTCCGCTTCGCCGAGGGGCAGAACCACCTGCGCATGGTGCTGGTGGACGAGGCCTTCTCCAAGATGGACGAGACCCGCTCGCGCGAGGTGATTGCGTATCTTACCGATTCGCTCGGCCTGCAACTGGTGTTCATCATGCCCACCAGCAAGTGCGGCCCGTTCATGGACCTCATCAGCCACGAATTCGTGTTCGCCAAGGTGCCGAGCGCCCAGCCGCGCGGCCAGTTGCACACCCGCGTGCTGGTGGACCGCAAGTGCTTCGAGCAGGAGCGCGTGCAGGCGCTGTGGGCGAAACACCGCCGCGCGGTGTATGACCAGGCGGAACTGGATTTCATGCAAGAGGTTCTGGCAGGCTGATCGCCTCCGTTTGATGACGGGAGGCAATGGGCAGGGACGCCGTGAGAGACCCGATGAAACAGCAAAGACCCCAATGGCTGGACGGCGAGCCCGAAGTGCTCGCCTGGCTCCACGCCGTACTGGATCGCCTGGAACGGCAGCCGGGCGAGACACGCAAGGAACCCCTGCGCTTCACGGTGGACGCGAGGTCCTTTCCCAGCCTGTTTCATTTCGGGCCCGAAGCCGACGAACGCTGGGCGCTCATGGCCGGGCTTGGCGAGCATGGACTGCCCCTCAAGATCACCCTCAAACGCCACCGTGACGAGCGTGATCCGGACTACGTGGGTGCCCGCCTGGCCGTGGATCCGTCCAGCGAGAACCTGTTGCGCGAATGGCTGCTGCGCCCGCGCATCACCCCCGAGGCGCAAGCCTGGCGCCAGGCCGTGGATGCGGCCCGTGCGGACTGGCCGGAGGCCGCGCGCGCCAAGCTGCGCGAGCGCCTGTTGGATATCGAAGGGCGCACGCCCGAGCAGGTGGTCGCCGCGTTCGTGCGCCTGGGTAACCTGCAAGGGCGCGGGCTCACGCTCAGGCAACTGAGCGCCGCCGCCTTTTTTGGTGATTCGAAGTTCCTGGAACGGCGCTGCGCCGCCCTGGTGGAAGAACTCTATCCGGCCCTCAACCCTGCGCCGCGCCCGCTGGTGGTGGACGTGCACCTGCCGCGGGAAATCCAGGGTGTGTTGTTCATCGAAAACCAGGACACCTACGTGCGCGCCGTGGCGGGCGACATGCCCACGGAAGGCCTCGCACTGGTGTTTGCCTCGGGCTTCAAGGCCGGCGCGGTGCGCATCCGCACGCCGGGCTGCGCCGTGCTGCACTATGCCGGCAATGTGGAAGCCAAAACCCGCTTCGAACCCTGGTGGTTCGACTTCCAGACCGTGGCCTGGCCGGTCCATTTCTGGGGCGACCTGGACTTCGAAGGCATGGGCATCCTGAAACAGTTACGGCGCGTGTTCGGTGCGGAGGCCTGGCAGCCCGGCTATCTCCCACTGCTGCACTGGCTGCGCGCCGGTCGTGGCCACAGGCCGGAGGCCGCAGACAAGGTGCTGCAGAAGGACCCGGAAAACACCGGTTGCCGCTATGCCGATCAGGTGCTGCTGCCCGCCCTGCGTCAGTGGCAAACCTGCGTTGATCAGGAGGTGTTCGCGACGGCCACGGGCGCCGGTGCACCCGTGCCAGCGCGTACTCCATCACAGCCTCGGTGAGCGGATACGCCGAGGCGCAAAGCCCGGTGTATAGTGGCGCGGCTGCCGCAATGCAGGTACATGCCTGCGCCGGCATCGGCCGCGAAGCAGCGGGGCAACAGCAACAACAATATCCGCGCCAGCAGTGACGGAAGCCATCGAGGGAAGTTCATCGTGTCCATCGCCGCCATCGTCTTTTTGTCGGTCCTGCTCATCGCCGTCATCTACGTGGTGACCATCTACAACGCCCTGGTGCGGCTCAAGCACAACGTCTCCAAAGCCTGGGCCAACATCGACGTGTTGCTGAAACAGCGCCATGACGAACTGCCCAAGCTCGTCGAGGTGTGCAAGCAGTACATGAAATACGAGCAGGACACCCTGGAGAAGGTCATGAAGGCGCGCTCGGCCGTGGCGACCGCCCGCGAGCGCGGCGACGTGGGCGCCCTGGGCCCGGCCGAGACCCAGTTGCGCCTCGGACTCGGCAGCCTGTTCGCCCTGGCCGAGGCTTATCCTGACCTGAAGGCCAACGACAACTTCCAGCACCTGCAATCGCGCATCAGCGGCCTGGAGAACGCCATTGCCGATCGACGCGAGTTCTACAACGACAGCGTGAACCTCAACAACGTGCGCATCGAGCAGTTTCCCGACGTAATCGTCGCGCGCCTGTTCAACTTCGGCCCAAGGCCGTTGCTGGAATTCGAGGAAGAGGAAAAGAAGGACGTGGATCTGGCGACCCTGTTCCGCTGAGGCCATGGACCGCGCCGCCGCGGAAGTCCTGGCGCTGGATCCGTCCGAGTTCTGGTTCATCGCCGTCCTGATCGCCGCTGCGGCGGCGGGTGCGCTGTTTTTCGGTTTCCGCGCACTGCACCGCGCACGCGTCATTGCCGACATTCCCACCTCGCGCATACGCTCGGCGGCACAAGGCTATGTGGAACTGGTGGGCGAGGCGGCGCTGCTGCCCGGGGAGCCCATCGTATCCCTGCTCACGGGGACTGTCTGCACCTGGTTTCACTGCCGCGTGGAGGAGCGCGTGACCACGCGCGACAGCCGCGGCAATACCCAGACCCGCTGGCGCACCGTTCGCGACGAGCGCAGCGGCGCGTTGTTCCTGCTGCGTGACGATACCGGCGAATGCGTCATCGACCCCGACGGTGCCCACGTACTGCCTTCGGTGTCCCACGTATGGTTCGGCGGATCCTCGCTCTGGCACGGCGCGCCAGCCCGGCGCACGCTGTTTTCCTCGGGCCGATACCGCTTCACCGAAAACCGCATCGAGGTGGGCGATCCGCTCTATGCCATCGGCGAGTTCCGCACCACCGGCGGCGCCTACGAAAGCGGCGGCCATCCGGGTGACGAGGTGCGCGCAGTGCTCGCAGAATGGAAGCGCGATCAGCCGGCCCTGCTGGCGCGCTTCGATACCAACCGCGACGGCCGCATCGACCTGGAGGAATGGGAAGCGGCGCGGCGCGCCGCCGAGCGTCACGTGGTGAAGGCCCGCGCCGCACGTGCGGCGGAGCCCGGCGTGCATCTGATGGCGCGTCCGTCCCACGGCCAGCCGTATCTGCTTTCGGCCGTTCCCGAGGAAGAACTGGTGAGGCGCCTGCGATGGCAGGGAGCCGGTACGCTGGCGGCATTCGTTGCATGCATCACCGCTGCAGCATGGATGCTCTCGGTGCGATTGGGGACTTGAACCATGTCCGGGATCTTGCGCGCCTTAACCATCACCATACTCGGCATGGCGCTGTTCGCCACCGATGATGCACGCGCGGGTCAGGCCAATGAATACAACCCGGGTGAACTGATCGTACGTTTCAAGCCCGGCGCCCGTCCGCAGCAAATGTCCGGCGCACGACTTGCAGGCGTCGTGGCGAATCCCGGCAAAAAGGTGTTCACCCACCTCGACATGGAACACTGGACGCTTCCGGAAGGCGCAGACCTGGAAGAGACCATGCGGGCGCTGCGCAACTCGAGTGCGGTCGAGTTCGTGGAGCCCAATTACAGACGTCACTTGCGCGTGATCGACGACGCCTGTGAGTCCCAGTGGGCGCTGGACGATGTGAAGCTCACGAGCGTATCGCCCAAGCCGATCCCAGATGCGTCGGTGAAGGTCGGCGTCATCGATACCGGTGTGGACCCTGCGTTGGAAGCCAATCTGATCGCAGGCTGGGATGTGATTGATGGGGATGCCGATACCAGCCCCAATCGCTTTGACCCCGTGGGGTGGCATGGCACGGCTGTGGCCAGTGTCATCGGCGCTACCGCTGCCGAAGTCAGCGGCATAGCCCCGGGTGTGCAGATCGTGCCCATACGCACCGATTTCGACGTGGCTTCGTTGCTTGAGGCCTATGACGTGGCCATCGCGAAGGACGTGCGAGTCATCAACGCCAGCTGGGGCGGCCCCCAGTTCTCCATTGCCGAGCAGAAGGGCATCGATCTGCTGGAAGAGCACGGCATCCTCGTCGTGGCCGCCGCGGGCAATTATGAGGTGAACAACGACCTGATCCCCGATTACCCTTCGGGGCTGCCCAATGCCAACATCATCGCCGTGGCAGCGAGCGATCGATCCGGCAGCCTGACCTACTGGAGCCAGTACGGCGCGCGCGATGTCGACCTGGCTGCACCCGGTGAGGACATCAAGGTCATCGTACCCGTAAGCAAGCAGGCGAACAGGCTCGACTGTTTCTCTGGCACGTCCTTCTCGGCGCCCCACGTGGCGGGACTCGCGGCGTTGTTGATGAGCGAGTATCCGGATGACGGGCTCCCTGAAACCAGGACCCAAATAATCGCAGAGGTGAAGGCGCGCATTCTCACCAGTGCACAGCCGCTGGCGTCGGGCGGTGGCCTGCTTGCCGCGGATGGGCGCATGGATGCGCAGGCGGCACTGGCGATGTCACAACAGCCGGCCATCGTCTACGCGGGACACGAATTCTCGGATGCCGAGGGTAACGGCAACGGGTTGCCCGAACCGGGCGAAACCCTCACGCTTGCCGTGACGCTCGAAAACCTGTGGGTGGAGGCACATAACGTTTCCGTCACTCTGACGAGCGACGATCCCTCCTTGGAAGTGCCAGGTGAGGAGGTTGTCATCGGAGACTTTCCGGTTGGTGCAAAGGCCGCGAGATTTGCCGTGAGGCTCGCGCCCGATGCCGCAGGCCACCACCGCATACCCCTGCACGTCACCGTCTACGCGGACGAACTCGGGCAGCCCCTGGTGCGACGCTTCGACACGGAGTGGGGCGTGCTTAACGAAGGCACACCGGCCACTGCCATCATCCAGACCCATGACCAGGACGACATGCACCTATGGGAATTCCATGTGGCGCCGGGCACCGGACGCATCCGGGTTTCGCTTGACAGCGGAGGCAGTGATCTAGACTTGATGGTGCGCAAAGGCGGCGTTCCTCAATTCGACTGGTATTACTGCGAGCGGAAGTCCAGCTGGTGGTGCGCTGAAAAGGGGACTCGGGTGAGCAACGGCGATGCCAGCGAGGAGTCGGTCGTCATCGACACTCCGGAGCCGGGCGTGTATTACGCATCGGTGATCAACTTTGGTCAGACCCGCACCACCTATCGCATCGGTGTGCATGCCGGCAGCAATGGAGGAGGCGGCGGTGCGGGCATTGGATTGGTGGTGCTTGCCGGGCTTGTTCTGTTGTTGCGTACGGGCAGACGTTTGCGGTCGCTTGGACTGATCACGCCGCTACTCGTTTCCGCTTGCGCGGGCGGTCAGCAGACTGTTGCACAGATGGACCCGACCGCAGGGCAGGAATTTCTCATCACCTTTGCCGATCACATGGAACGCGAGGACGCGCTTGCGCAATTGCAAGGAGCGGGCGTGGAGATCCTCCGCGTGTACGAGCACCTTCCCATCTTCCACATCCGCACACCCGCGGGCATGACGGCGGAACAGGCCCAGATCCATCTGCGCCAGCTTCCCGACGTCATCGCGGTCGAACCCAACCTTCGCCGGCATCCCTACATCGACCCTTGATGCGTAGGAGCCCACACCGTGGGCGATGACGGTTCAGTGCATCGCGGCAGGACCGGCCAGGGGAGCGCCCACGTGCAGGGTGTAGGTCAGGATCACCGGCACCTGCAGCATCAGCAGGGCGGTCTCGGCAATCCACGGCTCTTCCCTTTCCGCGCGCACCATTGCCCAGAAGCGCGCGGTGGCGCGGGCCAGCGGCTCACCCAGTGCAACGAGGACGAGAAGGACGAGCACCACGTCGCTACCGGGCCAGAGCGAAACGTGCGCGCCCGCGCTGGCAGCGGTCCAGTGCAGCAGCAGCGCAGAGGTGGCGATGGCCTGCAGCGGCAACACCAGCGCCAGGCGATCACCCAGCACCGGAATCAAGGGCAACAACAGACTGGCGATGAAGGCCAGGTTCAGCAAGGTGCTCACACGCCGTTCGCCATCGCCCAGCACCTCGAACAGCCAGGGCGCCTGCACGGTGCCGAACAGCAGCGGATAGGCGGCGGCCACGAAGAGGACGATGCACGCCGCGCGGCTAAGGGGCACGTACACGTGTTCGAGCAGCCAATCGGTGAGACCGTGCTGCGCCATGTGCGGCGCGAGCCGCGAGGCCACACGCTCGCAAAGGAGCACGGTGAGGGCGTAGAGCAGCAGCGCGCCCAGGAACTGCGGGCTGGTCATGACCGCGGCTAACGACATGTGCCTGCTTCCAGGCGCGCCTGCACCTGTTGCACCACGCGCGCCGGTTGCCAATCCCGGCCCGCGTCGATCACCAGGGTGTATTCGAGTTCATCGCCCTGGGGTGCCTCCATGCGCCGCTGTTGATGGGCGAGCACGGCGAGGTCCGCTTCAGAGGCATCCTGGCGCGCCGCATGGCGCGCGACGATGCGCTCGTGCAGTACCTGTTCCGGGGCGGTGAGATACAGCACCAGGAACGGCACGCCCCAGGCGCGCGCCATGGCGTGGAAGTCCTCACGGCGCGCGCGCTCCAGGAAGGTGGCGTCCACCACGGCCGTGTA
>JBAYQE010000115.1:0-7848 GCA_041677345.1 Thiohalomonadaceae bacterium
ACAAGACAAGACAAGGAACGGAACCTGATGCTGCCACCGAACCCCTTTACCAGGGCCCTGCTCGCGGCCCTGCTGCTGGGCCTGCTGGGCTATGTCCTGCCCATTGCCCTCACAGGCAACGTCCGCCTCGACCATGCCCTGCTGCTTGCCGTCGGCGCCTTTGCCGGGGTGTGGCTGGGTGCCCTGCGCCGCACCGAGGCGGCACCGGAACATGGCGACGGAGAGGAGGCCCAGACCGTGTTCGTGGGCAATCTCGCCTTCAAGTCCACGGACGAGGAATTGCGTGACCTGTTCTCACCCTATGGCGCGGTGCGCGCCTCGCGCATCATGCGCGACCGCAAGACCCGCCGCCCCCGCGGCTTCGGCTTCGTGGAGATGCCCCGCAATCAGGCGCAGCGGGCCATCAAGGCCCTGGACGGCAAGGAATTTCACGGCCGCAAGCTGCGCGTGCGTGAGGGCAACCGCAAGGACGTGCGCGACGAGGCCGGCAGCGCAGACTGAACAATGTTGAGTCTGCGCGCCTGGCGCCACCGCCGTATCCTGCGGCGTGCACAAATCCCCGACCCGATCTGGATTCGGGTACGCGAGGCCTTTCCGGTATTCGACGGCCTGGACGAGGACGAGGAGCGCAGGCTGCGCGAACTCTCCCTGTTGTTCCTGCACGAAAAGACCCTGGAACCGGCCGGTGGGCTGGAATTGGACGAATACATGCGCGTGGCCATCGCCGCCCAGGCCTGCCTTCCCGTTTTGCAACTGGGGTTGGACTGGTACGACGGCTGGTCGGCGGTGATTGTCTATCCAGCCGAATTCGTGCCCCGTTTGGAATGGATGGACGAGGCGGGCGTGGTGCATACCGCCGAGGAGATCCGCAGCGGTGAGGCCTGGCTGCACGGCCCGGTCATCCTGTCCTGGGGAGACGTCAAGGCCTCGGGCATGGGTGACGGCTACAACGTGGTGATCCACGAGTTCGCCCACAAGCTCGACGCCCGCAATGGCGAAACGGAGGGCCTGCCGCCGCTGCACCGCGGCATGGACGTGAGCGAATGGTCACGGGTGTTCGCCGCCGCCTTTGACGACCTGAACGCCCGCATGGACAGGGGCGAGGAGCCGCCCATCGATCCGTACGCCGGCGAGGCGCCGGAGGAGTTCTTCGCCGTGGCCAGCGAATATTTCTTCACATGTCCGGACGTACTCGTCGAGGCCTATCCCGTGGTCTACGACCTGCTGCGCCGCTTCTATCGTCAGGACCCGCTGGCGCGACTGGAACCGGCGACGGAACCGTAGCGTGGCTTGCTTGCCGTAGGCGCGGCCTCAGGCCGCGGTGGCGTTTTCGCCTGCTGCTGCGGGAATCGCGGGCTGAGCCCGCTCCTACACGCGACATCCCGCTTCGAGGACTTGGTGAAGGCGGATTTACCCGCTGGATGCTAGTCGTTAAGGGAAAGCGGAGGCATGCCATGAAGACCAGTGATTTCGTTGCACGGGTGCGGGAGCGCGGAAAGATCGAAAGCAGCGAGGACGCCATCAAGGCGAGCCGGGCGACGCTCATGATCCTGAGCGAACGCCTCAAGGGCGGCGAACCCATGCACCTCGCGTCGCAGTTGCCGCGCGAGATCGCCCGTTTTCTCCATACCGAAAATGCCGGCCTCGGCCGGCGCATGACTGTCGATGAGTTCGTGCGGCGCATCAGCGAACTCGAAGGCGTGGACATGGAAACGGCGCGTGCGCACGCGCGCACGGTGATCGAGGTGCTGTTCGAGGCCGTGTCGGAAGGCGAGATGGGCGACGTGTTCGCGCAGCTGCCGGAAAGCTATCATCGCCTGTTCGGGCCACACTGGCGCCACTGATCGCCGACTGCCACGGCAAGAGGCGCTGCCCCTGCGCTTCCATGCCGTGTTCCGTGCCCTGAAGTGCTATGTTGGTGGCCATCCGACGGCGGACGGCCACCCAACCGATGATCCCCATTCGTGACGAAAACCCCACCGAGCGCCCGGCGATCATCACGGTCACGTTCATCGTCGCGTGTGTGCTGGCCTTCTTGTGGCAGATCTCCCACGACGCGGCCGGCCAGGAGCGCATCGTCTATGCGTTGGGGTTCATCCCCTCGCTGCTGTTCACGGATGCGCAACTGCCGCCGCAGGTGGCCGTGGTCCCGCCCACGGCCACCCTGTTCACCTCCATGTTTCTGCACGGCGGGCTCATGCACCTGGCCGGCAACATGCTGTACCTGTGGATCTTCGGCAACAACGTCGAAGATGCCATGGGGCACGGCCGCTTCATCGTGTTCTATGGACTGTGCGGCGTGGCCGCGGCCATGGCCCAGGGCCTGCCGGAGCCCACCTCTGCCGTGCCCATGATCGGCGCCAGTGGTGCCATCTCGGGCGTACTCGGCGCCTACCTGTTGCTGCACCCGACCGCACGTGTGCTGGTGGTGATCCCCTTCGGCTTCTACCTGCACACCGTGTACATGCCGGCCTCGCTGGTGCTCGGGCTCTGGTTCCTGCTGCAGATCGTCAGTTCCCTGGGGACGCCCTCGGGTGAAGGCGGCGTCGCCTGGTTCGCCCACATTGGCGGCTTCGTCGCCGGTATGGCCCTGGTCCCGTTCTTCCGCCGCCGCGGCGTGCGCCTGTTCTCCTCGCCCGGGCGGAGGCGGTGGTGACTGGCCGGGAAGAACAAAGCATTAACCACGGGGCACACGGGGAACACGGGGGAATCCATCAATGTGCATCCTGCCGGTAGATGCAGCCTCGGCCGCGATTGTCGTCGGAGACTGGGCTATCGCGGCCTGAGGTTCCGCCTGCATTTCCCCGTGTCCCCCGTGTTTTGGCTTTTCTCTTTGCCAAGGCGGGATGAGGTAAAGTACGGGCCCGCATCGAGGTAGGCTCAATGTCCCGCGCCAGTCACTTTCACCTTGCCGTCCAGTTGCTCAGCGCCGTGCTGCGCAGTGATGCGGCGGCAGACAAGCAGATGGAATCCTTTTTCCGCAGCCATCGCGAGATGGGGGCGCGTGACCGCGGCGTGGTGGCGGAGATGGTCTATGCGTGCCTGCGCCGACGGCGCCTGCTGGAAGCGGCGGCCGGTTCCGGGCGGCCTGCCGATCTGCTCGCCGCCCACCTGCTGCAGCAGGGTCTGAGCGGTCGTGCCCTGGCCGAGGCGGGCTATGTCGGTGACGCCTCGGCCTTGGCGGAGCGGGTGCGCACCCTCGATCGGGCGCAGTTGCCGCTGGCGGTGGCGGCGAACCTGCCCGACTGGCTCGCCGAGCGGCTGGTGGCGTTGCTTGGGGTGGAGGAAACCCTGGCACTTGCCGAGGCATTCAACAACCCGGCACCCGTGGACCTGCGCGTGAACACCTTCAAGGCCAAGCGCGACGAGGTGCAGGCCAGTCTGGCTGCCGAAGGTTTCGAAACCGTACCGACGCCTTACTCGCCGTTGGGATTACGGCGCACCGATCGCAGCCCGCTGTTCAAGACCCGTGCCTTCACGGCGGGGTCATTCGAGGTACAGGACGAAGGCAGCCAACTCGTTTCGCTGCTCGTGGAAGCGAAGCGCCGCGAAAGCGTGGTGGACTTCTGCGCCGGTGCCGGCGGCAAGACCCTGCACCTGGGTGCGGCCATGGCGAATACGGGCACGCTATACGCCCTCGACAATGCGGAGTGGCGACTGGAGAAGATCAAGCCGCGCCTCAAGCGCTCGGGCCTGCAGAACGTGCGCACCATTGCCATTCGGGACGAGCACGATGCACGTGTGCGGCGCCTGGCCGGGAAAATGGATCGCGTGCTGGTGGATGCACCCTGCTCGGGCTCGGGTACGCTGCGGCGTAACCCGGACATCAAGTGGCGTACCATCGAGCTGGAGCGTATCAACGCGAGCCAGCTTTCCATCCTGTCCGCCGCCAGCACCCTGGTGAAACGCGGCGGTCGTCTGGTCTATGCCACCTGCAGTGTGTTGCGCGAGGAGAATGAGGACGTGGTGGGGCATTTCCTCGCGGACCATCCGGAGTTCGCGGTGGTCCCGGTGAACGGGATCCTCGCGCGTCGTGACGTGGCGTTGCGCATGGACGGGCCCTACCTGAGGCTCTATCCCCACATCCACAACACCGATGGTTTTTTCGCTGCGGTGCTCGAACGGGGTTCTTGATCAGGAAGGAAGCGCATCCCGCAAGGGTCATGTTTTCCTTGGCGACTGACGCGCCGTCCATGCATGCAAAAAAAAACGGCCGGTGATTTGCCGGCCGCTTTGCCTCTTGAAAAGGCTCAGACGTAACGCGCCTCGCGCGTGACCGGCTTGCCGGCCTGCTCCCAGCCCGCGAAACCGCCTGCCAGGCTGTACACCTCCTTGAAGCCCATCATCTGCATCACGGCAGCCGCCATGGCCGAGCGGCCACCGGTGGCGCAATACACGATCACCGGGCGGGTGCGCGCCGCGGCGAATGCGGGGTTGTGCTTGGGATAGGCGGGATCGGCCGCGGCCTCGAGAATGCCGCGAGGCACCAGCAGCGCCTTGCTCAGGTGACCCTGCTCGTGCTCGGACGATTCGCGCACATCCACCACCAGCAGGTCGGGGCGTTCGGTCATCATGCTCTCGGCCTGATCGACATCCACTTCCTTGATGGCCGCCTTCGCGGCCTTCACGAAATCCATGAGGCCCATGGGCGTCTCAGGCTTGAACGTATCGTACATGCACACTCCTCTTGGGGGTATTTAATGAACCGCTAATTTTATCAGCTGTCATCGCAGCGGTGGGTGCATGGCGATTTCCCGTATCCAACGTAGGCGATCTGCCGTGGCTGGGTGGGTAGAGAGATAGGAGGTCCAGCGAGGGTCTTTTTCCTCTCCGCAATCCCCGGGGGAACCCTCGCAGCGCAGCACCCGGTCGAGGCGCGCGAGCACGGCGGTGAAGTGGTCCACGGACAGCCCCCGGGCCTGCAACGTGGTGACCGCGTAGGCGTCGGCCTCCCGTTCGAAACCCCGGGAATACCCCAGCTCGGTGAGCGTCACAGGCAGTGCCGTGACCAGTGAGGAGACCGATGAGACGTCGCCGCTGATCATCACCATGGCTGCGGTCAATAACGAGCTCTGGATGACCTGCCGCAGGCCGTGGCGGCGTACCACGTGACCGATCTCGTGGGCCAGCACGGCGATGAGTTCGTCCTCATGGGCGGCGAGGCGTACCAGCTCGTCCGTGAACACGATGGTGCCTGAGGGCAGTGCGATGGCGTTGGGCCCCAGGGTGTCGGCGCCACGGCGAAACTCCACATGCACCCGGGCGGGTGGGTCCACGTCATCAGCCACGGCCGCGAAGTGTGCGCGCAGCCGGGCCTGCTCCTGTTCGGTCAGGGTGGTGGGTTCCAACAGGTGGCGGTCGAGAAAGGCCAGCACCTCCCGATCGAGATAGCGGCTGGTCTCGACCGGCAGCGCGAAGGCGGCTCGCTCCGCGAAAGCGGGAATGCCGTATTGCACCAGCGCCCACGCACAGGCGACCACTGCCACCAGGCCCACGATCACGTAACGCAGACGGGATTCCAGGCGGTGCAACAGACCGCCATGGCCTTGAACCAGGAGTGCGTCCACACCCGCATTGTCTGCGGTTTCGAACTGGGCGCCGTCGGCAAAGCGCAGCAAGCGCGGGGTGTCACCGATGCGCGAAGACACCTCTACTTCGTGCAGGGGCGTGGCGGGCCGTAGTTGTTCGCCGTCCTCACCGTACACACTGATGCTGTTGCCGCTGACCCGGAGCTGTGCGGGGGTACGGCGTGAGGTGTGTCCGTCGAAAAAATTACCTTGGATCACAGGCCGAGGTCCATGTCGAAGATATCGCCGACCTCCTGGCCCACAGCACTTATGCTGCGGTACTGGTCGGCACTGAAGGTACCCAGGTCACCGTTGCTGTGTACGCGCATATGTTCGGCGGCGTAGCGCGCGGTACGCACCCGGGCCCACGGATAGAACAGCCCGAGCGTCAGCACGAGTCCGAGCATGTTGCCGAGCATGAGCCGCGCGTAGGAGCCGAAGGCGTAGTCCGCTTCGAAGTGATGGCCTGCAATCGCGGTGCTGCCGTACACCAGGTTCACACGGGCCACATTGAACCAGGTGAACAGCACCAGGTAGGCAGCGGCGAGCAGCACCGGCGTGAGCACCGGCACCATGGCGCTGACGAACCCGGCCAACAGGAAGCCGCCGATACCCATGGCGAGTACCGTGAACAGCAGTTTGTAGAATGCAGTCACCCCGGCACTGAACCTGAAGCATTCGGTGCCATAGCGGCTGTTGCCGATCATGAACGCCGCCTGACGGTGCATGGCAAATGGCACCAGCAGGCCGAAGCTCAAGGTACCGGCCAGTGGCCAGAACAGGAAGGCCTTGACTGCGTCCCAGGTCGTCCCCGTGAAATTGAAACGTACGTTCCGCCAGGCACTGTTGCGTGCACGAAACGCCAAGGCGCGTACCGCGATCCATGGCAGGCACAGCAGGAGCAGGACAATCAGCCCCAATGAAAGCAGCGGATTCACCGCTTCGGACATGGCGTAGGCTGCGAACAGGGCGAAGGCGATGAGCCGCCCTTTCAGGATCGAAAGGGGATTGGCCAGATAGTCGAAACTGGCACCATCCAGGCGCGTATTGCCGTAGAAATAGCGCTGCGTGCGCACCTTGGCCCAGGCGGAATAAACGCCCAGCGTGAGGATGGTCAGGCAGACATTGACGATCCAGATACGGAAGAACTCACCCCCACGCCCGCTGAATTCAAAGGGCACGGTGCGCGCCGGCGCGGTCTCGTCGAGTACCGGCGCTTGCGCGTGCGCGCCACCGCCGGCTTGCGCGGCGGCCGGCAGCGTGTTCTGGCGCATGAGTATCTTGAGGCCGAGGTTCGCGAGCGCGCGCTGGTAGTGGGTGGCCTGCGCCGCATCAAGGCCCCGGTGCAGCACCACCTGCGGGTGGGCGAAGATCTCATCCAGGCGCTCGGCCGTGAGCTGAAAGATGCGGCCAAACTCAGCCTTGACGTGCTCCTTGTCGAAACCCTCGCGAATCTCGCCCTGGAACACCAGTTCGTAAAGGCCGTCAGGCATGTCCTCTCCCTAGCAAAATGATGAAAACGGCTTTCCCGCCTCGATGATGCACCACACCCTCGATGTCCATGTGTGGCCATGCCGCCGTCCTGCGAGGGCTTGCGCGCAGCCGCATGCTACGCACGGCGCCTGTTCAGGAATGTCCCGCGTGCCGGAGGCGTCAGGTTATGCCCGGGCCGGCGCGGCGGCAAGCGCCTGTACGGCGGCGGGGGGACTGAGATAAGCTCCATGCACTGCTTCCAGGCCATCGTCCATGCGCCTTTACCTGCCGCTTCTGCTCCTTGTACCCATCGTTGGTCCCGCCGTGGCAGGGGACGCTGAGGTCCGTTCTGCCATAAGCGAGCGATTGTTGCTGGAAGAGGGGCTGTTGGACAACCGGTTCGCCATCGTGCCACACCGGCCCACCTACATCCTGCCAATCACCTACGTGGACAGCCCCAACGAGGCGCCTTACGAAGACGGCGATATTGATCTGGAAACCCTCGAGGTGAAATACCAGATTAGCCTGAAGATCCCCTTGGTGAAGGGGCTGCTGGGGGGGGAGGAACGCCTGTATTTCGGTTATACACAGCTGTCGTTATGGCAACTCTATAACCGTCAGACCTCGGCTTCCTTCCGCGAGACGGTCTACGAACCCGAACTGCTGCTCACCTTCCTGCATAATTGCGAGGTGCTGGGTTTTCGCAGCCGCGTGTTGTCCATCGGTGTCAATCACCAGTCAAACGGCCAGAGCGGACGGCTGTCGCGCAGCTGGAACCGCCTGGTTGCGCAGCTGATCCTGGAGCGTG
>JBAYQE010000116.1:0-7817 GCA_041677345.1 Thiohalomonadaceae bacterium
CCCCGTGCTCCCCGTGTTCCCCGTGTCCCCCGTGGTTATCGCTTTTTGCCTTCAACCCCATGCTCTGGCTTAGCCTGCACTTTCCCCATCTGGCCCTGGAGGTCTTCGCCCGCGCCGTGGCCGACCCGGCGCTGCCGCTGCTGGTGAGCGATGCCCATGGCGCACGCCAGAGGGTGCATGCCCGCAACCGCGCTGCCGCCGCGGCGGGCGTGCGGCCCGGCATGGCCCTGGGTGCCGCCCAGGCCCTGCTGCAGGACCATCGCACCCTGCCCCGTGACGAGACAGCGGAGCGCGCTGCCCTGGAACGGCTCGCCGCCTGGGCCGGCCAGTTCACCTCCACGGTGAGCCTGGTCCCCCCCCAGGGCCTGCTGCTGGAGATCGGCGGCAGCCTGATGTTGTTCGGTGGCCTGGAGGCACTGCGTGCGCGCGTGCTGGAAGGGACCGAAGCCCTCGGCTATCACGCCGCCACGGGCATGGCACCGGTGCCGCTCGCCGCCGTGCTGCTCGCCCGCGCCGGCCAGGATGCACCCGTGCTGGAGAAATCTGCCCTGCACGCGGTACTCGGTGACTTCCCCCTGGAACACCTTGGCCTGGGCGAGGCCCAGACAGCCGCCCTGCATGGCATGGGCCTGCGACGGCTGTCGGACTGCCTGCGCCTGCCGCGCAGCGGGCTCGCACGCCGGCTTGGTCCCGACACCCTCGCCTATCTGCTGCGCATCCTGGGTGAGCTGCCGGACCCACGACCCGCCTATGTGCCGCCCCCCCGCTTCGCGAGCCGGCTGGTACTGCCGGCGGAGGTGGACAACACCGAGGCCCTGCTGTTCGCCGCCCGACGCCAGTTACTTGAACTGGGCGGTTTCCTGCGTGCCCGCGGGGCCGGCGTATCGCAGTTGGTACTGGCGTTGGGTCATCGTGGCCGCGCACCCAGCCGGCTGGAACTGGGATTGCTCTCACCCAGCCGCGATGCAGGCCATCTGTTCACCCTGCTACACACGCGCCTCGAGCAATTCACCCTGTCCGCACCCGTGGACGAACTGGTGCTCACCGCCGAGGGGTTGTCACCCCTGGCGGAGGAGGAACCCCCACTGTTCGACGCCCGCCCCCGGGTACAGGCCCGGGGTGAACAGTTGCTGGAGAAACTCCGCGTGCGGTTGGGTGCCGAGGCGGTGCACGGCTGCGACGTGGTCGCGGAGCATCGCCCGGAGCGGGCCTGGCGGCGCTGCGCCCCGGGCAGCGCTGTAAAGGCAGCGGCCGCAGCCACCATCTTCGGCCGTCGTCCCTTATGGCTGCTTGACACGCCCGAGCCCCTGGAAGAAGTGGACGGCCAACCCTGTCGCGGCGGCAAGCTGCACCTGTTGAGCGGCCCCGAACGCATCGAGGCCGGCTGGTGGAATGCGGGTATCAGCCGCGATTACTTCGTGGCAGAGGACAGTCGCCACGCGCGCTTGTGGATTTTTCGCGAACACCGCCAGCGGCGCTGGTTCCTGCATGGCGTATTCAGTTGAACCGATGTCGCATCCCAGGGTGCAGACACCACCACGAAGCGGCATCCGAAACCGCTTACGGCACCCGCGATTTCGCCACGCAGGTGCGCACACGTAGCTTCGCAAGGCGACCTACGGACACTGGGAGCAGACCGCAGCTCCCTGGTTACCGCAACCCTTCGGCGAAACCGATGACCGTCTCGCGCAGCTTGGTGCGCAGTTGCCGATCCACCTCCGAGATGGCGCGATGGCGGGCCGTGGCCACCTGCCGCGCCGAGGCCTTCACCGGCCAGCGCTGGCTGCCCAGTACCTGCCCCGCCCTGTCCAGCATGCGCAACTCCAGCGTACCCGTGACCCATTGCCAACCGTCCATGACGGAGCTGTCGAGCAGGAGTGAGGAGACCAGCCGATAATCCGCCTCACCCGGCGGGGCGTTGATGAAACCCGCATGCCGCACCGCACCCTGCATCACTGAAGCAAGATTCCCCATGGGGTCGGCTTCGGCCTCCACTGCAAGCCGCAGGCGAGCGGCGAGTTCCGCGAAGTCCGCCTGCAGGCGCGCGCGGGCATAGCGGGCCGGTACGCCGATCCCGGTGGGATCGATCACGCGCAGGTCCTGCTGCAAGGCATCGCGCTCCTGCTGCGCGGCCACCGCCTGCGAGGCGGCACCGATGCGTGACAATAGCTGGTCACCGCCACGGGCGCGCGCCACTGAGCGCTCGATGACCTGATCCAGGCCGTCGATGCGCGTACGCAGGCGATCACTCTCGGTCAGGCGATCGAGCACGGCCAGTGCATGATATGCACCCTCGGGATCACGCCAGGTCTCGGCGATGCGCACGCCTTCGAGCAGGCGCTGGGTCTCGGTCTGCACGCTGCGGTCCACGCGCGTCTCGGAGCGGTGCTGTGAACTGTCACCCTCGCTGATCACCTCTGCGCTGGCCACGTCTTCCAAGCGTTCGTTCACCTGTGTGGTGAACACCTTCGCCAGTTCGGCACGGGCACGATCGCGGGCCAGTGCGGCACTGGAAGCCTGCGCCTGGCCCGTGAGGTAGCGGGCCTCGGGGTATTTGTCACTGCTGCCGTCCACCCATTCAGGAACCGTCTCGCGCGTGCCACCGGCACAACCGGCGAGCATCAGGCAGAGGATCAGTGCGGCTTTCTTCATGGCGTTCTCCGCGACGAAAGGGAAGGAATCCAATGGCGGGACAACACGGTCTGGCTGTCCTTCGCCACGCTGATAGCGAACTCGTGGGTCTCCACCACGCCGCCCGCAGGCGACAGCAACTCCATGCACACCTGGTGGTCACCGGCGGGCAAGCGCAGGCGTGCCAACTGGATCTCGGCAGGCAGGGTGAGCCAGGAGCGGGTATCGGCACGTTCGGTGAGCAGACCCGCCACGTTGGAGATGAGGCCCGCGGCCTTGTCCTCCTTCCGTGCGCTCTCGGTGATCTTGAACTTGGTGACGGCGCGCGCCAGCGCACGTGCCGTGATGGCGGGCATGCGCCCGCTCAGGGTGTGCTGGGCGATGGCAGTCACGTCCTCGACGATTTCCGTGCGCACCTCGCGCCCGTCCACCAGCACCCGCGCCCCGCTGACAACGCCAGGGCGTGGCTCGTAACGGGGCAAGGCAATGCTGACCACCTGCGGTACACGCGGCGGCACGAGTACGGCGCGTTCCTCGCGCTTGATGGGCGCGAGCCCATTGTGCAGCAGCACAACCAGCTCACCATTCTGTAGGCCCGGGTCCTGCCAGTTGGGTACGCCGAACTCCTCGCGGAACCGGCGATGCTCGTCCATGAGACCCACCCGCGCGGTCAGGCGCAGCAGGTCTTCCTTCAGCGCCGACGGGACGGCGATGGGATACAGCCTCGCATGGGCCTTGTAGCCTTCATAGGCCATGCGGTAGCTGATGAGTGCATCGCTCCACTCGCCGCGGCGCTCGTAAATGATGCCGGCGAGATAACGCGCGAACGGGTCCCGCGCCAGCGGGCCTTCGTCATCCTCGGCGAGGGATTGCAAGGTCAGGTCGACTTGCAGGGCCTCCACGCGTGCGGCCTCGTCATCACCCAGGTCCAGGTAGTTGAGTGCCGCATAGGCATGCAGCAAGGCCTGCTCAAAGGGTTCGCCCACATAGGTGGTGGTCGCGTCGTTGATGAGGAAGGATGCCGATGTCTCCGTGGCCGAGATGGTGGAGAACTCGTCGATGATGCGCTTGGCCTCTTCGAAGCTGGCATTGCTCGCACCGTAATCGCCAGCGAGCCGCTGCAGCATGGCACGGTCCAGCAGGTGCAGCACCCGATCGCGCTCTGGGCCCGGGTGCTCCGCCAGTTGCTTCAGGGCCTGCTCATACTGACCCGCGGCGAGGCTCGCCTCGAGCGCGGGGCGGCTGGCGGAATAGGTGGCGCAGCCACCGAGCATGGCCATCAGCAACAGCGGCCAGGCCCAGCGGCTCACGCGGCATAACCTCTGCATGGGCCGAGGCCGCTCGGATCAGAACCGCATGCCGGGCTTTTCGACCACCTTCTTGATCTTTTTCTGCCCCACCCAGGCCTTACGGTTGTCCGTAAGGCTGATAAGGTTCATGTCCACCTGGTAGTAGCGCACCGCGGTCTTGCCTTCCTTGTCAACGATGGTGTTGATGGAACCGGTGAGCATGTAGTCGGCACCGATTTCCTGGCCCATGGCCTTGCGCGTGGCCTCGCTGGCGTGCACGTCCATGTCCTTGCGTTCCTCGCGGATCTCGCCGCGTTCGTCACGCGAGGCGACGAATTCCACGCGACCGGAGTTGATCACGGCACGCTCGATGTCGGCCACGAAGGTGTTCACATTGACATGCTCATGACTCAGGTTCTTCACGGTGCCGACGATCACCGTGGGCAGGTTGCCGTGGCGACGCACGTGATTGTTGACCCAGGCGCCTTCCAGCATCTGACCGATCATCTCCTCGGAAACGAGGCGCGAGTCGGTATCGTTCCACTTGCCGCTGAGGTCGCGCACTTCGTCGGTCTCGATGCGGCTGACCTTGGTCGAGCAGCCGGCGAGGCCGATGAGGGCCACGAGGGCAATGACGGCGGCACGCTTGGCGGAAAGGCTGAGGCTCATTTCTTATTCTCCTGGACGAAACGGTCGAAAAGGTTGTCCGCGTTGGTCTCGAGATAACGCCGTGCGTCTTCGTTCATGTCGCGGGAAAGCGCCAACGTCTCCTTCACGGCCTTCATGTCCAGTTCGGCCAGGGAATACACCACGCCGGTCTTCTTGTCCTTCCAGTGCGCGATGATGCGTGCGCCGGCCAGGTTGAGCTTGGTGCTGTTGCGGATCTGGTTCGATACCTGCTGCACGCTGAACTGGCTTTCACCCGAGGCGGAGGCGGCGGCATAGTCGTTGGCGGCGAGGTCCATGTAGGAACTGAGCACGCGCGCGATCTCCGCGCGGGCGCGGTTGTCGGCGGTGGCGATCTGCAGGGCGGCATCGCCCATGGCCGGCGCCTGGCCGAGGCCATGGAACAGGCGACCGTCCTTGTCGTTCAGGGCCTGACTGCCTTCGTTCACCCAATCGGGTGCGCCCTTGATACCGAGGTCACTTTCCACCACCGTGCCCCCGGCACAGGCCGCAAGCAGGAACATGGTGGGGATCAGGGTCAACAACGTGCGAAGTCGCATGGCTTCCTCTCCAATTCGGCAAGGGCCATACGATACCCCAGCGCACCAAGGCGGCCAAGGAACCAGCCTGACAAGTTTTGCGCGTCCGGGAACGGGGCCTCGGGCTCAGGACACGGGCTTGAGCTGCGACGGTTTTCCCGCCAGCCCGCACGCGGCCGCGGTGGGGAAACATGGGACGACGCCTTGCGGCCGCCGCGTGTCTCTCCCACAGGGGTGTAACTTACTGGCGATTGCGTGTCCGCCACGCTTACAGGGCGCCGACGACATTCACGAATACGCCCTGGTTGTCATAGTCCAGATCCGTGAGGTCATCGGAGAAATCGGCAAAGTTGTAACCGACACCGAGCTTCAGGTTGTCGCCGAAATGGCGATAGACGGCCAGCAGCATGCCGCTGCGGCGGTCCTGGGCGTCCGGCAGGTCGAGCAGGCGGGCCTCGATGACGGCGTCCCAACGGTGAATGAAGTGCCAGTCGGCGCGGGCGATGTAGAGGTGGGCGCGGCTGTCGAAGAACTCGGGGTCCTCACGGTCCATGGCCACCTGGCCCAGGCGGTAGGCGTATTTGCCGCCCACCGACCAGCGCGGGGTGAGGTCGTAGATGACGTCGGCGGCGAAGATGTGGCTCTTCTGGATGAAGGCGGCGGCGGTGTTCTCCACGGTGACTTGGCCCGGTGACGGCAGGTTGTAGAAATAGGTGTACTTGAGCAGGGCGTTGAGCCGGTCGTGGCGCACCGGGCGATAGCCGTAGCCCGCCACCGCCTCGGTGTAGCTGCCGTCGTAGAACTCGCCCAGGGAGCTTTCGCTTTCGGCGTGGTCCAGCTTGCCGATGAAGCGCCAGTCCGGCGTGATCTGGTATTTCAGGCTGTTCTTGGTGAGCCAGGTGGTGCGCTCGGAGCGGCTCAGGTCGGCGGCCTCGGTGCGGTCCACGCGGTATTCCAGGGCACTGGCCAGCTTCACACCGTCGAAGCCGTAGCCCACGCGCACGCCCAGCGCGCGGCGCTCGATCTCCGCGCCGGTCTGGTTGTCGTGCAGCACGCCGTAGTCGGCGTTGAAGCCCAGGTTCCAGCGATCGGTGGGCGCGAGATCCACGCCCGTGGCATGGGTCAGGCCGGTGGGTACGTCGCCGTGGCTGTAGTGTTCCTCCAGGTAGACGCTGGTGGTGTCGGACCAGTGGCTACGGAAACCGGACACCAGGTTGCCCTTGCGCGCGCGCACGCCGTTGTCGGTGCGCTCATTCTCCAGGGCGTAGTTGGAATAGACCGTGGTGCGATCCGACCACAGATACTCCGCGCCCAGGGTGCCCGCTTCGCCCAGGTCGCCGGTGGAGGCCTCGCCGGTGAGGCTGAAGCGATCAGTGAGGCGGTAGGCGCCGCCCGTACCGATGCGGCCGTTGCTCTCGCGGTTGCCCGTGGTGTTCACCGTGTCCTGCACGTACCCGTAGGCCAGCCAGCGTTCGCGGGAGTCGAAGGTGGCGCGCACCACCAGGTCGGTGCGTTCGCCCTCTTCCTGCGTGAGCGGCACCACCGGCGAGTTGTCCTCGCGGAATTCGTTGCGCACGCCGCTGCTCAGGGTCCAGTGCTGATCCAGGCGGTAGTCCGCGTCCAGCTCGCCGGCGGAGGTTTCCAGGCCCTGGTCCTGCACGCGGCGATCGGCCTTCAGTTTCACCGCCAGACGCTCGGTCACGGGCATGGACAGGGAGCCACCGTACTGCTCGGTGTCCTTCAGCGTCTCCAAGCCGGGCGCCGCATAACCCGCCTCCACCGACTGGGTGTACAGCGTCGCCTGGCCGCGGGCACCGGCGTAGAGATCGGACAGGGCCGCGCTGGCATCCAGGCGCCAGGCACCGGCGGGGCCGTCGGCGTCGGCCACTGCCGCGCCACCGGAGAAGCTGAAACCGCCGTCCAGCGATTCCAGGGCGTCGATGCCGGCACCCTCGCTCTGCGAGGCCTCGATCTTCACCCAGGTCTGCGCGTTCTTGCGCAGGATCAGGTCGGCACCGCGCACGTCCCGGGCCTCGCCCGCCTCCTCGTCGTGGCTGGCGGTGAGCCCGAGCCGCACATGGTCGTCGAACCAGTAGTGCACGCGGCCGCCGTTGGACAGGTTGTCCAGGTCGTCAAAGCCCGGCGTGAATTCGTAACGCGCCACCAGGAACACCTCGTTGCCCGCCCCGGCGCCACTGTCCACCAGCAACTCGTCCGCGGCCGTACCCGACAGCGGCTCGGCAAGCACGACGCGGCCCTGCAGGTAGTCGATGCTGTAGTCGAGCCCCGCGACCAGGTTCTTGACGGCGATGACCAAGCCCGAATCCTTGTCACGCACCTCCACGCGTACGCGCTCGGAGCCGATGACGATGTCCTGGTGGCGCAGGAAGTACAGCGAGCCGCCGGTGCCGCGGAACTCTTCGCGGCCGGCCACGGTGCCCGGCTGTGCGGCGAAACCGTCGATCCACAGCCGCTGCTCACCGAAGGCGGTGGTGTCCTCGGACTGGAAGTGCACGTTGGCGCCGTACAGGCCGCGGTCTACGTGGGCCAGGCTGTTGTCCACGTAGCCGATCTTGAAGTTGCCCCACAGGCCGTAGTTCTCGCGCTGTTGCAGCTTGAGGTAGAACTTGCCCATGGTGGGCGCGCCTTCCTCCACCGTGCCGTCGTCACCGTAGGTGGGATAGAAGTAGTC
>JBAYQE010000117.1:0-7211 GCA_041677345.1 Thiohalomonadaceae bacterium
GCACCTCGTACCCGTCCAATTCGTACATCACGGAACTACCGTAAACGGGGAAAACCCGTACTCAAGAGGGGCGTCCACGGACGCCCCTCGCTTTTTCAGGTTTCCAGCAAAGACCAACGGTCATGCAGGTAGAGGCCGATGGAAAACGGCATCAGCATGAACAGCAGTGCACGTGCGCATGGCGGGCGCAGGAAAGAATTGATTAGCTGTCGCCCATGCAACGCGAAACGCAGATAATTGATGCCCGTCCTCAACCGCTCACCCAGCGTGATGGAGTGTGCCAGATGCTCGCGATAATACAGCGTCGTACCCTGCGGGCTATTTACCCGGATCCGGACCACGTTGGCGGTCAGGCCGTCTCCCCGATACTCGTGGATCTGAAGCACCTCGTTGACATACCGTGTTCGGTACTGCATGCCAATGCGGTTCCAGACCAGGCTCTCGGTAATGAACTTCTCCCCGTCGAACTCGGGAAAAGGAAAGCGGCGAAGGATATCCGTGCGTTGAAATCCCCACTTGTCGCCACTGACGCCGTATTTTCCCAGTTCGATTGCATCTGAATCAAAAACATCCTTCGGAAAGGCGGAACCAATGATTTTGCCGGACTCATCCGCACACAATGCCGTGACTGCCGAATAGCCGTCACGCTGTCCCTCGGGGATCGCGTACCAGTGGAACAGAAGCCTCTCCAGTGCATTGGGGGTGCATGTGTCGTCGCTGTCGAACGTCAGAAACAATCGTCCTTGTGCCTCCTTCACACCACGGTTGAAGGCGCGGTGCTTGCCGCCATTGGTCTTACGAAAGTAACGGATGTGCAGACGGCCTTCGTCCTGCCACTGCGCGACCCGTTGTTCCGTGTCATCACTCGATCCATCGTCCACGATGAGCCACTCGAAATCCTGGAATGTCTGTTGCAGGAGACTGGCGTAGACATCCCCGAGCAACCGGGCACGGTTGTAGGTGGGTGTGAACACCGTGAACGTGTAGCGATAGTCCATAAGGAAAGTTCCCTCAAGCTGAGATGTTCCACCCGCACTTCAAGGACACCTCGACATCGGCCATAGGAAGGGAAGCATGCTTGCGGCAATATTCAAGCACAGAAGTACTTCGGGCACGTTTGCGGCACGGGATGCCCCGTGCTTTACTTCTTGCGGCTCGATTTCCCTGCCAAACCGGCCTCGGGATAACCCAAAACCCGCCGACCATTGCAAGACACTTTCAAGGAGTCCCCATGTGTGGGATCGCAGGCGTCCTTGCGCCATCGACCTCCATAAGTGCGTCTTTGCTTCAGTCCATGGCACACACCTTGCGCCACCGCGGGCCGGACGACAGCGGGATCTGGTGCGACCCGGCCTGTGGTATAGGACTTGTGCATACGCGCCTCGCCATACTCGACCTCAGCGCCGAGGGCCATCAACCCATGGTGTCGCGCAGTGGCCGCTATGTCATCGTCTTCAACGGTGAGGTCTACAACTTCCAGGAGCTGCGCTCACGCCTGGAAGGTCCGTGGCATGGTCATTCCGATACCGAGATCGTGCTCCATGCCATCGAGACCTGGGGGCTACGACGCACACTGGAGGCATGCCTAGGCATGTTTGCATTCGCGGTCTGGGATCGCGAGACCCGCGAACTCTCCCTGGCCCGCGATCGTCTTGGCGTGAAACCCCTCTACCTGGCGCGCACCGCCCAGGGATTCGCCTTTGCCTCCGAGCTGAAGGCAATCCGCACCCTTGGCGACTTCGATACCGCAATCCATCGTAACGCGCTTCCACTGCTGCTCCGCCACGGCTATATCCCTGCCCCCCATACCATCTATCGAGATGCGTGGAAACTGCCGGCACATGGCTCACCATCTGCGCCGATGATGCACGGATGCCAGAACGGTGGAACCAGGGCACCTACTGGTCCGCCGCCCAAGTCGCCTCCGATGGCCTCGCGCATCCCCATGCGCTGTCCCCCGACGATGCAACCCATGCACTCGAATCACTGCTGATGGATTCAGTACGCCTGCGCATGGTCGCAGACGTCCCTTTGGGGGCGTTTCTATCCGGCGGCATCGATTCCTCACTCGTAGTAGCATTGATGCAGGCCCAGAGTGCCCGCCCCATTCGCACCTTCTCGATCGGATTTCACGAAAAGGCCTTTGACGAGGCACCGCACGCCAAGGCAATCGCGCAATCGCTCGGCACTGCGCACACCGAGCTCTACGTCACCGACGCGGAGGCCCGCGAGGTTATCCCGACCCTGCCGGTGCTGTTCGACGAACCTTTTGCCGATCCCTCTCAAATACCGACACATCTGGTATCGGCCCTGGCACGTCGCTCGGTAACCGTGGCGCTATCCGGTGACGGGGGAGACGAACTCTTCTGCGGCTACGATCGCTATCAACTCCTGCGTCGTACCTGGGGCCGGACCCGGTGGTTGCCGCGTGCATTCCGTACGCCGCTCAGTGCGGCATTACGTGGGGTCCCGGAGCACGCCTGGGACCGTATCTTGCGAACCACGGCTGCGGTCCTGCCCAGAGCCGTCCCCAAATGGGCACAGGGCCACCATGTCCACAGCCTTGCCGAATATCTCCGGATCAGAGATGCCCTGCCCTTCTATCGCCGCATCGTTTCGACGACATCGGAACCGCTCCACCTGCTGCGCACCGCCAGCGAGGCATCTCTCCCGCTCGACGACGAGGCACCGGCATTCACATGGGCGGATCCTGCGGAGTTCGCCATGCAATGCGACCTCACGACCTATCTACCGGACGACGTCCTGGTCAAGGTGGACCGCGCCAGCATGTCCGTAGGTCTCGAGGCACGTAATCCGTTTCTTGATCATCGCGTGGTTGAGTTTGCCTGGCGCACCCCGTTTTCACAGAAGCTCAATGCCGGCCGCGGCAAATGGATTCTCCGCCAGATACTGTACCGTCATGTACCGCAGCGTTTGATAGATCGCCCCAAGATGGGCTTCGGCGTACCCATAGGCGAATGGCTGCGCGGCCCGCTCCGCGACTGGGCCGAAGACCTTCTTGACCCACACGCGCTGCATGACGAGGGTTACTTCATGACGGCGGAACTCCGCCGCTGCTGGGAAAGCCATGTCGCGGGCACGCGCAATGCCGAATACCTCCTGTGGAGCATTCTCATGTTCCAGGCATGGCTGCGTGCAGAGGCTAGCCTGCAGTCACGAGCGGCGTCGGCGGCCTGAGGACCGCACGAAGGGCCATGCGCACCATGCCCACCAAAACCATCCTGGTGCTGGGCGCTGTCATCAGCGTCGGTGTTTTTCGCGCCCCAGTCCTCACTGGCTATGCGAACTTGTTTCGTGTGGACAATGCAAGCGCTGGCGCCGATCTGATTCTCATTCTTAGCGGTCACCCTGAAACCCGCGGGCCGAAAGCCATTGATCTCTACCGGCATGGCTATAGCGACCGCTTGATGGTCACCAACGCCGTCCCGCCGGGACGGCAGGGTCGTGCATCGGGAATGGGACAATACGACGTACTCCGTCGGATCGCCTCCGAGGCACAGTTGCACATCACCATGCTGAATCCGGAAGCAAGCGGAGCAACCAGCACCTATGATGAAGCGCTTCAGGCGGCCCAATTCGTCAGCGAGCATGACATTGAGCATCTCATCGTGGTAACCGACGCATACCACACAGCCCGTGCCCGCTATACCTTCACCAAAATATTCTCCCAAGGGCAAGTGCATGCCCGTGTCGAATTCGCCGCTGCAGAAGACGAGTTCAATGAATCCAACTGGTGGACCTACCGCAAGGGCGTGGTGAATTACCTCATCGAACCCGTCAAGCTGGCCTATTACGCCATTCGCTAAGCCTGGCGTGCGAATCCTTGGCGCCGAACATCACATTTCGGTGCGAAAGCGATACGTCAAGAACAGCGACCGAGGCAGGCATCGCGGACAGTCCTCCATGAACTCCGCAAGGCCTCTTGTCCGGTGCCGGCCCTGTACCGCCGTTCCCTCATTGCACGCTTATGCATCAGTTGAGCAGTACCTTGCTCCCCCCTCTGCGGCATTGTGCTGCGGCCATGCGCCAGGGACTTGTGCTGCCTGCGGTCGGAGCTCGGTGACGACGGTCGGTTGATAACCCGTGAGCGTCCGCAACACGTCATAGGCAGCGGCCGTGTCGAAGTCCTCGCAGGCATCGTTCAACCCATCGAGCAACTCCTGCAACTGCGGCCAAGGCACACTTTCTTCCTTGACGCGCATGATCCTCGCATGCATGGTCCGCTGGGGCTGTCCGCCGATGACCAGCTCCTCGTGTAACTTTTCACCGGGCCGTAACTGCGTCACCCGCAGTTCGATGTCGCCGGTCGGATTGGTATCATCGCGAATGGTGAGGCCACTCAGTGCAACCATGCGCCTGGCCAAGTCGATAATCCGGACCGGCTCCCCCATGTCGAGCACAAAAACATCACCATCCGCTCCCATTGCCGAGGCCTGGATGACGAGCTGTGCCGCCTCTGGAATGGTCATGAAGTAACGCGTGACATCACGGTGCGTGATTGTGATTGGTCCGCCTTTGGCGATCTGCTCACGGAACAACGGGACGACCGAACCCGACGAGCCCAGGACATTGCCGAACCTCACAGTCGTGAAACGGGCAACGTGGTCTGCTGTCGCCAGTGCCTGCACGATGAGTTCGGCGATCCTCTTGCTGGCACCCATTACATTGGTGGGTCGCACCGCCTTGTCAGTGGAGACCAGGGTAAATGCTTCGACCCCTGCCTCGATCGCCGCCCGTGCGCAACGCAGCGTACCAAACACGTTATTGGCAATACCCTGCAGCGGATTGTGTTCGACAATGGGCACATGCTTATAAGCCGCAGCGTGATAAACGGTATTGACATTATGCTCTGACAACACTCGCGTGATGTGGCACTCGTCGAGGACCGACCCGAGCAGCGGGATCACTTCCACGCCGAGGCCTTCTTTGCGAAGGCAAGCGCATATTTCGCGCTCAATCATGTACAGCGAATATTCGCTCCGTTCGAAGAGAAGCAACTGCCGCGGATGGTATTTCAGGATCTGTCGACATAGCTCTGAGCCAATCGACCCGCCGGCGCCCGTTACCATCACCGACTTGCCGGCAATCGAGCGCTCAAGCAACGCGGTGTTTGGCGTTACCGGTTCCCTTTCAAGAAGGTCATCGAGATCAAGCTCCCGCAGCTCGCTTACCTTTGACTCTTCTGAGACGAGTTCCCGTAACGTCGGGATGGTCCTTACCCGCACATGGTACTTCTCCATCAGGTGGGTGATCTGGTTGCGGCGTACACGTGATACCGAGGGGATCGCCAACAACACCTCCTTGATGTCGTACTGCCTCTTCAGTTCTTCGAACTGCTCTACCGAAAACACGTGTAAGCCACGAATTTCCCGCCCCTGGAGTTCACGTTGGTCATCGATGAATGCGACCGTCCGGTATTCGCCCCCCAACTGCAACGCCTCGGCAAGTTCTGCACCGGCAGATCCTGCGCCATAGATAGCCACATTGGTGCGCACCCCCTTCCCATGCACCGCCCAGCGGCTCAAGCTCCGCAACAACACGCGACTGCCGCCAGTCACCATCAGGGCCAGGAGCCAGTAGAGAATGAGCACACGGTAACTCGGTGAATCACCCATCAGCGCCATGACGAGGCCCAAGGTGACGACGTGCAGGCTAACTGCCATGCCCACTGCCGCGATGGCCTTGGTGCTGATGTAGCGCAGTACCGCCCGGTAAAGGCCCAGCCGAATGAAGATCGGCATTGCCAGCAATGGCACAATCACGAACAACTCCGCCCGGATCCGCGGGTCTCCACCCCGCAATAGCTGTACGCCGGAAAGGCAGAGCATAAGCAACGCCACATCCATGAAGACCATCGCCGCTCGCGGATCATCGAACAGAAAACGGCGCAACCGGTTTTCCATTGTGTATGCCCCATCCATTGGGTACTTCAACGATGTGTGTTTACGCGGCCCGCGATGCCATCACCTGCTGCACCACTCTCCCGATATTCCTCATCTGCCGCTCGTCGAACGTCGGATCCACCGGGAACATCACACCACTTTCTCCAAGGCGACGGGCGACCGCCAGCCGTACCGGTGGACGCATCTCGCCCTTGTCGAAGGCCTTTTCGAGGTAGATCTCCGAACACGATCCTGACCCGCACGCCACACCCGCGGCTCGCAGACGTTTCACGAGTTCGTCGCGTGATGGTAGACGGTGGTTCGCCTCCTGCTCGACGAACGCGTAGAATTTGTAATAGGCATGCTCCACCAAAGGGCCAGGCATCGGGATCCGGAACCCCGCGATGCCACCCAAGCTCTCAGCCAACACGCGCGCGTTGCGCCGTCGTTGCTCGTTCCACGCGGGAAGCTTGCGAAGCTGAATCCGTCCGATGGCGGCCTGCATTTCGGTCATGCGCTGATTCGACCCGAATGAACCATGCAGCCACCGAAACGTCGTACCATCCGAGGGCATCCGGGTGGTCTCGAAATCCTTGCCATGATCCTTCAGTGACCAAATCTTCGCCCATAGTGACGCGTCATTGGTCGTTATCATCCCGCCCTCGCCCCCGGTACTGATAATCTTGTCCTGGCAGAATGAAAACGCGCCCGCATGGCCGATCCCACCGACCGGGCGTCCCTTGTAGACCGCTCCGTGTGCCTGGGCACAATCCTCGACCACGAAAAACCCATGTTCAGCGGCAAGCTCCATTATCGGGTCCATGTCACATGGCCAGCCCACCAAGTGCACGGCCACTATGGCCTTCGTACGCGGGGAAAGTGCCTGTTTGATGGTCTCCGCCGTAATGTTCTGCGAATCGGGATCGACATCCGCGAATCTCACACGTGCACCCAGGCGAACTGCGGCACTTGCTGATGCGATAAACGTACGGGGCGTAGTAATCACCTCATCCCCTGGGCCAATCCCCATTGCCTCGAGTGCCAATTCCAGTGCAACCGTCCCGTTTGCCACCGCGATCGCTTCACGGACACTGCAGTGCGCGGCGAATTCGCGTTCGAACTCCCTACACTCCGCGCCGGTCCAGTAGTTCACCTTGCCAGAGCGGAGGACGCGTACCACAGCATCAACTTCGTCTTCACCATACACGGGCCAGGTTCGCCCCAACATGCCGCTCTCCCTTGGTGATGATTCAAGTGCGCATTCAACAGGTCTTCACGGCCCATTCACGGCGCCGTGAACCTTGTGCA
>JBAYQE010000118.1:0-6955 GCA_041677345.1 Thiohalomonadaceae bacterium
ATCATTGCACGACATCGCGAAACAAACCTGCATTGGCATCTTTGCTGGATACGACTGGGCTACCGAAGCGAAGCGGCCATCGGATGGCAATCTCCGGATCGTTCCAGATAATCCTGCGTTCATGCTCCGGTGCGTAGTAGTCGGTAACCTTGTAGAGGAATTCGGCAATTTCAGACAGCACCAGAAACCCATGCGCAAAGCCGGCCGGTATCCACATCTGGCGCTTGTTTTCCGCTGATAGCAACACGCCGACCCACTTGCCGAAGGTGGCCGAGGTCCTGCGGACATCAACTGCCACGTCGAACACTTCACCAACAGCAACGCGCACCAGTTTTGCTTGCGGCTGCTCTACCTGATAGTGCAGGCCACGCAATACATTGCGTGTGGAACGCGAATGGTTGTCCTGGACGAAATGAGGCGCGCCACCGATAAGATCATGGAAAACACTCTCGTTGTAGCTTTCGAACAGAAAGCCTCGTTCATCACCGAACACGGATGGTTCGATGATCACTACATCGGGAATCTCCGTCGGAATCGTCCTCATCCGCGACCCCGTTCTTCCAGCAGGCAAAGGAGATATCGACCATATGCGTTTCTGGCGAGCGGTTCGGCGAGCTTCCTCATTTGCTCTGTGTCTATGTACTTCATACGAAAAGCGATCTCTTCCGGGCAGGCGATCTTCAATCCTTGCCGGCGCTCGATGGTTTCGATAAAACTGGCTGCTTCAAGCAACGACGTGTGGGTGCCGGTATCCAGCCAGGCCATGCCGCGCCCCATGTTTTCGACCGTGAGTTGGCCTTGCTCCAGGTAATACCGATTGATGTCCGTGATCTCGAGCTCGCCGCGCGCCGATGGCCGGATATCAGTAGCGATATCGACCACATGGTAGTCGTAGAAATAGAGCCCGGTGACGGCGTAGCGGGATTGCGGTTGGCTGGGCTTCTCCTCGATGCGGAGCGCTCCGCCACGCTCGTCGAACTCCACGACGCCATAGCGTTCAGGATCCTGCACCGGGTAGGCGAAGATCGTGGCTCCTTCAGTCCGTACGGCTGCCCTTTGCAGCAGATGAGAAAAATCATGGCCATAAAAGATATTGTCACCGAGGACCAGTGCGCTTGGATTTCGATTGATGAAGTCGCGGCCGATGATGAATGCCTGAGCAATGCCATCCGGTGACCGCTGGACTGCATAGCGTATGTCAAGCCCCCACTGACTCCCGTCGCCCAGCAACTGCTCGAAACGGGGCGTGTCCTGCGGTGTGGAGATGAGCAGTATCTCGCGGATGCCAGCCAGCATCAGCGTGCTGAGCGGGTAATAAACCATGGGTTTGTCGTAGACAGGGAGCAGTTGCTTTGAGACCGCGCTGGTTGCAGGATACAAGCGCGTACCCGAACCGCCGGCAAGAATGATCCCTTTCCTTGTTGTCATCGATCCATCAGCTCACTAAGCAGGCGAGGCAAGGATTCTTCCCAAGCCGGGAGGTGAACCCGGTAAGCGGCTCGTAGTTTACCTGTATCCAATACGGAGTTAGCAGGCCTGCGAGCAGACGCGGGGTATTCGTCGCTGGTAACGGGTTGAATGCCCTCTTCGCTCAGTTTGAGGGGCTCACCCAGGCGGCGTGCCTCGGCCACAATGGCATGCGCAACGCCATACCATGAGGTCTGGCCCCGGGGGGCCAGGTGATAAGTCCCGTCGGCGCCCTGCCCTCGGGTTTGCGCCATGATGACCTGCGCCGTCACGTCGGCGATTAGATCGGCAGGTGTCAGGGAACCAACCTGATCGGCCACCACACGAAGCCCTGTGCGTTGGCGCGCGAGGCGGAGGATGCTCCTGACGAAGTTAGGACCGCGCGTGCCATACACCCAGCTCACACGGAAGACCAAGTAGCGGCAGCCACTGGCCTCAATGGCGCGAAGCCCGGCAAGCTTGCTGCATCCATACGTGCTTAATGGATTCGTTGGGTCCATTTCTGTGTAGGGGCGGTCCAGCGTCCCATCGAAGACATAATCGGTGGAGTAATCCACCAACAACGCCCCGGAGCACTTTGCCTCGCCTGCCAGTACCTCGGGAAGCGCCGCATTCACCCGGAAAGCCTTTTCCTGTTCCTCTTCGGCTTGGTCCACGGCCGTATAGGCCGCGGCATTGACGATGATCGAAGGTTTCGCGGCACGGATCGTGCGCACCACATCATCGAGCACCGAAACATCGAGTTCGGCGCGCCCAAGGGCGGTGAGTCGCCCCACCGGCGCCAGCGAACGACGCAGTTCCCAGCCAACCTGGCCATTGGCCCCAAGCAGCAGGATATCAGGTGCCATATCGTGCGCTCATCCACGCGCGGTAGGCCCCGCTGGTGACGTTATGCACCCAACCCTGATTCGCCAAATACCATTCCACCGTCTTGCGAAGACCGCTCGCGAAGGTTTCCTGTGGTTTCCAGCCGAGTTCGCGTTCAATCTTGCTCGCATCGATGGCGTAACGCTGGTCGTGACCGGGACGATCCTTCACCCAGGTGATCAACTGCGCGTGGGGCCTGTAGGGGGATTCGGGGGCGAGTTCGTCCAGCAAGCTGCAGACGGCCTGCACCACTTCCAGGTTGGTACGCTCGCTATGGGCACCGATGTTATAGCGCTCTCCCACGTTGCCCTTCTCCATCACCAGGCGAAGGGCACGCGCATGATCCTCCACGTAGAGCCAGTCGCGTACGTTGTCGCCCTTGCCGTAAATGGGCAGTGGCTTGCCGGTGAGGGCATTCAGGATCACCAAGGGAATGAGTTTTTCCGGAAAATGGAACGGACCGTAGTTGTTGGAGCAATTGCTGGTGACCACCGGCAGGCCATAGGTGTGATGCCAGGCACGCACCAGATGGTCGGACGCGGCCTTGCTTGCCGAATAGGGTGAGTTAGGCGCGTAGGCGGTCTCCTCGGTGAAGAGCCCCTCGTCACCCAGCGAGCCGTAAACCTCATCGGTGGAGACGTGGTGGAAACGGAACGATTCCCGTGCATCGTTCTGCAGGGCGTCCCAGTGGTTACGCGCAGCCTCCAGCATTGTGTAGGTACCAACGATGTTGGTTTCGACAAAGGCGGCTGGACCATCGATGGAGCGGTCTACATGGGACTCAGCGGCCAAATGCATCACTGCCGACGGTGCATGGTCACGAAACAGGCGTCCGACTTCCTTTGCATCGCAGATATCGACCTTTTCGAACACGTGGCGCGGGTCTCCGAGCAGGCCGGGAAGGGACTCGAGGTTGCCGGCGTAGGTCAACTTGTCGACGTTGATGACACGCCAGTCAGTCTCTGCAATCAGCTGGCGGACAACCGCCGAGCCAATGAACCCGGCTCCACCTGTTACGAGAACTGTCTTGGTCATACGATTCTTCTTCGTGCGACTCGCGCCAAAGATGCTTGAACTGACGGGCTTCCGGGGCTCTGGCATACAGCTGCCCGGAAGGTCGTCCTGAAGGCCACGGCAACCCCGATGCCAACCTGGGTCGCCTTCTGGGTGGCCCAACCCTACCCGGGGTACTTGGGCCGATGAGCACGAATACGACAGCGTGCCGCGGCTCTGGAAACATCACAAAGATAGTCGATGACACCGCCGTCTGCGCGCAGGTGGCCCCTGACTCCCTGTTGGGCGCCCGTATTTCCCAGATTCGTGTGCAGGTGGCCTGCCGCAGAGAAGGAGGCCGCGCCGTGACACCCACGCGGCCTCCGGTCCCGGTAGAGGCCTCAGTTCCTACAGCAATTCCGCGGGAGAGGCCGGATTGAGGACCACGGCAATACATGCCGCCGAGGTCCAATGCCCGCTCAAGGACAGGAGGGGTTACCATCGAGATGTGGGCTACGAGGCGATCTCACCTTCGATGCGGCTGAGGGCTTCGAGCGGGGATGGGGCGCCGGTGATGGGACGGCCGATGACCAGGTGGCTGGCACCGGCGGCGATGGCTTCGGCGGGTGTGAGCACCCGTTTCTGGTCACCCGCGGCCGCCCATTGGGGACGAATACCAGGAGTGACGAGTTGGAAGCCGGTGCTGATGGTCCGGCGCAAGGGTTCGATCTCCCGGGGCGAGCAGACCACACCGTCAAGCCCGCTCTCCTGTGCCAGTGCAGCGAGGCGCAGCACGTTGTCTGCGGGGCTGCCGGCGAGGCCCACTTGGTGGATGTCTTCCTCGCCCATGCTGGTGAGGATGGTCACGCCGATGAGCAGGGGTTTGTGGGCGGCCTTTTCGATGGCCTCACGGGCCGCCTCCATCATGCGTCGTCCGCCGAGGGCGTGCACGTTGACCATCCACACGCCCAGGTCGGCGGCTGCCGCGCAGGCGCCGGCAACGGTGTTGGGGATATCGTGGAACTTGAGATCCAGGAAAACGTCGTAGCCGCGGGCAACCAGCTTCTCGACCAGCGCAGGGCCACCGCGTGTGAAGAGTTCCTTGCCGACCTTGAGCTTGCAGCGGCCGGGTTCGAGGCGCTCGACCAGGGCGAGGGCGTCGGCGGGATTGGCGTAATCGAGGGCGACGATGATGCTCATGGGTGTTCTCGCGGCGGGTTAGGGTGTGGTCAGGTTCGGTTGATTCGGGAATCTTCTTTGGTTGGCACGTTGGCTCATGGGCGCCTACGTGACGACGCGGCCCCGAGAAATGTCACGTCGCTTCGCAACGTGACCTACGGATCATTCTCCTTCGAAGCCCTGTATGGGCTTGACGGTATTCCATTGCTTGCATCCTGGGCATTGCCAGTGCAGCGCCCTGGCCACAAACCCGCAAGATTTGCAGCGGTAGCGTGGCTTGGTTTCAAGATACCTGGTGAGTAGTTCCTGCACCAACAGGATGTCCTCGCGCGATGCGGGGCGCTGTTCCTCCAACTTCATGCCGATAAGCTGCAACAGGCCCCACAGGGAGGGATGCACACGCAGTTGCTCGGTGAGCATTGCGGCGGAGGCGGGCGTCCCCTGTCGCGTGCGTACGCTCTCGGTATACGCCAGCACGATGGACGTGCTCGGGCTGTTTTCGAAAAGATGTTTCAGGTGAGCAATGAACTGCCCGGTCTTGCCGGCCTTTTCATAGGCGCGCTGCATAAGCGCCATGGACTCGGTGATGAATTCCGGGTCCTGGTGCTCGATGCGGCCAAGCGCCTTCAGTGCGGCTTTGGGCTGATCGCGGCGTAGTTCCAGTTCAGCCTCCAGCAGGCTGGCACGCACGCAAAGGCGGTCTGCGGCCAGCGCCTTCTTGACCAAGCGGACCGCGCGCTCACGATCGCCTTCCTGCATGGCCTGCTCTGCCAACTCACAGTGGTAGTGGGCGATGGTCGGCCCGAATGCGGCATGGTCGGTATAGGCGAGGCGGCTTGCCACTTCGATGGCCTTGTCCCACTCCTTTTCCTGCTGGTAAATATCCTGGAGTTGCGCGAGGGCTCGCGTATTGAGCTCCGGATCGTTGGTCAGTTCGGCAAACAGGTTCTCGGCACGGTCCAGCAGGCCGGCGGCGAAGTAGTCACGCCCGAGTTCGTAGAGCGCATGATTACGCTGGTTCAGAGAAAGCGCGGGTCGGGCAATGAGGTTCTGGTGGATGCGGATGGCACGATCCACCTCACCGCGACGCCGAAACAGGCTGCCGAGTGCAAAATGGGTCTCGATCGTGTCGCTGTCCACGTCCAGCATGCGGACGAAGACCTCGATCGCCTTGTCGGGCTGTTCGCTGATGAGATAATTGAGGCCCTGCAGATAGCCCTGTGAAAGGTCGCGCGCGGCATTGCGGCCTTTGGTCTTCTGCCCGTTTCTTCCTATCCACCAGCCGGAAAGGGCGGCCAAGGGCAGCAGCAGGAACAGAAGCTCAAGGCCCATGTCACTGGTCCTTGAAGGGGAGCTCCCTGAGGTTTTTCACCTCGCGTTCGCACAGATTGACGCGCTTGCGCAAGGACGAGGTTTCCAAACGGGTGGAAAGCACCACGCCCAGCGATGCCAGTATGCCCAGCAGCGCGCCGAAAGCGATGGCGATGACGATAACGAGGGAAACCGGCGCGTTCAGATCGCCGATGTAGAAATGAACGGTGATGATCTCGGTGTTGACTGCCGCGAAGCCGAGTCCCAGCGCAATGACGAACAGCAGAACGACGAGAGCGATAAGGCGTTTCATCTGGATCTCTGCTTATCCTTGCACGGCACCGGTCTACGGCGAAAACGATCAGGAAACCACTACTTCGGGAGTCGTCGCTTCGGGTTCCTGCTCAAGACTCAGGTTTACGCGCTCGCGCAGCTCCTTGCCAGGCTTGAAGTGAGGCACATTCTTTGGCGGCAACGCGACTGCTTCACCCGTCTTGGGATTGCGGCCCATGCGGGGCGGACGGTAATGCAGGCAGAAACTGCCGAAGCCACGGATTTCGATGCGTTCTCCGTTGGCCAAGGTGTCTGCCATGTGTTCGAGCATGGTCTTGACCGCCAACTCCACGTCGCGGTGTGCCAACTGTGGGCCCTGTTTCTGGGCGAGGATTTCGATCAGCTCCGACTTGGTCATTGATCACATCCCATTCAAAACGGGAGGCCCCGGAGGGCCTCCCGAAGCACGACTATCGTCTTACTTGTTCTCCAGCTTTTCCTTGAGCAGGTCGCCCAAGGTGGTGCCGGTCGGCGCAGAACGCTGATAGTCCTGCATCGCCTCGGCCTCATCATCGCTGTCCTTCGCCTTAATGGAGAGATTGACGATACGGTTCTTGCGGTCGATACCGATGAACTTGGCTTCGACGGTATCACCCACCTTCAGCACGGCACGGGCATCTTCGACGCGGTCACGGGAGATCTCGGAGGCGCGGAGGTAACCCACCGTGCCGTCCTCGAGCTCGATCTGGGCGCCCTTGGCGTCCACTTCCTTGACCGTGCCCTTCACCACTGCGCCCTTGCGGTGCTCAGCGGCATAGGCGGAGACAGGATCCTTCTCAAGCTGCTTGATGCCAAGCGAGATGCG
>JBAYQE010000119.1:0-6812 GCA_041677345.1 Thiohalomonadaceae bacterium
CGCCGGTCGGGCGGGTCCATGAACGGAAAGGACTCGGGGTCGCCCAGACCCAGGGCCACCATCTGCAGGATGACGCTGGCCAGATTGGTGCGCAGGATCTCGGGTTCGGTGAAGGCCGGCCGGCCGAGGAAATCCGCTTCCGCATAGAGCCGGATGCACACGCCCGGGCCCACCCGACCGCAGCGGCCGGCGCGCTGGTTGGCGGCAGCCTGGGCCACGGGCTCGATGGGCAGGCGCTGCACCTTGGTGCGATGGGAATAACGCGAGAAGCGCGCGAAGCCCGGGTCGACGACGAAGCGGATACCCGGCACGGTGAGCGAGGTCTCGGCCACGTTGGTGGCGAGCACGATGCGCCGGCCGCCGTGGGGCTTGAACACGCGGTCCTGCTCGGCCGCGGACAGGCGCGAGAACAGCGGCAGGATCTCGGTGTGTTTGAGGGGCTGCTTGCGCAAGGCCTCGGCGGTCTCGCGGATCTCCCGCTCGCCCGCCAGGAACACCAGGATGTCGCCGAGCGGGTCGATGGCGGTGAGTTCGGTCACCGCGTCGACAATGGCATCGACCTGGCTGCGGTCGCGCTCGTCCTCGTCACCGGCCAGCGGCCGGTAACGGATCTCCACCGGCCAAGTGCGGCCCGACACCTCGATCACCGGCGCGCCGTCGAAGAAGCGCGAGAAGCTCTCGGTGTTGATGGTGGCCGAGGTGATGATGAGCTTGAGGTCGGAGCGGCGCGGCAGCAGGCGCTTGAGATAGCCGAGCAGGAAATCGATGTTGAGGCTGCGCTCGTGGGCCTCGTCGATGATGAGGGTGTCGTACTGTTCGAGCAGTGGATCGCCCTGCACCTCCGCCAGCAGCATGCCGTCGGTGAGCAGCTTGACCAGCGTGTGCTCCGACACACGGTCGGCGAAACGCACCTTGTAGCCCACGGCCTGGCCGAGCGGCGTGCCCAGTTCCTCGGCGATGCGCGCGGCCACCGAACGGGCGGCGATGCGGCGCGGCTGGGTATGGCCGATGAGTCCCGCCAGACCCCGCCCCAGTTCCAGGCAGATCTTGGGGATCTGGGTGGTCTTGCCCGAACCGGTCTCGCCGGCGATGACCACCACCTGATGGGCGGCGATGGCGGCGGCGATCTCCTCCCGCCGCGCCGACACCGGCAGGGATTCGGGATAGGTGGGCTGGGGCGCACGCGCGCGCCGGGCGGCCAGGCGGGCCGCGCTCGCGTCGACGGCCCGGGCCAGTTCGCCCAGCCCCCGATCCACCGGCTTGCCCTCGGCCGCGCGGCGGCGCAGGCCGGAGAGGCGGCGCGCCAAGGGGCGGCGGTCGACGATCAGGCACTCGGCAAGGCGTTGGGAAAGGGCGGCGATATCAGCGGACATGGGCGTGCATGGTAACCCATCGCCGTCAGGGTGGACGCAATGCAGGTCACCAGACCACTAGCAGGCAGATACAGCACATCCCAGCAGGTATGCTCATGCCGCAGCGATACGAAAGTCAGGAACGGGAGTCGATGAAAAAGGGGCGCTGTATCAGGGAGGGAATGAAGGACAGGTCTGTTTGTGCGGGTTCCACATAAAGCGCAGCCGACCCCAGCGCACCACGGAGCGGCCGCTCATACGAAAATCCCGCTCAAAGCGGGATTTTCGCTGTCTTCGCCCTTAGGCGGGCATGACGTTGGATGCCTGCAGCCCCTTCGGCCCGCGGGTCACCTCGAAGGTCACCTTCTGACCTTCGCGCAAGGTCCGGAATCCTTCGCCCTTGATGGCAGAGAAGTGAACGAACACGTCCTCGCCACCCTCGGACGGGGTGATGAAACCGAAGCCCTTGGCCTCGTTGAACCACTTGACAGTACCGACACTCATTGAAGCAAACCTCGAAAAAAGAAACTTAGGGATTGCAGCAGGTCACGACGGGTTTGGGAAAGACACCCTCGACACCCAGCCATTTCCGCCTGCACTGGGAAGTATAGCCGGTGGCAAACGCCAGAGGATGAAAAAATTTGTCCGTATTGCCTGGCCTGTCACGTACGGAGCACCGGTGCAACGAGCCCCGTCGCTGCGGCGATTGCAGTAGAATGGCGCCCCGTTTTTATGCCCCCGGGCGTGCGTCAACAGTGAGGATTCCAGATCCCATGCAGTCCATCGAGAAGTTGCTTGAGAAAGTCGTATTCAATAGCCGCTGGCTGCTCGCCCCCTTCTATGTGGGCCTGCTCGGCGCCATCCTGCTGCTGCTCGTGACCTTTGCGAAGGAGTTTTTCCACATGCTCGCTCACGTGGCAAGCGCCACCGAAGGGGAGATCGTGGTTGGCATCCTGTCACTGATTGACATGGCGCTCATCGGCAACCTGCTGCTCATCATTATCTTCAGCGGCTACGAAAACTTCGTTTCCAAGATCGATACCGCGGATCATGAGGACCGTCCCGATTGGATGGGCCACGTGGATTTTTCGGATCTGAAGATGAAGGTGATCGGCTCCATCGTGGCCATCTCAGCCATCGAACTGCTCAAGTCATTCATGCACATGAGCGCGTCCGAACTGACCCCGGCGAGCAACACGGAGCTGGGCTGGAAGGTGGGTATTCATCTCACCTTCGTAGTCTCGGGTGTGCTGTTCGCACTCATGGATTGGCTGAGCGACAAGCGCAAGGGGCATTGATGCGCCACCGCCCTGGTGCGCGCCATTTTCTTGTGTGCGCGCCCAGGGTGAGGACCCTGCCGGGTCCTCCACTTCCGGTGCCCTTGCCTGGCCCGAACTCACACAGCCACCCGGATTCTGCCCGGGACCGCCGTCACGGGTCGGGTGCCCCTTGTCGCCCGACGCCACCCACCTGTGCAAGGACCTTCAACACGCTCGCGGTGTTTGCGCAGGAGTGCCGCCGGTACCGAACCGGTCCGCAACGAAAAAACCCGCGCCCCTTTGCGGGACGCGGGTTTGAGATGGTGGCTACGCTCAGAATCGAACTGAGGACCCCAGCATTATGAGTGCTGTGCTCTAACCAGCTGAGCTACGTAGCCGTAGAGAAGGGCGAATTGTACGCACCGGCCGGGCGTTGTCAAGAATCCTCCGGCACCCTTGGCCCCCGACGTCCACCGCGTGCCATCAGCGTTCCCGGGTACGGCGCAGGTCCAGCCGCCGCACGAATTCGCCGACAACAGCATCGTACAGGGCCTCATCCAGGTACTTGTCTTCGATGCCCGCGTCGATGTTAGGATTGTCATTCACCTCGATGACATAGACGCCATCCTTGTTCTGTTTGACGTCCACCCCGTAGAGGCCATCGCCGATAAGGTTGGCGGCCTTGAGCGCCACCTCCACCACCTCGCGCGGCGCCTGCTCCACGGGCCAGGTCTTGAAGGCCCCTTCGGTAAACTTGCCCTTGTCGTCGTAGTGCACGATCTGCCAGTGCTTCTTGGACATGAAGTACTGGCAGGCGAACAGCGGCTTGCGGTTGAGCACGCCGATGCGCCAGTCGAACTCGGTGTAGAGGAATTCCTGGGCGAGGAACAGCTCGGTGCTCTGAAACAACTGCCCGGCGCGCGCGTACATCTCCTCGCGATTGTTCACCTTGAACACACCTTGCGAGAAGGAGCCGTCCGGCACCTTCATGACCATGGGAAAACCAATGGCCGCCTCAGCCGCGTGGATGTCACTCTTGCCCACGATCACTGTCCTCGGCGCCGGCACTTTGTTGGCACGCAGCAGTTCCGCCAGATAGACCTTGTTGGTGCACCGCAGGATGGAGCGAGGGTCGTCGATCACCACCATCCCCTCACTCTCTGCCTTCTTGGAAAAGCGATAGGTGTAGTGGTTGATACGCGTGGTGGCGCGGATGAACAGCGCGTCGTATTCCGCCAACCGCGCATAGTCCTTGCGCTCGATGAGTTCCACATCCACACCAAACTCGCGGCCGGCTCGGATGAACTTCTTCAGTGCGCTCACCTTGGAGGGCGGTTGCGGGTCGGCCGGGTCGTAGAGAATGGCCAGGTCGTAACGCGAGGGCGTCTTCTTGCGCGAGCGCCACTTCTTCTTGCGGTAGTTGTTGAGCGCCTGCGCGAAGTCCTCGAAACCGCTCTTGTTCAGCTTGTGGATGCTGCCCGACTTGATGGAGGCGATACGCCACTTGCCCTCATGCTCGAAGGTCACGCGCAGGAACGGGCACGGGAAGATCTCGAACAGCTGCCTGGCCAGTCCGGAGAGTTCCGGGAACTGGAAGCACTGCCCGAAGAATACCTCCATCCTGAATTCGTGCACGTCGCTGTTGCGCTGGTGCTTGCCCAGGCTCTTTTCGACCTTTTCATCCAGGTCTTCGGCGTCCAGGCCGTACATGGCCTTGCTCGACAGGTCAAGGATGCTCTTGACCGAGGGCACGACGCGGTGGCGACGCGCCTCCGCCAGCAGGGAACAGTAATAACCCACGGTGAGATACTTGTAGCTGCGGCAGAGGTTGACGACCTGCACGTTCTTCAGCTTCAGGTACTGCTGACCGGTGAGATAGTCGTCCACGTGGACGATAGTAATGGCCTCCGAGGGTTCGACTTTCCAGTCGGCCAGGTCTTCGACGACGATGATCTGGGTAGTCATCCGCTGACCGTTTCCCGGATGCGTCCCGGCTTGTCGTTTTCTTTCGGCTTGCTGATGATCAAGGCCGCGCGCAGGCCGCTCTTCCCGTAACGCGCCATCCGTTCAAAGTCTTTCTGCAAAATGGGCATGCTCATGCAATCGGTATCTGTCTTGCCTTTTTCCACGTCCACATACGGGTCGTGCACGTACACGAACCGGTCGTCGAAACCGGTGATGACGACCCAGTGGGGGAATTTTTCCTTGTAGATGCGATAGGAACTGATGAGTACGACAGGGATGGCGCCGGCGTTGAATTTCTCCTTGGTTTCCTGCAGCGAAAGTTGTCGGTAGTGAATGGGAATGGGCTTGCTGGCCAATTCCTCCAGGAAATCCTCGTGCACCAGCTTGATGACTTCCTTCTTCTCCTCGTTGCGCACTGAATCGACGAACAGCGCGCCCTCGTCATTGACGTAGACCTCCACGTCGAAGCCGCGGTTGTAGGCCGACAGTGCGAGCCCGTAGGGGCCACAGCCGCCGTGGCCCGAGGTCATGAACACGGTGGTGGATTCCCGCCACAGCCGCAGTTCCAGGCTGCGACCGAGACTCACGTTTTGGTCGAGTACCTTCATGGCCATCATGAGTGCCGCGGGGCCGCAGGTGAACTCCAGTGTCTGCTGGTAATAAGGCACGTGCGCCATGTTGGGACGCAGCGCCACCAGCGACTTCTGGAAGCGCAGCGCTTCCATGTGGTCTTCGTAGTAATCGGAGTAAATGCCGAACTGGCGGTAGCCGAGCTTGGTGAACAGGCGGATGGAGGCCGGATTGTCGCGGCGGATCTCCAGCCGCATGTCCACGCGGTCCTCAGCGATGGCCTGCTCCTCCGCTGCCTTCACCAGGGCCGCCGCGATACCCTGGCCACGGGCGGCGCCATCGATGGCGATGGAATAAAGACGTGCAAGCGAGGTGCCTTCGTTCATCAGCACCAGCACGTAGCCGAGAATGCCGCCGTCCTGCTCCGCCACCAGGGTGAAGGCGTGGGCGCGGGTGAGCATGTAGCGGAAGCTGCGCCGGGACAGCCGGTCGGTCTGGAAGCACTGGTTTTCCAGTGCGACCAAGGCGTCGAGATCAGCAACGGTGGCGGGCCTGATCATCCAGGGCGTTCCGAGAACGAAGGCGCAAGAATCTAGCACGGCAAAATCCGTCGATATACAGGTAAACGCACAAAAATCCCGTTGCCTCGAAGCAACCTGCCGCCCACAATCTTCCCCATGCAAATCCCCAGCCTTATCCCCATGATGAAGGAGCTCATCGCCGCTCCCTCCATCAGCAGCGTCAACCCCAGCTTCGACGGGGGAAACCTTGCGGTCATCCACCTCCTGGAACGCTGGTTGACCGACCTGGGCTTTGCGGTGGAGGTCCTGCCGCTGCCCGGGCGTCCGGACAAGGCCAATCTCATCGCCACCCTGGGCAGCGGCCCGGGTGGGTTGGTGCTGGCCGGCCACACCGACACGGTCCCGTACGACCATGAGCTGTGGCGCCATGACCCCTTCCGGCTCACCGAGGCGGACGGCCGGCTGTACGGGCTCGGCACCTCCGACATGAAGGGCTTTTTCGCCCTGGTACTGGAGGCCGTCCGCGAGGTCGACGCCGCCGGGCTGCGCCGACCACTTATCGTGCTGGCCACTGCCGACGAAGAAAGTTCCATGGACGGGGCAAGAATGCTCGTGGACCTGGGCCGCCCCAAGGCGCGCTACGCCGTCATCGGCGAGCCCACCGGCCTGCGACCCATCCATGCGCACAAGGGCATCCTCATGGAAGCCATCCGCATCATCGGGCGCTCCGGCCATTCCAGCGATCCCGCCCTCGGACTCAACGCCATCGAAGGCATGCACACAGCCATGGGCGAGGTGCTGCGCTGGCGCGCCGAGCTGCAGGCACGGTATCGGGACGAACGCTTCCGCGTGCCCGTGCCTACCCTCAATCTGGGACACATCCACGGCGGCGACAACCCTAACCGCATCTGCGCCGCCTGCGAGCTACACATCGACCTGCGCGCCTTGCCGGGCATGGCCCAGGAGGAGCTGCGCGCCACCCTCAAGGCGCGCCTGGACCACAGCCTCGAAGGCACCGGCTTCGGGGTGGAGGTCACCCCGTTGTTCCACGGCACCCCGCCCCTGCACACGCCGACCGATTCCCCCATCGTGCGCGCCGCCGAACGCCTCACCGGCCACAGCGCCGAGGCCGTGGCCTTCTGCAC
>JBAYQE010000120.1:0-6308 GCA_041677345.1 Thiohalomonadaceae bacterium
CTTGTCGGGCAGGTAGCCACCGGTGCCGATGATGCGCGAATATTTCAAACCGCGTGCCTCTCTTGCAGTAGCGTCCCGAGCTGCTCGTTGATGCGCTCCGGGACGTTCTTCCTGGTTTCTATCACCGCTTCCTTGATGGCCTGGCTGAAGGCGAAGGCGTCGGCGCCACCGTGGCTCTTGATGACGATGCCACGCAGTCCCACCAGACTCGCGCCGTTGTAGACACGCGGATCGATGCGAGCGCGGAAAGCCTTGAGCACAGGCAGGGCGATGAGACCGGCCAGGCGCGTGAGCAGATTGCGCTTGAACTCAGCCTTCATGTAGTGACTGATCATCTTGGCCACGCCTTCGCTGGTCTTCAGCGCGACGTTGCCGACAAAGCCGTCGCAGACCACCACGTCGACAGTGCCTTTGTAGATGTCGTCACCTTCCACGAAGCCCACGTAGTTGAGCTTGCTCGCAGACAACAGGCGGGCCGCCTCCTTTACCTGCTCGTTACCCTTTATCTCCTCTTCGCCCACATTGAGCAGGCCGACCGTGGGCCGCTCCATGTTTTCGACGGCACTGCACAGCACCGACCCCATGACGGCGAACTCGTACAGGTTGGCGGCACCTGAATCCACATTGGCGCCGAGATCCAGCACGTAGGAATGGCCGCGGATGGTGGGCAGCGCAGTGATGATGGCAGGGCGATCGATGCCCGGCAGGGTCTTGAGTACGAACCGCGCCGTGGCCATGAGCGCGCCGGTATTGCCGGCGCTGACGCAGGCCTTGGCCACGCCTTCCTTCACCAGGTTGATGGCCACACGCATGGACGAGTCCTTTTTGCCGCGCAGCGCCTGGGAAGGCGGTTCATCCATGCCCACCACTTGCGAGGCATGGTGAATGGACAGGCGCTCGTCAAGCCGCATGCCGTGCCTGGCGAGTTCATCCATGAGTACTTTCTGGTCGCCGACCAGAATGATTTTGATCCGGGGGTGTTCGGATAGTGCACGCTTCGCCGCAGGAATGACCACACCGGGGCCGTGGTCACCCCCCATGGCATCGAGCGCAATAGGAGTCAGGGATGTCATGGCCTTCACCGAGCTCTGGGCGCCGTTCTGGCCTGTCCGCACGTGGAGCCAACAAACAACGGGCCGGCACCTGCATGGTCCGGCCCGTTGTCTGAACCCACGGGCAGCCGTTTACACGGCCTTCCGGGAGCAGTGGTCAGATGCTTACTCGCCCTTGCTGGCCAGGACCTTGCGGCCCCGATAGAAGCCATCCGGGCTCACATGATGGCGAAGATGGGTCTCGCCCGTGGTGGATTCGGTGGAGAGCGCACGCGCCGTGAGGGCGTCGTGGGAGCGACGCATGCCACGCTTGGACGGCGTCTTGCGGTTCTGCTGTACGGCCATTGCTATTCCTCGTCAGGTACTTTCTTTGTTTTCAAAACCTTGAGAGCCACGAACGGGTTTTCCCGCCGCTCCTCTTCAACGTGTTCGTCTCCGCCCTTGCCGGCGGGGCACTGCCCTTCCGGGTGCTTCGGCACGATGGACAGCGATAATATCAATTCATCCTCTACGATGTCGCGGAGGAAAACAGGCTCTTCACCCACCACTAGCGGTTCATAGTGGTCCGGCAGCCGCTCGGCCAGTGACGCGTGGGGCACCACCCCCAGCGCGAACGTCGTGTGCAGCGGGAGCACGAAGCTCTCGAGGCAACGTTGGCACTGGATGTTCACCTCGGCGTCCAGGGAGCCGCGCAGGTAACGAATACCTTCCTCGTCCACCCCACAGGTGATGTCGACGCGTACACTGCCGCTGTCGTCCGTGAGCATGGACACGAGCCGCGGCAGGGCAGCGATGGATAACTCGCCCTCGAGCACGCGCCGTGCTTCCGCCAGGCGGACCGGATCGATTCTGTCGGGCAAGCGGTCGTCTGACATAACCGGTTCATGATACGCACGGGCCTGATTGGTGTCAAAATACCGGGTCACAAATCGTCTGAAATGTGGTCTTCCGGGTTGACACTGGAGGGCATTTCCGTGGATAGTCGCCGCGGCGGCGATGGGTGACATACCCTTCGCTTTTTTTATTGGTTTCTCACAACGGCGCTCAGGAATTCCTTGCGTGATCAAGAAAATCCTCATCGCTAACCGCGGCGAAATCGCCGTTCGTATCGTACGTGCCTGCGCGGAAATGGGTATCCGTTCCGTCGCTGTGTACGCCGAGGCGGATCGCCACGCGCTGCATGTGAAAAAGGCCGACGAGGCCTATAGCGTGGGGCCGGACACGGTCGCCGGTTATCTCAACGCTCATCGCCTGGTCAACCTTGCGGTCGCCACCGGCTGTGACGCCCTGCATCCTGGCTACGGCTTCCTGTCGGAGAATGCCGAGCTGGCCGAGATCTGTCGTCGGCGCGGCATCCGGTTCATCGGGCCCACCCCGGAGGTTATTCGGCGCATGGGCGACAAGACCGCCGCACGTCAGGCCATGATGGCCGCGGGTGTGCCCGTGACACCGGGCAGCGACGGCAATGTGGCGGATCTCGAGGAAGCACTGAGCGTGGCGGAGCGCCTCGGTTATCCGGTCATGCTCAAGGCCACCTCCGGCGGCGGTGGGCGCGGCATCCGCCGTTGCGCCAGCGCCGACGAACTCTCCAAGAACTACGAGCGCGTCATCTCCGAGGCCACCAAGGCCTTCGGCAGCGCCGAGGTCTTCCTGGAGAAGTGCATCGACAATCCGCGCCACATCGAGGTACAGATCCTTGCCGATCATCACGGCAACGTGATCCACCTGTACGAGCGCGATTGCTCCATCCAGCGCCGTCACCAGAAACTCATCGAAATCGCCCCGTCACCCCAGCTTACGCCGGAGCAGCGCGAATACGTGGGCAAGCTCGGCGTGATGGCGGCGCAGACGGTCGGCTATCGCAACGCAGGCACGGTCGAGTTCCTGCTTGATGACGACGATAACTTCTATTTCATGGAGATGAACACGCGCCTGCAGGTGGAACACCCCATCACTGAGGAGATCACCGGCGTGGACATCGTCCAGGAGCAGATCCGCATCGCCGGTGACCTGCCGCTGCGCTACACCCAGGCCGACATCCAGCCGCGCGGTTTCGCCATGGAGTTCCGCATCAACGCGGAAGACCCGAAGAACGGCTTTTTGCCCAGCTTCGGCAAGATCACCCGTTATTTCGCCCCGGGTGGTCCCGGCGTGCGTATGGATGGTGCCATCTACACAGGCTATGAAATCCCGCCCTATTACGACTCCATGTGCGCGAAACTCATCGTGTGGGCGCTGGATTGGGAGGCGTTGCTCGCGCGCGCCGAGCGCTCATTGCGCGACATCGGCGTATACGGTGTGAAAACCACCATGCCTTATCACCGTGAGATCCTGCGTTCGCCCGAATTCCGCTCCGGCAAGTTCAACACGGGTTTCGTGGAGGCTCATCCGGAGTTGACGGCTTATTCCGTGCGACGACCGCCCCGTGAGCTTGCTGCTGCCATGGCCGCGGCGCTTGCCGCATCCATGGGCTTCTGACATTCCCACTGTTTTCCGGCCAAGGTAATCGACATGCCCAAAGTCCTGATCACCGAAACGGTGCTGCGTGACGCGCACCAGTCCCTGATCGCCACGCGTATGCGTACCGAGGACATGTTGCCCATTTGCGAACGCCTCGATCGCGTGGGCTTCTGGTCGCTCGAAATGTGGGGAGGCGCCACCTTCGACGCCTGCCTGCGCTTCCTGCGCGAAGATCCGTGGGATCGCCTGCGTGCGTTGCGCAAGGCACTGCCCAACACGCGCCTGCAGATGCTGCTGCGCGGTCAGAACCTGCTGGGCTATCGCCACTACTCCGATGATGTGGTGCGTGCCTTCGTGCGCAAGGCGGCCGAGAACGGCATCGACGTCTTCCGCATCTTCGATGCGCTCAACGATACCCGCAACCTGCAGGTGGCCATCGAAAGCGTGAAGGAAGCCGGCAAGCATGCCCAGGGGGCCATCTCATATACCACCAGTCCCGTCCACGGCATCGATCAGTTCGTCGCCATGTCGCGCGAACTGGAGGGCATGGGCTGCGACAGCATCTGCGTAAAGGACATGGCCGGCCTGCTCACGCCCATGGCCACGGCGGAACTGTTCAAAGCGCTGCGTGGGGCGGTGAAGGTGCCTCTGCACCTGCATACCCACGATACCGCCGGCCTTGCCGCCATGTGCCATCTGAAGGCCATCGAGAACGGCTGCAGTCAGATCGACACCGCCATCTCCTCCATGGCAGGCGGCACCTCGCATCCGCCCTCCGAAAGCATGATCGCGGCCCTGCGCGGCACCGAGTACGACACCGGGCTGGACCTGGAACTGCTCCAGGAAATCGGTTTCTACTTCCACGAGGTCCGCAAGAAATATCACCAGTTCGAGAGCGACTACACCGGTGTGGATACGCGTGTGCAGGTGAACCAGGTCCCTGGCGGCATGATCTCCAATCTCGCCAACCAGCTCCGTGAACAGGGTGCGCTGAAGAGCATGAACGAAGTGCTCGCCGAAGTGCCGCGCGTGCGCGAAGACCTGGGTTTCCCGCCGCTGGTCACGCCCACCTCACAGATCGTCGGCACCCAGGCCGTACTCAACGTACTCACAGGCACACGCTACAAGAACATCACCAATGAGGTGAAATTCTATCTGCAGGGCCGCTATGGCAAGGCCCCCGGCCCCGTGAACGGCTTCGTGCGCCAGCAGGCCATCGGCACCGAGGAAGTCATCACGCGCCGCCCTGCTGACCTGTTGCCCGCGGAACTCGGCAATCTGCGCGAGCAGATCGGCGCCCTCGCCCATGACGAGGAAGACGTGCTCAGCTTCGCCATGTTCCCCGATGTGGCCCGCGAGTTTTTCGAACATCGCGCCGCCGGCACCCTCAAGCCCGAGCCGCTGGAACCGCTGCCGACCGAAGGTGGGCAGGTACGTGCCGTACCCACGGAATTCAATGTCACGCTGCATGGTGAGACCTATCACATCCAGTTGACGGGTGCGGGGCACAAGTCCCGCGACAAGCGCCCCTTCTACGTGACGGTGGATGGCATCCCCGAGGAGATCGACGTTGAAGTCCTGCAGGAGATGTTCACCGAGAAGCAGGGCGAAGGTGCGGCCGCCGGCAATGGCAATGGCAAGCGGCCACGCGCCACCAAGCCCGGCCACGTGACCACCTCCATGCCGGGCACCATCGTGGATGTGCTGGTGCAGGTCGGTGCCACGGTGAACGCAGGCGATCCGGTGCTGGTGACCGAGGCCATGAAGATGGAATCGGAAGTCCAGGCCCCCACCTCCGGCAAGATCGTCGCGGTGCACGTGCAGAAGGGTGATCGCGTGACCCCTGACGAGGCGTTGGTCGAGATCGAATGAAGCCACCGGCGCTGGTATTGGGCTCCACCTCGCCCTACCGGCGCGAGTTGCTGGCAAGGCTCGGCCTCGCCTTCGAGGTCGATGCCCCGGACGTGGACGAGCACGCGCTGCCCGGTGAGGCGCCGGATGCCCTGGTGCGGCGCCTGGCGGAAGCCAAGGCCCGCGCCGTGGCAGCAAGGCATCCGGGCGCGCTGGTCATTGGCTCCGACCAGGTGGCTGTGCTCGATGGTGTGATTCTCGGCAAGCCGGGCGATCATGCGCGCGCCATGCAGCAGTTGCGTGCTGCTTCGGGAAAGACGGTGCTTTTCCAGACCGGGCTGTGCCTGTTTGACGATCGTAACGGCAGCGCCCAAGTGGACGTGGTGCCGTTTCGGGTGGTGTTCCGCACGCTGAGCGATGCACAGATCGAGAATTACCTCCGCCGCGAACGCCCCTACAACTGCGCCGGCAGCTTCAAGTCGGAAGGCCTCGGCATCAGTCTGTTCCAGCGCCTGGAAGGCGATGATCCCAATGCCCTCATCGGTCTCCCGCTCATCCGCCTGGTGGATATGCTCGCAGAGGCGGGGGTTCACCTGCTGTAGCTTGGGTGCCTCCCGCAATGTCACGTGGCTTCGCAACGTGACCTGCGGGTCTCTTCACCGACCGTGCGGTGCGCTCAACGCAGCTTTGGTGTGGACTGCTCGGTGAGCAGTTTCATGATGATCGCCCCAAACCGCTCAAAGAAGCGCTCCAGGTAATCAGGTCTGGCTGTGTAATCCACTATCCGTTCGACGCCGATGACCTCGCGTGCGACGTAATCCGCGCTGCCCAGGCCGTCCACCAGTCCGAGTTCCACCCCCACCTCCCCCGTCCACACCAAACCGGAGAAGATCGCCTTTTCATCCTTGAGGCGCTCGCCGCGACCTTCCTTTACCGCTTCGATGA
>JBAYQE010000121.1:0-6270 GCA_041677345.1 Thiohalomonadaceae bacterium
AAACCGCAGGAGCCTGGTGAGCCCCAGGACCCGGATGATCCGGTGCCCGGTGATGATGACGATCCCGTCGTCACACCTCCGGCGGATCGCGACATCTCGCTGTCGTGGCGTGCGCCGAGCGAGCGTGAAAATGGCGACGCCCTGCCGTTGGCGCAGTTGCGCGGCTACCGGATCCACTACGGCCCGTTCGACAATCCGACGGCGTTCACTATTGACGTGAACGATGCCTCACTGACGACCTACACCATCGAGGACCTTGGCAAGGGCACATACCGCGTTGCCGTGAGCGCCATCGATACGGACGGGCTGGAAAGCGCCTTGTCCAACGCCATGACCACGGTCATCGATTGACACGTCTCACGGGCAAGGGCCGCCCCGATGCGGCCCTTGCCCGCCTGTCTTTGTTGCGCGGCTCCGCCCGCGCGAGCGGAAATCCTTGCGGCTTGAGCCTGCAGAAGTAAGTGGGCACAATGCCCGCTTGAACAGCCAACCCGCACCGACGCACATGGACGCTGCGTACGCCACCCTCAGGAAAATTTTCGGTTACGACCGCTTCCGTCCGCCGCAGGATGCGGTCATCGCTGCCCTGCTCAAGGGACAGGACGCACTGGTGCTCATGCCCACCGGTGGCGGCAAATCCCTCTGTTATCAGGTACCCGCCATCGTGCGGCCCGGCGTAGGCGTGGTGGTCTCACCCCTCATTGCACTCATGCAAGACCAGGTGGCTGCACTCACCGAAGCCGGTGTGCGCGCTGCCTTCCTGAACTCCACGCTGGCCGCGGACGAGGCACGCCAGGTGGAAACGGCGCTGGTGCGCGGCGAACTGGATCTGCTTTACGTGGCGCCCGAGCGCCTGCTCACCGATCGCTTTCTCGCCCTGCTCGACCGCGCACCCGTGGCGCTGTTTGCCATTGATGAGGCCCATTGCGTGTCCCAGTGGGGCCATGACTTCCGCCCTGAATACATCCAGCTCTCGGTACTGGCCGAGCGCTACCCCCGCATACCGCGCATCGCCCTCACCGCCACCGCCGATGAACTCACGCGTCGCGAGATCATCGCGCGCCTGCAACTCGAACAGGCACAGACCTTCATCAGCAGTTTTGACCGTCCCAACATCCGCTACCGCATCACGGCGCGGCGCAACGCCCGCGAACAATTGCTGCGCTTCATCCGTGAGGAGCACCCCAACGATGCGGGCATCGTGTACTGCCTGAGCCGCAGGAAGGTGGAAGAAACCGCTGAATGGCTGACGGCACAGGGGCTCACTGCCTTGCCCTATCACGCAGGAATGCGTCCCGAGCAACGCCGTTGTCACCAGGAACGTTTCCGCAACGAGGAAGGTGTGATCGTGGTGGCCACTATCGCCTTTGGCATGGGCATCGACAAGCCGGACGTACGCTTCGTGGCACACCTGAACCTGCCTCGCAGCGTGGAGGCCTACTATCAGGAGACCGGCCGCGCCGGTCGCGACGGCCTGCCTGCGGACGCCTGGATGGCCTACGGGCTGGAGGACGTCATCACCCTGCGCCAGATGCTGGAATCCAGTGAGGCAGACGAAAACCGCAAGCGTATCGAGCGGCACAAGCTCGACGCCATGCTGGCGTTGTGCGAGGTCACCAGTTGCCGCCGCCAGGTCCTGCTGCGCTATTTTGGCGAGGAATGCGCGGAACCGTGCGGCAACTGCGACACCTGTCTGTCGCCGCCGGCCACGTGGGATGCCAGCGAGGCCGCGCAGAAGGCACTCTCTGCGGTGCACCGCACCGGCCAACGCTTCGGTGTCACCTATCTGGTGGACGTACTGCTCGGCAAGGGTGACGAACGCATCCGGCGCTTCGGCCACGACAAGCTCGGCGTGTTCGGTCTGGGCAAGGACCTGTCCGCCACCGACTGGCGCGGCCTGTTTCGCCAACTCATCGCACGCGGGTTCATCGAGGTGGACGTGGAGGGCCACGGCAGTCTGCGCCTCGCCGAGCGTTGCCGCCCCGTCCTGCGCGGTGAAGAGCGCCTGTTCCTGCGCAAGGAAACCACGCCCGCGCGTACATCGTCCAAAAAAGGCCGCACCGCCCCGCCTGCAGGCGCCGGCGGCGAACTGTGGGAGGAACTGCGCGCCCTGCGCCGGCGCCTGGCCGGCGAACACGACGTGCCACCCTACGTGATCTTCAACGACGCCACCCTCGCCGAATTGGTACAGCACCGACCACAGAGCCTGGGCGAATTGGCTGACATTCACGGCTTCGGCGAGCGCAAGCTGGCGGCCTACGGAAAGCCCATCCTCGATCTCCTGCGCGACCACGCAACCACCGCTTGATGTGACGCATCACCGATGCCGGTTCCTACGGAACCGGCATCGTTTGCACCTATTTCGTATCAAGTCCACACGCCCACACACGGCCGCCGTCGCAAGAGAACACGAGCAAACGACGCCAGCACCGTCGGTTGACAGCCCCGCACGCGGGGGCCACGGTTCTCTTGAGGTGTCGCCCGGCCGATTGGGGCTGTTCCCATACACAGGGATACTCATGGACGGATCACAGCAAGTCGAGCACTGGCCAGAGGAATCGCGCGAAGCGGCACGGCTTGTCATCGACAAGTACGGCGAGCCGGATGAGGTCACCGAATCCCGGTTGACCTGGCACCATCGCGGCCCGTGGAAGCGGATCATCGCCACCAGGCAATTTCACCATCATAACTTTCCGGTACCGCATATCGACGCGGTCGAGTCTGTGATCGACTATCACGTGCCGGTGGACAAGTTCAACGCACTCGCCGAGTTCGACGGCAGCGTGATCGTGGAGCATACTGCGGGCGAAGTGTCGGCCCGCTGCCATGACGAGGAAGCGAATTTCCTTGCCCTCAATCTGATGCACGACATCGTCACCGGGGCGAAGAATGCGCAGGAAGCACGCGCGTATTACGCCAAGGAATTTGCCGATTACCGGCGCAAGAAACCGACACCTTACATGTCAGGGCTGCATTTTCGTCCCGCCGGCGGCGAGGCCGCCGACCCGGACACGCGGATCCTGTCCGCTCAGGATCTGGAAGACGCCGTCCGCGAGGGTGAACGCACGCATTAACCGGCGCCTTGCCTGCGCAGGGCATGCATCGCCTTGGTCCCATCCCCGCGGGCGGCATGCTGTCCCCCCGAAGCGACCCAGACACGATTACCTAATCCATTATTTTCGTTGCTGTTTTGAGAAGATCCAGACGTCTTCCGGATTGCGGAAAGTCAATGAACTAACCACAAGCACGTGCCTACCATCGACCACGTCCTGACGGGGACAACCGGGAGGAATTGTGATGGAACTTATCACGTGGGACGAGCGGTTCTTGCTTGGCATCCCCTCGCTCGATAATGAGCACCATATTCTTGCCGACCTGATCAACGCCTTGGCCACCGAGATCATCGACGCCGAATTCAACATCCCCTACAGCCAATTGGCCCATCGTTTCAACGTACTTCACGACTCGATGAAGGCCCATTTTGAGCACGAGGAAGAGATGATGGAGTCACAGGGCTTTCCTGATCTGGCCGAACATCACCGGGAACATGTCATGCTGCTCGCCGAGCTCAAATCCTTTTTTTCCCATGTGGAAAGCGGCCAGGAACAGATTGACGCCGCGTTGCTGGAATCGCTGAAGACAGGCTTCATCGTCCACACCATGGTCAATGATCGGCAATACGCGGCGGTGCTCAGGGATGCAGGCACTGCACGCCCACAAGAGGGCTCGCCACGCTCACCCTTGTCGCCGTTCCCGGGCACTGGCCAAACGACGCCCGTCACCTTGTCGCGATAGCGGCTGGCCCTCCTATCCCTTGGGGAATAGTTGACTATTTTACTACGTTGTTGCTAGGCTCGGTCTAAACCGATAACAGCCCCAACGGGTAGCAGGAGGACACATGCAGGTGGAAGTGGATGGCAAGGTCATTCAGCTCAGCGAGGCCGGCTGGCTCGAACAACTGGATGAATGGAGCGTGGGCGTCGCCGAGGCCATTGCCAGGAACGAAAATGTGACACTCACACCGGAACATTGGGACGTGATCAACGAGGCGCGCGCCTATTTCGAGGAGAACGGCACCGTGGCCGAACCTCGCAAGTTTTCCAAGATCATGGCGGAGAAGTACGGCGCGGAGCGCAGCTCCAGCCAATACATCTACCAGCTCTTTCCCTACGGGCTGATCAAGTCCGCCAACAAGATCGCAGGCCTGCCCCGCCCCAAGGGTTGCAGCTGATCACCCGCGGGTGCGCCATGCGCGCACCCGCCTCCCCTCAGGGCCGGACGTAGACATAGCCCTGCAATTGCAGCTCCGCCACTGTCGCCACACCCGAAGGGACCAGCTCCGCATTCAGGTTCACCTGGCCCGGATCGAGCCTGCGGCCGTTCAGGGTGTTGTTGCACACGTCGAACCTGACACCCTGGGTAGCGAGATCATGGACCATGGTATCCAACGACCTGCCATCCGGTCCCGTCCAGCCGTCGAGCAGAAAGTCGATGCCTGGGCCGTGGGTGACGACCACGATCTCTGCGCCGCCGGGTCCAAGGGCGTTGATGTGATTCTGGATGTTGCGCAAGGCCATGGGCGCGACCTGCGCATCGTTGATGTGATAGACGACCTTCTGTTTGTGATATCCGTTGGCGGCCGGAACCAGTTCCGCGGCAGACACACCGGTTACGAGGCCTACGGCCAGGGTCAAGGATGTAAGCAGGCAGCGCATGGGAATTCTCCATTCGGCTGAACATCGGGAACAAGGACGTCTACCGGCCAGGTTTTATTCCTGTCCGATCAACTCGCCCGCGGTTGACCGCAGCGGCGGGATGCCGCACGCCATATCGCCTGCTTCGGCCATGCTAGCGACCCGTGATGAGTACGTCCTTTTGCCTGCGCGACATCTTCTTGATGGCCGCTTCACGACGCGCCGCCTCGGCGCGTGAATGGAAGGACTCCACGTGACACAGGCGCACCGGACGGCGACCCCGCGTGTAGCGTGCCCCACGCGGGGCAAGGCCGTTGTGCTCTTGCAGACGGCGCTGCACGTCCCGTGCGATACCGGTGTAGAGCGTGTCGTCGGCACAGCGGACCACATAGACATGCCAGGCTTGCATGCACCCGATGTTACACGACGGCGCAGCAATCACGCAGCGGGCGCGGGACAGGCGCGGCGATAGCAGCAGGTGGCCAATGCGCCCAGTCCCGTGCAGAGTGCGAGCACTGCGACGAAGATGCCAAGCATGGGAATGAGCTGCAGCAGCCCGAGCACCACGCTACCCAGGAGCAGTGCCAGCCAGGGCACCCAGCGGCGCAGGCCTTGGGGTTCGCGTGCGCCCGGCAGCACCAGGCTACCCAGGGTGAACGCCGCCACGAACCACGCGACCGGCAGGCTCACCAGATAGGCGAGCAGTACCAGCAAGCCAAGCAGCCAGCCGATACCCGTGACCAGCAGCAGGATAGCAACCACCGGGGCTGCGGCGAACACGGCCAGACCGAGTACAAGGGTCTTGCCCGGACGTGCGTGTGTACCGGCCGCTGCACCGGCGAAGCAACGCGGGAACACCAGCAGCAGCACTGCGCCGGTGACCAGCAGCACGAGCGCCATGAACACGGCCCCGAGAACCCAAGTGCCGCGCCGGGAGGGACGCTCGCGTAGCGGGCGCTCGATCACGCGACCGTCCACGCTGGCATCGTCCGCCACCCTGGGCCGCTCGCGGCTGTGCCAGAGGAAGTTTCCGCCGATGCGCGTCCCCGGCAGCAGCTCGATGTGCTCGGCGGTGATCTCCACGTCCCCTGCGACCTCACCGCCCAGAACGACACGTTCTGCCGCGACGCGCAGTTCCTTGCCGATACGGCCGAGCACTCGCACATCACGCCCGGCGAGCCAGGCGAAACCACCGATGCTCACGTCCTCGGCCACGTGCACGGTGTCGCCGGCCGCGACCACGTGGTCACCCACATCGGCGGCGATGTCCACGCGCCGTGCCGCGGCACGCAGGTCGTCCGCCACCGGTGCGCGTACACTCACATGCTCGGCCGCGGCGTTTACATCGTCTCCCACGATACCCTCGATGCGCACGTCCATACCCGCGGCCGTCACATCACCCTCCACGCGTGCGCCGATGCGCACATCGCGCCCGGCTGCATAGAGGTCCTCCTCCAGCGCTTGGTCGACGTTCACCCATTCGCCCGAGAGCAGTGCCGCCCGCGCATCCGCGGCAGCGGCCAGCAGGAGGCACAGTATTGCCGTGAGGGAAACGCGCATGGTTCGGTTCCTCGCC